>DUCH01000438.1 GCA_012959865.1 Myxococcales bacterium | reverse complement strand
CCGAACCCACGCGTCGACTCGCTCCCACTCGGCTTCCAGCCATGCCCTCCGCCCGGCCGCGTCCCGGGGAATCGATGCCGCCGAAACCCGCCAGCACCCGACTTGCAGCAGTGCCCCTTGAGCGACCCCTGAGAACAGATCGCCCAACCGGGTCAGGCGCTCGGTGCCCGTATGCGCGCAGAAAACCACGTCGGCCTCGGGATCGGCGTCCATCAGTCCGAGCACGCCCCCAAAACGGATTGGCAGAATCGACTTCAAGCGGCTCGCCGAATCAAGCCGCTCGGTTTCTCCCCTGGCCTTCAATCCCGCCAGGATCTTCGTCCGGCGTTCGGCGGTAAAGCGCGTGCCTTCGGGAAAGAGAAGCACACCGTCCCCGGGTCCAAGCCCCGCGGCGAGCGCCTTCACCCGGGCGATCTCTGGACCCGCATCGGGTGAGCCTCGGCGTACGAAAGCGTTGGGGAGACGGTTGCCGACGATATCCAGGCAAGGGTTGATCAGGAGTTCGCGTTTGACCACATAGCGAAGGCGTATGCCGAAAGTGCGCCCCGCCACGAGATGCGGAAGCAGCGCGTCCACCACCGAGGTGTGGCGCATGAGGAGAATCACCCGCCCCCGGGCGAGCGCATCCCCGCCCAAGATCTGAAGTCGAATTCCCAGCAGGCGTTGTGCGCCGAAGAAAAGTGCCCCAATCCAGAAACCCTGCAGCGCATAGTGACGCTGGAGCCACAGTTCCCGACTGCCCCGGGGTCGCAGCCAAAGCAGAAATGCCATGAGGACGCCCAGACTCTCGCAGGCCATCAGCCACGTGAGATAGAGAAAGCAGCGCAGGGCCGGGAACGAGCCCCGCTGGAAGAACCCCACCAGGGCCAACAACGGCAGCCAAAGCGGCGCACTCGCCAGCAGCAACGCCAGAGCCAAGTGGACTCCAAGCAGCGTGACCAACCGACGAGTCCATCGGGCTGGGTCGGACTCCCCCAACCCGAAGACCGGCGAGTCGGAGTGGGCCGCTCGCGTGCTTGTGAAGTTCAAGCGACCGAGTACCCGCCATCGACATTCAGCGTCTGCCCGGTCACAAAGGATGCATCGCCACTGGCGAGAAAGAGAATCGCAGGGGCCACATCCTCGGGCGTCCCCCATCGGCCCATGGGCGTTCGATCGATCTGCGGCTTCTCGAGCACCTCGATGCCCTTCATGGCCGCCGTCATGTTGCTCTCGATCAGGCCGGGCGCCACGGCGTTAACCCGAACGCCATCCGTCGCCCAAGCCACCGCGAGGTTCAGGGTCATCTGAACGATGCCCGCCTTGGCGGCCCCATAGCCCGGCACGATGGGCACAGCGATGAAGGACGACATGGAGGCGAGATTGACCACGTTGCCCCCGCCCCGTTGCGCACTGGCGCTGAGCATTGCCTTGCAGGCGACCGACAGCCGAAAGGCGCCGAACAGGTTGATGGCCACACTCTCTTCGAAGACATCGGGCTCCCACTCGTTGCGACCGCCCGGCAGGCTGGCCCCCGCGTTGTTGACCAGAACGTCCAAGCGGCCCAGACCCCCTGCCAGCCGCTCGATATCAGCGGGTTCCCGGACCTCGAGAGAATGGTACTCGTAACCCGAGAGATCGTGATCGTACTCGTCCGCTGAGGCGCGGGTGCCGGTAATCACCACCTCGGCGCCAGCTCGGCGAAACGCCGCCGCAATCCCCGCCCCAATGCCGTTCGATCCGCCGGTCACCAGAACCCGACTCCCCGCATAGTCGAACTGGCAAGCTGCCTCGCCCATCTAGGTCTCCCTCATCAGCCAGAACTCATGACAGCCGGCCAATCTCAGTGCGCTTCCTCGCGAATCGGGAAGCGATCGAAGTAGAACGCAAAGCGCTCACGCAGGGCGGGCGCGTCAATGCCGAGATCGCCCTTCAGGTCATACACGATGCGTCCGTGCTTGCCCCGGGGATTGGCGGCCATGAATCCGTCCAACTCGCCTCGGGCTTCCGCAGTCATCTCCAGCCCAGCCAATGCGTAGATGCGTTCGACTGTGGCGACATCGTCGGCCATGAATTCGTGAAAGAGTACGTCGAGGCTGCTCTCGGCGGGGATCAAGTCGCGATCGCGCACGCAAGCACGAAGCAATGTCTCCACGCGGTCCGCCCAGTACTCGGCCACGGCCGGCGGATCGGCACGCTTGCGACGCACGCGGTCTCCATACGCCAACATGGTGGCCGCCGAAGCCACCACCGATATAGGGTCGCGGTGGGTGAGCACCACGGTGGCGTCGGGGAAGACCTCGCGAAGCGGACCCAGCTGTTCCAGGTGTTGGGGGGACTTCAGAACCCAGCGCTGGGGACCGCGCATCCACTGCAGGGCTTGAAGAACCCGCTTCATATAAACGTAATGGGGCGTTTGATCATGAGCCAAGTAGTAGTCGCGCCAGCGAGGAACCGTGGTGGTCCACTCGAGGAGATACGAGGAGAAATCCAACCCTTGAAGTTCGATCTCTTCGTGGATGTGATCCGGCGCCATATCGTGCATGTTCTTGAGCAGGGGCATCATGGCGAGTTGTTGGGCGTAGCCCTCTTCGCAGCGCGCCAGGCGCGGATCCTCACCGCCGGAGCCGGGAGCCTCCTGGGGGTCGGGCACGGGCTCCAGGCTCTCCCAATAGGGAAGCGAACGAAGCCGTGAGTCGGCGGCGATCAAGTTCAGCAGATGGGTGGTCCCCGAACGGGGCAGGCCCCCAATGATGATGGGCTTGCGGATCTCGACATCGAGAATTTCAGGATGCCGCTTCAGGAGATCCTCGAACCGAAGCCGGTTCGCCGCATAACGCACCAGATCGCGGTAGACCGAGATTCGCCCCACGGCCCCGAGACCCGTATCCTCGTTGACGCTCTGCAGTTGCAACGCGAGACGCACGCGAAAATCCTCGGCGCCAAAATCCGAAAGCCCAGTGCGCTCCACGGCCTCACCAAGAACCGCCTCTTCGCTGAGATCCACAGGGAATTGTTTGGCTCCGTCTCGGGCTGCCTGCTGCATCGGAGTCAGGATCGGTTCGGCCAGATCGCGGATATGAATTTCATCGCCACTCATTGCCGAGCGGCCCCGAGCTTGGCCAGGCGCGCTTCCAGACTGGCGATCTGCTTCCGGAGCCACGCGCTGAGCCAGAAGTTCTCGCTCTCGGCATCCAGCTTGCGGTGGGCGGCCAACCCCACTTCCAGCGCCGCGCGATTCCCGGGGTCGCCTCCCAGGGCCACCTCCACCAAGTGGATGGCGGCCTGGGGCTCGCCAGCAGCCAAGCGCTCGGCCGCCCGCGCTGCCACAACGCCTGCGCCCCCGGAGAGTTCGCTCAGATCCGCGTGAACGCTCTCTGCCGGGACGCCATAGAGTTCGGTGGTAGACCGATGATGAAAGAACCCGGCGTAGTTTTCCCAGATAGCGCGAACATCCCAAGCGACCTTGCCATAGCCTTCTCCCACTTCAAGATGCGGGGGCAGCTGGATTTCGCGCATCAGGGTATGAACGTCCTTGCCTTGATTCATTCCCTTGACGGTCTCATCATGAACAAAGAGCGTGGCATCACGAATCCGCTCGAGCTCCCTCCGGATCAGCGCACGGCCAATCAAGGGATCGTGATGACCCACCAATAGAATCTCGGAGTCCAGGGCCAAAACCTTCTCCAGGGAATCGACGAAACCCAAGGCTTCCCGGTAGCGGTCACCCCGGATGGTCACCAGGTTGGGGATATGGCCGAAGAGCGCGCTGAAGAGATTTCCAGTGAAGCAAGCGCCTTGCTCGGGAAGCCAGATCGCCAGGGAGTCGACGGTTTCACCCCCCGGCACGGCGAAGAGCTCGAATCGCACCCCTCCGAGTTCGAAACGGTATTCCTCCTCGAATGTAATGCTGGGCACCGGGCTGGACTGAGCGCTCGGCGCGCCGCCCTGGGCCTGCACATACCGCAGGGCTTTTCCGATGGTTTCCGCAAACGCAAACCCGCTCCTGGCAGGCCGAAAATGGCTGAGTCTCGCATCGTCTGCCTGGCAGGCCGCGTTGTTCGCCTGAGCGATGAGATCGGTACCTGCCTCGGCCATGAAGTCGAAGCCGCCCACGTGATCCACATGGCCCTGAGTCAGTACGATATAGCGAACGGGCGAGTCGTCTACAGCGTCGTAGTTCCGCTTGTGTACGGGCGCTTCGAACCCCATCCCGGTGTTGACGACCACCCGGCCTTCCGGCGTAACGATCAGGAAGCTGTTCGACAGGCCTCGAGAGAGATAAACCCCATCGATAATTTTCTCGGCTTCGTCCTGGGATGCCGGTAGAATATCGAATCCGCCCGGTCTCGAGCGGTACAGGGGTTCGGACATGGTGCCTCCTGACGTGAGTAGTTGATAAGAGTAGACTCCAGCATTCGTCGTGCCAATGCCCTCTTTCTGGGCCCCATCGATCACTGAGTCCTCGGGAGCTAACCAATGAGCAGCGAACTATTCGACCGTCTGGGCCTTGGCCCCATCGACCAGGTTTCGTACGTGGTCGAGAATATCGATCGCGCCTTACCGAATTACGAAGCCCTCTTTGGCCCCTTCGATGTCAGTCAGAACGAATTGCCCGACTGCACCATTCGCGGCCAAGCGGCCGACTGCACTCTGAAGATGGCCATCGCTCATTCGGGTTCCATGGAAATCGAACTCATCGAAGTGATCGAAGGTGAGACCACCCACACCGAGCACCTGCGCGCCCATGGCGAAGGGCTTCATCATGTCCGTTTTCGAGTGGATGATATCGATGCCAAACTGCCCGAACTCCAGGCCGAAGGATTCGAAACCCTGCTCTACAAGCGCTTCTCTCCGGAGATCGCCTTCGCATACGTGCAGACCCCCGATGCCATCGGGGGGAGCGTGATCGAACTGCTTCAACTCTGATGGAACCCGCGCTGATTCCGCCCGCACCGGACACCGGAAGCCGACCCGAGAAGTCCGATCCGGTGGGTGGAGGTCACGCCTTCGACCCACTCGCGCCCAACTCGCCGCTTACCGCGACTCAGACTTTCGGAATTGACTCGCCGATATGGAGAGGGCCCGCCCATCGCGGCATCGCGATCGCTGCGAGATCGGTGCGAAATCGGTGCGAGCTAACTCGAACCGGGCGCCTTCGCTCCTTCGGCGCTCCGAATCTCGAAGTACTCGGGTGCCGCTCCGAGTTTCAGCTTTTCACGCACCTCATCCAGAGGAAGGGCAAGCAGGGCCTCCCAGTCGGCCGTAGGTAGCCACGCTGACTTTCGCCCTCGCCTGTAAGCTTCGCGAATCATCGGCCTCGCGCCGGGAAGATCGCCCGCTTTCAGGTACGCCATGGCGACGATCACTCCAATTCCTGGGCTGCGGGTCTGGGCAAACGTGAAGGCCAGCAAGGAGGCTTCGCCGAGGAGGTCCCGGCCGTAGCCCGTAGCGACATGCCAGAGATCGTGACTGTCGCGAAGTCGGACGCCGAAAAGCGTCCGCTGCACGTCGTCGCCAACGATGCGCCCGCCCTCGTTGCTGGCTTCCACCAATCCGTCAGCGCTGATCGCCTCGCGGCTCATGAAATTCGCATAGCTGTTTCCAAGACTGCCCTGGGGCATGGCGTGCAGGGCTTCCCGGTTCCTGAGCACCGCGAGCAGGTCGCGTTGGTCGGCTAGGATTCGGCGGCCCACGGGCGTCGCGGCGAATTTCAGGAATTGACGTTCTCCGCTCTTGCCCGACAGCGCGTCAATGATCACGAAGACCTGGTCGGTGCGATCGGGATTCTCGATCAGCCGTCTAAGGGCCTTCCAGGCCACCCGAAGCCGGATCGGGGAGCGCTGTCCCGAGCGGGTCGTCTTGGTGTTCGGCTCAAAGCCAAGGGCGGCATGGTTGGCCGGCTCTGGGGTGCGGTGGGGCGGGCTTTGGGTTGACTCGGGGGGGGCGTTCGCGGTCATGGGGCTCTCCAATGAGTTTCTATGCTGCTGACACTAATGTATATAAGAACAGTTGACAATACTGTAGGCTCTATACATGGCAGAAAGTACCAAGCCCCCCGGGGCGGCGATTCCTCGGCGGCGCAGAAGCGCGGAGGTCGCGCGAAAAGAAATCCTCGATGCCGCTCAGCGGCTTCTGTCCCAAGGCGGCCCCGATGCGATCCGGCTCCAGGAAATCGCCCGAGACGTAGGCATCGCCCACCCGACAATCCTGCACCACTTCGGCAGCCGGGACGGTTTGATTCAGGCCCTCGACGCCCGGGCGATTCGCGCGCTGAGCGACGATGTCGCCGAAATGATCCAAAGTGAGCGGGCCGAGGATTCGGGCATCGAACTCCTCGAACGCCTTGCCCACACCATGGACGACCAGGGACTGGCGCGACTCATCGCATGGTGGGCCATGCGAGAACCCGATGCCCGCGCTCCTGAGGGCATCGATCCACCGGCTCTGGTTCGGAATATTTCGAGACTGATTTGCGATCAACTCGCCAATAGCCGCGCCGGCAAGCCCGAGAGTGAGGAGACGGTTTCCTTCGGCGTCCGCCTTGCGGTGGCCGCCTTGTTCGGCGACGCCCTGATCGGGGACATCATGAGTCCGGTCCAAGCCGCCGAGCGCGACGCCGAGCGCCATCGATTTCACGAATGGCTTGCGGAGCTCCTGGTCGAGAGAATCACCGATTCGACTCAGAACGAGCCCTGAACCCGAACCTCAGTACAAGAGCCTCAGTTTAAACCCTCAGTGGATAGCGTGAGGTTCGACCAGTTCGAATAGGCCGATCTCGGCCTGAAACTCCGTGCCGTCCTCGCGCTGCATGCGATAGGTACCCGCCATGCTTCCAAATGGGGTCGGCAGGGGGCAGCCCGATGTGTACTCGAAACTTTCCCCCGGTCCCAGTACCGGCTGGCTCCCCACCACGCCCTCGCCCCTGACTTCCTCGGTGTTTCCCGATCCGTCAATGATGATCCAGTGGCGGTCGGTGAGTTGCACCGTGGTGCTCCCCTCGTTATTTATGCGGATCCTGTAAATGAAGAACCACTCGCTGTCGCGAGGATTCGAGTGCTGCGGCGAATACTGCGCACGAACCTCCACTCGTACACCATCGGTCACGGCTTCGGAGGTGGTGACAAAGGGTTCAGTCTCGGCCTCGGGCATCGCGCCCAGAGTAGCCTGCGAACGAAGTTTCGCTCAAAAGTTCCCAGGCCCCTCAGGCCGGAGCAAAGGCAGCGCCACCATCCACCTTGATCACGGCCCCGGTCGTATAACTCGACGCGTCGCTGGCAAGATAAAGCGCGGCCCCGACGATTTCCCGGGCTTCTCCGCCGCGCTGCAGGGGAATTCCCCGCCGAGCCGTCTCGGCAAAAGCATCGAGATCCCACGCCTTGCTGATGTCCGTGAGGAAGGGACCGGGCATAATGCAGTTGACCCGAACCGCCGGTGCAAAGGCCCGCGCGAGGCCCACGGTCAGCGCATTCAGCCCCGCCTTGGCGGCTCCGTAGGGGAGTTCGACCGGTGTGGGCTGCACCGCCGCAATGCTGCTGATGTTGATCACCGATCCGCCCCCCCCTGCGACCATGCGAGTCGCGGCCAAGGCCGAGAGCCGAAAGGGACCTTTCAAGTTGACCCCAATGACCTTGTCCCAGAGGGCCTCGGAGATTTCCGGGAGCGAGGGATAGAGGGGCGACATACCCGCATTGTTGACCAACACATCCATCCGCTTGAAACGCCCATAAACCGCGTCGACCAACTCTTCGCATTGTGCCCACTCACCGACGTGGCACGCAAACGCCATGGCCTCCCGCCCGGTTTCCTGCCTGACGATCTCGGCCAGGGCCTCGCAAGCATCGAGTTTCCGGCTGGCGATCACAACATCGGCCCCATGCCGGGCGAAAGCGAGCACCATCTCACGCCCCAGTCCGCGGCTGCCTCCCGTAACGACTGCCACCCGGCCCTCCAGGCCAAATAGCCGCTTGGTGCCCGACTTGTCGTCTCCCACACTTTCTCCTTTCATCGCGCACCCGCCCTTTCGTTCCGACCCCATACTCCCTTAGAGTAAAGAATGAAAAACCATGATACTCGCCCTCCGACCCACCGACACTGACCCCACGAAAGCAATGAAAGACACGAGGATTCATGAGCAACGAAGTGCCGCTGATCTGGCAGGTCGACGAGATCACCCCCGAATGGCTCAGTGCGGTGCTCGCCCAGGGCGGTCATCCGCGGGCGGTGGTGGAGAGTTTCAGCGCCGAGCGAATCGGAACGGGACAGGTGGGGGAGAACGTCCGATTGGCTCTTCGCTTCAACGCCGAGCCCGAAGCCGCGCCGACAAGCCTGGTGGTCAAATTTCCATCGCCCAACGAAGTCAGCCGGTCCACGGCGGTCGCCCAGGGGATCTACGCCCGGGAGGTCAATTTCTACACCGATATTGCCAGCACGGTACTCATCCGTACGCCCCACTGCTGGCACGCCGACGTCTCCCCCGAAGGCGATCGCTTCGTCCTTGTTTTTGAGGACATGGCGCCGGGTACCCAGGGCGATCAACTCACGGGCTGCACTCCCGACCAGGCCGCCCTGGCCATGACTCAAGCGGCGCGACTCCACGCCCCGCGCTGGAACGATCCGGCACTCGAAAAAATTGATTGGCTTTCACGGCCCAGCGGCGAAGCCGCCGCGCTTCTCCAGATGGTCTATCAGGGCGTCTTTCCCGGTTTCGAGGCGCGCTTCGCCCAGCGCCTACCCGGAGAAGTCATCGAACTGGCTCGGCGCTTTGGCCAGCGCGTCGGCGCGTGGGCGGCCAATCTCTCCGGCCCCCGGGCCGTTGCTCATGGCGATTTTCGCCTGGACAATATGCTCTTCAATGAAGGCCCGGACGCCCCGCCACTTGCGGTCGTGGATTGGCAAACTTGTTCTCATGGACACCCCGCCGCCGATGTCGCCTATTTTTTGGGTGCCGGACTGTTCCCCGAGGATCGCCGTCGCGAGGAGAACGCTCTGCTTGCCCACTACCACGACGATCTGAAAGCGAGTGGGGTCAACGACTACGGGATCGAGGCACTGTTCGCCGACTACCGACGCTTCAGTTTCTCCGGCCTCATCATGGCGGTGGTGGCGTCCCAAATCGTCGAGGTGAGCGAACGAGGGGACGCGATGTTCGCCGCCATGGCCGAGCGCCACGGCCAGCAGATCGTCGACCTTGAGGCCGAGACCCTGCTCGACTAACCCCCGACGCGCGTCCCTCGCCGGATGCCCGCTCTAGCCCCGCTCTCCAATTTTCGGCGCCAGCAGAACCAGAACCAGCCGGGCCAGTTGCTCGCCCAAGGGGTCGCCGTCCACCAAGCCCAGGGCCAACGGATTGTTGAGTCCTTGGCTGAGAACAAGCAGGGTTCGCGCCAGTGTCTCGGGATCTCCGGACCCGATTTTGCCCGCCGCCTGGCCCAATTCCACAAAGCGCGTATAGCGTGAAAACGCGTCGGACTCATGCGCGCGGTAGACCTCCCGCAGCGGACGGTGCTCGGGCATCCGCGCCAAGGCGCACCGAAAGACCAGAGAGCGCGCCGTAAAGAAGTCCAGACAGGCTGCGACGAAGTCCTTGGACACCACTTCGAGTCCCCGATCGAGCAGACGTTCCACGCTGAGATGCTCGTCGACGACCGCCACCAACGCGTCCATCACTCCCCCGAATGCGGCGGTGAGCGCGGCATCCTTGGTGGGCAAGTGACTGTAGAAGGTCGCGACTGATGTCCCCGCCCGGGCGGCCACCCTCTCGGCAGTAAAGAAACCGGACTCGGAAATTTCAGCCTCGGTGGCCTCGACCAGCCGGGCGCGAGTGCGTTGGGCCTTCCTCGTCTCCGGAATTCGACTTACCGACTCCGACACCGTCTCCCCTCTCTTGCATTTCCAGCGTTTTCCGGCTGGAGCCGCACTTCCCCGAGTCGCCCAGTGCTCAGTCGAGCTGCGCGAGCACCCAGACATGGAAATCGTGCACCGCGTATTCTTCGGCCATCAGCGCGCCCCGCTCATGGCGAATCGAATGCAATCCCCGCTGGTTCAGCTCGGCCACCGCGCCATCTTCATCGATCACCTGCTGACCGAACTCCACCACCCCGGACGGATCGAAGCCCGCAGCGGCGACGCTCTCCTCGCGAAAGAGCCACTGGGCTTGGAATTCGGTGGTTTCCGGACCGAGTGGCCGAAGACGAACCGCGCGAACATAGTCGACATGGCCGACCACAAAGGCCGAAGGAATCATCTCGCAATAGGTGTGTCCCCGAGCGATTTCTTCGGCGGTCAGCTCGGGAAAATACTCTGCACAGGGAGAACCGTCCTTGGACCAGGTCTCCTTGCCCTCGGCCAGTCCCGGCTTGTAGAGCACGTCACCGGCGCGCTGGTGCGCCTCCCATTCGGGATCATCCCGGGTTTCCATGAAGTACTGCTTGTAGAGGGGAACCGTCTGAGAAAGCTGCGGATGAATATTCGGGCAGTGAAGGCACTCGCTAAAATTTTCCCAGAAGACCTTCCAGTTGCAGTTGATTATTTTTTCATAGGTGTGACCGACGACAAGATCAGCAAGCTGCCAATGATCGAGAATATGGGAATCGTCGAAACTTTCCTCCAAAGGGCGGGCGTTCTCGGGATCGAGGTGGACGAATACGAAGCCGTTCCAGTCACGGACGCCAACGTCATAGAGCGAGTAGTCTTCCTTGTCGAAATCGCGCTGTTCGCTGCGCGTCGGGGTTCGCCGAAGGTTCCCCTGTAGATCGTAGGCCCAGCTGTGGTAGGGACAGGTAATTGTCGGACCGGGCAGACGTCCGCACGGCTTTTGCATCAGGAGCGAGCCTCGGTGACGACAAGTATTGTGAAAAGCGCGGAGCTCCTCGTCCTGATCCCTTAGGATCAGGATCTGCTGGGACCCGATCGTAAAAACCCGAAACGCCCGGGGACCGACGAGTTCGCTGGCCCGACACACGTAGACCCAGTTTCGATACCAAATCTTCCGAAGCTCCCGCTCGTAGTGGTCGGCATCCAGATAGAACTGGGTCGGCAGTGTGGGCTCCACCCGGCTGAGGCCGTTGTAACCTGGGATTGGTTGATCTCCGCCCGTCATGTTTCCTCGCTGCTCCGTTTCGGGTTCAGACGGCGAGTATACTAGGATCTAGCCGATGGAGAACTCGCCCGTCCTGCGCGTCGGAACCCTGGCTCACTCCGAGATGCTCACGGGCTCCCACGCGCGACGCCGCGCCCTCCTGGCCCGAGCCGAAGAGGGCGGACTTGACCACGTCTTCATGGCCGACCACGTGAGCTTCCATACTGGCCTCGGAATGGACGGACTCATCCAAGCCGCCACGGCGGCCGCCCTGGCCCCAGGCCTGGGTGTTTATGTCGGGGTCTACCTCCTCGCCCTGCGTCACCCGGTGCCAGTCGCACGACAGATTGCCAGCCTTGCCCAATCGGCACCGGGCCAACTGATCCTGGGGGTCGGCGTGGGGGGGGAGGATCGCCGCGAGATCGAGGTTTGCGGAGTCGACCCCGCCACTCGGGGCCGCCGCACCGACGAGTGCCTGGAAATTCTCCGACGACTCCTCTCGGGCAAGCCCGCATCTTTCAGCGGCGAGTTCTTTGCTCTCGATGACGCACTCATCCTGCCCGCACCCAACCCCTCCGTCCCCATCGTAATCGGCGGCCGAGCGGAAGCCGCTCTGCGCCGGGCGGCGCGTTGGGGCGACGGCTGGCTGGGAATCTGGTCGACCCCCCAACGCTACGCGGCCACTCTCGCGCGAATCGGCGAACTCGCCCGTGCGGCCGGACGCACGAGTGGGCCCAGTCGCAACGGCATACAACTCTGGGCGGGCGCCGACGACGATCGGGACCGCGCCCGTCAGCGCTTGGGCGCGGCGATGACGAACATGTACCGCATTCCCTTCGAGCGCTTTGAAAAATACAGCCCCTACGGGACTCCCGCCGAAATCGCCGATTTCCTCGTCCCCTATGTGGAAGCCGGCTGCCGAGAGTTCAACTTGATGGTGGTTGCCGAAAATACCGAGGCCGAGATCGACGCCGTGACGGAAATTCGGAGGCGACTCGTTGAAGGCGGCTGATCCCCCTCGCCCCGCGCTCCCCATCGGGGCCAAGCTGGACTAGGGTACCCGCCGCCATGAACGAAACCCTGCCCTGGATCTTTCCCGTCCTCGCCGTCACGACCTGGACTTTGATTCCCGTCTACGCCGGGCTACGACGCGGACGCTTCTACGCGATCTTCAGCGCCATCGTCCTGGGCCTCGCGGCAACGGGCGGGGGAATTGTCTTCGCGCGGCTCGGCGATTGGGTCCCGGAACCGGCCCTGCCCGGCCTCCAGATGGCGTTCGCCTACGGGATGGCGGCGACCTCGGCCCACTATGCATCGCTGGTGAACGCCCGCATGCGCGGCCCGATCTTCCGCGGGCTGATCTCGATTCCAGGGCAGACCTTTCTGGCGGCGGGGTTCATGGCCACGTTCTGGCTCCTGGGGCTGCTGGTGCCGCGACTTCTGCTCTGGGGGTTGGGGGCCGACACAGCGCTCCGCTGGCTGATGCCACTTGATTTGCTCCCCTATGCGGTGGCGTTCGCCGCGGCTTTCACCTCACCGCGACTTTCTCCCGAGCTCGTGCGGCTTCACCTGGGCATGCCCGGTCCGGAAAAGTTCCAGCGCGTCCCGATGGAGCGCTACCGACGCTCGCCCCCCGCCCCCTTGACCACCCGGCCGCTGCGCGTGATCCAAATCGCCGACCCGCATCTGGGCCCGTGGCAGTCGGTGGCCCGGCTACGAAATATCGTCGAAGGCCTGGTCGATCGGAACCCCGACCTAATTCTTCTGACCGGGGACTTTCTCACCATGGAAAGCAACTCCACGGCGGGCGCACTCGCCGAGGCTCTGGCTCCGCTGCAGCGACTTCCAGGGCGCTGCTTCGCGATCTTCGGCAATCACGACCACGAGGCCCCCGATGAAGTCCGAGCGGGTCTCGCGGCCAACAAAGTCCGTCTTCTGGTGGACGATGCATGCACGCTGGAGACCGAGGCGGGCCCGGTGCAGGTTGTGGGCGCCGACTACGTTTCTCGCGATCGCAGGGAACACCTGGAAAAGCTCCTGAACAATCACCCCCGGCTGCCCGACCACCGACGCCTGCTGCTGCTCCACGATCCGAGCGCCTTTCACGACCTGACCCACGATGATGCCGCCGACCTCGTTTTCTCGGGGCATACCCACGGCGGCCAGATGGGCCTTGTGAGCCTGGGGCTCAATTGGACGGTCCTCGCCCGGTCGCGCTGGCCCGACCACGGCCACTTCGCCAAGGGAACAAATCACCTCTACGTCCATCGGGGCACGGGCTTCTACGGCTTCCCCCTTCGGGTCGGAGTTCCGGGCGAAGCCTCGCTGCTCGAACTCGTGTGGGACTGAATTCGGCGACACAGACGGGGCCGCTTTGGCGGACGCCAAGGCAACACGAAGCGCATCCCAAGCGCGAGATCACCTGGGCGATCCTCGCTTTCCACGAACGCCCTGGGGCACTCCCCTACCAGGTATCCACGCAGGGCCGCTTTTTGCTCGTCCGTCGCGGGGGAGTCGGGGTCGACCGCAGCCCCCGAGTGATCCATGTCCGTGTGTCCAGTGGGTCGATGACTCCATCGATCTCGAAATGCGATGCCATGTTGACCGCCTTCCCGTGCGCGTACATGCGGGCCACCATTTCATCGTAGAGCGCCCTGCGCTCTTCGGGGTCGGTCTT
>DUCH01000437.1 GCA_012959865.1 Myxococcales bacterium | reverse complement strand
GCCCAACTTCAGACCGAGAAAACGAATTTGCGAGCTTCCATCTTCTACCCCTCAGGTGGTTTGCTGGAAACTGGGATTTGGACCACGGCGAGGAATCGCCCGGTGGCTCTGGCTCGTGAGTCCGAGCCTGCCACGCCGGCGCCGACCATCGACCAGTTCAAGGACGCCGCCAAGGCAGCGGGGATGGAATTGCAATTCCAGGATCTCGATGATCTCGCTCGCCATTGTCTGGAAGGGATTCGCCAACAACAGTTCATTATCATGTTCGGCCACGAAGAGACGGCAGCTACACTCAAGGATCGCGCGTCGAGAATCGGCAGGGGGGAACTCCCCATCGATCTGGCCAGTCTGCCCGTGATGTAGATTTTCGGCGCGCTGGGGCGGACCGGGCTAGCGCCTCCTTCCCCAGGCCCCAATGAGGGAAGGAATCGTGAGAGCGAATCGGGACGGCTGTCCCTCTTGATATTCTCACGTCGCATTCCCGTCCGAGAGCGACCGGAGGTTCTGAATCAGGCTTATGACAGCGCAATCCAAGGCACTCTCGGTTTTGAGGTACAGCTTCGTCGTTCTGTTCATAGCGGTTCCAGCGTTCGCGTCTCAGCCAGAAAAATTTTGCGAAACCCTCGCGCGGGTTAATCGGGGTGAAATAGATACCCGGGGATTTCCCGAACTCGCGGGGCATGTGCGGGTTGCCCAGACTCTGCTTGATTCCGCGCCGGATGAAATCAGTGGAGACCTGACGGTCCTTCGCGACACCTTCGGTGCCTGGCTCAACGCAGTTGATGGCGAAACGCCGATGATTCAGACATTCGCGATTCTCAGGAATCCTGAATTTGCTGGGGTCCAGGGGCGAATCGCCGACTATGTGGCTGAGCAATGTGGCATTCGGCTGGGCGATGGCCGCTACAACGTAGGAACCGAGGCCTCTCGGGCGGGTCGCTGCCCGGCTTGGCCAAGTGTCGGTAATCCGCTGACATTCAATCATTTCCCGAACCTCCCAGATATTTCGGGGGGGAACTATTTCGCTCAACGCTTCTGGATTTTGTCGGATATACCGACTCCACCGGGCATGTTCGGGGTCGAAGCGGGAGGGCGTGTCAAGCTCCGCGGGCAGTATCCTCGGGCGCGATATTTCGCCTTTCATCCCAACGACGAAGACCTCAACAATCTCCGCACGGTGCGCGATCTCGATCTCGATCCCGACCCGGGAAGCATAAATCCCTTCAGGCAGGTGCCAGAGAACGACGATCCGAATTATTACACCGCTTGGCTGGTGTTTGATCAGCCCGCCGCGAACCCGCCCCCCAATACCTATTACGTGGGCGCTCAGAAGAATGGAATCAAACCGACGCGGTGGGTTTGGAAC
Source organism: Myxococcales bacterium (assembly GCA_012959865.1). Taxonomy (GTDB): domain Bacteria; phylum Myxococcota_A; class UBA9160; order UBA9160; family UBA4427; genus JAZXM01. The sequence goes on along the minus strand of DUCH01000437.1, from coordinate 12,489 downwards.
ATGCTGCGGCTCTATGCTTCAGATCTTGGAGACGGGCCGAACTCAGGCGGCGTTCCCTTGCCCGCAGTCACGATCTACAGCCGGGATGGAAAAGTCGTTCGGCACTTTGATGAGTGCGAGCCGTTTGAAGTCGGCGAGAAAAATGCCGAGACCGATATGCTCTTCCCGGTGCTCCCCATTGCGGACCACCGAGCCGTTTATCCGGCGGTTTGGAGTACCTCATCCAACTTCGATAGCCCATCGGATACCCTGGCCAACGCCGACGTCCAATACCTTGCGACGTTCTTTAGTCGTCGGCACGGCGATATCTTTATCGTACGCGCGCGAAATTTGAAAACCGCGAATTCACGGCTGGGGGAGCCGGTGAGCACTCCCGGGATGGACATTCGACTCTTTACCCTGTGCACCTACAATATCTGGTCGGGGAGCGCTCGGGACTGCATGCTTGAGCAGGAACTTCGCGAAGACGAGAATGGTTTCTACACCCTGATCGTTTCCGACGAAATTAATCGCCCCGGTAACCTCGAGGCATCGCACGCGACCTGGATCGACTGGGGTCCCTACTTGGATGGCCAGCTCACGTACCGCATGGTTTATCGAGAGAACGAATTTGCACGCCGCATCGCTTTTGCGCTCAACGGTGGATATGTGCCTCCGGAGATGAAAGCTTACGTACCGCGGTCGGCACCCTGCAGTCGGCAACGATTCGAAGAAGCGGGTTGGAGGGGCTGCTTTCAGGATGCTGGGCTCGAAATTGAAAGCGGTCCTTAGTCGGCCTTGGCGTCGAAGTAGGCGGCGGGATACGCGCGGCATCGGCCGTCTTCCCAATTCCAGTAGGTGCCCGGGTCGTAGAGGGGCTCGTCCTTGAGGTTGAGGTAGACGAGCCAGCAGATGTCTTCTTCGTTTCGTGCACGCTCATCCGAAGCGGCGAGCACGAGCAACTCGTCGAGGAAAACTTCGTCGTTCGACATCCGAATGCCTCCCCCGTCCGGAGTGTCGAGAATCATGAACTTGTCAGCTCCCTTCTCGAGATTCCAGGCTGTCCACTCGGGTAGCTCATTGCTCCGGCCGCGCCCTGGCTTGCCCGCATACGCGAACTCCGCCCAATAGGATTGCATTTCCCGGGAGAGAGTGAGCCTTCCCTTCTCATTGGAGCCCGTGAAGAGCATTCCCGCGAGACCGTCTTGGGGGAAGACACCCGTGAGGAACGTGGTTTCGAGGCCGTGAGCCGCCCCTACCAGCAGCGAAAAATCGCCCCAGACGCCCTTGGGTTCTTCGTCCCAATCCCAGCGATAGGCGAAAGCGTCGACTCCTGTGGCAGTGACCCACCGACTCGGGTCGTCTGCTCCCCGAGCCTTCCAGCCCTTGGCGCGGTATTCCGAGAAAAATCGGTAGCGAGCCTCATCCTTGGGTCGATAGAACGCTCCAAAGTAGTTGGTGACGAGTTCAGGGCTTAGGGCCAACCAGAGATTGTTCTCGTCACGATTGGTTCCGGCAATCAGGGGTACTCGGTGTAAACGACCCTGTTGAAAGGCGGAAGCGATTCCATCGGCGGGAATGACCACGCCGTCTGCGATCATGATGGGTGCGGTGTGGTTCTTGCTCTCGGCGTAGTAGCCCATGACCAATTGGGTGGGAGACAGGGAGCGGAGAAAAATATTGACTTCTTCGGGGCTCATGGATTTCCGATAGCGGATGGCAGCCTCGTGAGAATTCGCAAGCTCTTCTTGCTGCAGCCAATACAGCAACATCTCTCCGCTCGCGCCCGCTCTCTCTCCCACGACCCCGCGTTTTGCCCGACTCGCCTCTTCCGGAGTCACGCTGCTCGTGTACCCGCTCTGGGCGATGGCTCCGTGAAAGAGTCCCTCGGAACTTGGCGAAACCATTAGGGCCAGGGCGTTCTGCCCCCCGGCGGACTCTCCAAAGATGCTGACTCGATCGGGGTCGCCGCCAAATGTATGTATGTTTCCCCTTACCCATTTGAGCAGCTGTATCTGGTCGAGAAGGCCGAAATTCCCCGAGCGGTCGAGGGCGTCGTCGTCCTCAGTCCAGAGCGACGGTTCGTAGAACCACCCCAGGCCTCCGAGCCGGTAGTTGAAGCTCAGCACGACGAGATTGAATCGCTCGGCCATCTGGCTGAAATCATAAAATCCGCCGTGGCCCGTCGTATTGCCTCCGCCATGAATCCAGACCATGACGGGAAGGCCCTCGGGCTGCTCTTCCGCAGGGGCCCAAACATTGAGGAAGAGACAATCCTCGGAGCCGAAAACCTTGCCCACGGACTTGGCTGGGGCGCCGCCCAGCCAAGAGCCTCGCTGGAGGCAGGGGCTTCCCGGGCGAATGGCCTCAAGGGTTCCGGTCCAGGGGGGTGCCGGTTTTGGTGCTCTCCAACGCAATTGCCCGATGGGCGCAGCCGCATAAGGGATGCCGAGCCAGCCGAGGGCCCCATTGGCCGCGCGGTAGCCGACCACGGTTCCTTGAGCGAGCGCTCTCTGGCTAGTGGCTTCGGCGCTATGCGGAGTGATTTTCGGATCCCTGCAGCCCGTCAGCAAAAATTCGACCGTAAAGGTCAGGAGCAGCAAAATGATAATCTTGGGCACGGCGAGTCTTCCATAATCGCCCGCATTCCGGCGGGCCTCGGGGGAGGGAGAGCAGCGAAAGTCGATCGAGGCACGCTACCGAAGTAGGGGGTAGGTTCGAAAGGCTGGTTTCGGAGTCTTTGCCGTGGGCCGCGTAAGGGATCCGCTCTCAGCTGGCCCAGTTCGGCACGATCTGGTGCCGGCCCCGTAGCGCGTAATAGACCAGTCCCAGGCCAACCAAGCCGAGAAAAAGAAGCCCGATCTGGGCGTTGTAGTAGAAGAGAGAGATCAGGCAGATCGCCGCGAGCACGAGGGCGAGTACTGCCAGATAGGGGTAACCCACCGCCATGAATGGGCGATGGAGGTCCTTTTCCACGCGTCTGAGCCGGATCAGGGCTGCCATGGAGAGTATGTAGAGCGACACGGCGCCGAAGCAGGCCAGGGTAATGATTTCGGCAGTTCGGCCCGAGAGTATCGCGATTACTCCCGCCACAAGGTTGACCGCGAGCGCGGCTCGAGGCGTTCCGCTTCCGGGATGGATGCGCGCAAGTGCAGCCGGGGCAAAGCCCGAGCGACCGAATTCGAAAGTGGCGCGCCCGGCGACAAGGATGATTCCATGAAAAGAAGCGATCAGGCCGAGCAGGCCAACGCCGAGCAAAAGAGTGTACCAAGGCGAGTCGTTGCCCACGACGAGCGCTAGGGCCAGTGGGAGAGGAGCATCGCTGGCTTCGGCGCCGGGTACGGGGTAAACGATCTGTTCCCAGCCGGCCACGCCGGTTGCGCTGAAGAAGACCGCCATGGCGAGTACAACCAACGTCAGCATCGCCGTGCCGAATCCCAGGGCGACATTGCGCTGGGGGTTGTGGGCTTCTTCGGCAGCGTTGGCCACGCCCTCTATGGCGAGATAGAACCAAATCGCGAAGGGCAGGCACGCGAAAATGCCGCTGTATCCGTTGGGCAGGGAGTTGTGCGAAAAATGGGCCCAATCGAAGGAAGGCAGAGTGAGTCCGCAGAATAAAAGCAGCTCGCCCACAGCGAGTACGGTCACCGCAAGCTCGAAAAGAGCGGCCTGTCGAACCCCCCAGGCATTCAGGCCGGTAAACAGCAAGTAGGCGCCGATTGCGATCAACTCGACGGGCACTCCGCCAAAGCGCTGATGGATGTACGCCGCAACCGCCATCGCGATGGCAGGCGGGGCGAAAACGAATTCGATGATCTGGACTAGACCGCCCACGCAGCCGCCCAATGGGCCGAATGCTCGGGCGCAGTATACGAAAGCTCCGCCGGCGCGAGGGATCGCACACGCAAGCTCGGTGTAGCTGAGGATGAAACTTACGTACATGAACGTGACGAGCACAGTCGCTGCCAGCATCCCGTAGCTGCCCCCGATGGGCAGGCCCAGGTTCCAGCCGAAATATTCGCCGCTGATCACGTACCCCACACCCAGTCCCCAGAGGGTGAAGGGCCCAAGGCTTCTTCTGAGTTCCGAGTTTTCCGCCACTGATTCACTGTAACTGCACGGGGAACATTGTGCTCTCATGACTGAAGTCGGCTGGGCAGGCCCTGAATGCGCGGGCCCTGGCGGAAGGGTGTTATGCGCCCCCTTTTGTCCTTCCAAGCAAAAGGATACGTTTTGTTCTTCGGATTATCGGTGCAAATGCGGACAAAAGGAGAACTCCGAGATGAAACTGCTTGGTCGGAACTTTGCGAATGCAATCACGGCTCGTCGATTGATCGGCGTTGCTTTCTTGGTGTTATTTACCGGTGCCGATTTCCTTGCTCTCACGAGCTGCGCCAAGCCACCTCCTTCGGGCATCTACTACGCGTCGGGCGAGGGAGCGGTGACGCCGGACGGATTGCATCGGGTCAAGTGGGAGTCTTTCCAGATAACATTTTTACGTCCTGGGGCACGGTTCGGGGATTACCGGAAACTGATTATCGACCCACTCACGATCGCGTACGCGAAAAATCCTGATCCGGCTAAAACCGGCGAACGCGGGTTTGGCTCCTATGAGCCCATGGATCCCAACTATCGCCTCCCGAGTTCGGCTTTGGAATTGATGAAGAGAGTTTATCTCGAATTTTTGACCCGGCAGTTGATCGAGACGGGACGATTCGAGGCGACCGAAAGCGAAGGGGAGGGTGTACTCCGCATTCGCGGCCACATTTCGGATCTTGTTGTTTCTGCGCAGCCAATGGTCGATCAGCCACCCGATGGGACTGCATTTGTGGGACAGTCGGGGCATATGGTTTTGTCCATAGACGTTCTCAACACAGCGACAGGTGCTGCGTTGATGCGCGTGGCCGACGGAAAGGAAATCAGGGGTGAACACGAGTTCTACGCGAGCGAAGGTGTCTCGCAATCGGGCGCTATTCGCTCGATCTTCGGAACTTGGGCAGACGACTTGCGCTGGGAAATCGAGAGGCTGAGTGCTCTCTCCCGGATTCCTGCTCCCGGAGGATGATTCGAAGTGCCAGACCTGTTATCCATATGGGATGGCGAATCCGACAGCAATACTCGAGACCTCCGAAGGCGAAATCGTCGTCGAACTCTATGGGGACAAGATGCCCGTCACGACGGGAAACTTTCTCTCTTTGGCGGAGAGCGGGTTCTACGACGGCCTGCATTTTCATCGGATCATCAATCGGTTCATGCTCCAATTCGGTTGTCCCCACAGTCGGGACCCCGAAAGCCCCCAGGCGGGTACTGGAGACAGCCCAAACGGAACGATTGCCGACGAGCACCCGGAGGACGCCAAGCTCTCCAATGAGCCTGGCACGCTCTCCATGGCCAACACTGGACGACCGAACAGCGGCAGTTGTCAGTTTTTTATAAATACCGTGCACAACGACTATTTGGACTGGTTTTCGCCGGGCCCCTCGAAGCACCCAGTTTTTGGGCGAGTCACCTCGGGTATGGAAGTCATCGAAAAAATTGAAAAGCTTCCCACCAACGCCCAGGATCGACCGGTTAGTCCGGTCCAGATGATCCGAATCCGAGTGGGCGACTAGCTCCACTATCGCCAAGTTCTCCACTATCGCCAAGTTCTCCTGATCGCCAAGTCCCTCTGATCGCCAGCTTCGGCTTCCGGTTTTGGGCGGACGCGAAATCGGATCAGTAGACGAGATGAAGCGAGCAGGCGAGTCCAATGCCCTGGGCTTGGATTCCTGAGCCGTGCTCGCGATAGCTGGAATTCGTAAGGTTGCGAAGTTCGGCCGATAAACTCGTGTGCTTTCCCCACTTGAATTGACCGCGCACGTTCAGAGTTGCCCAACTCGGAGTGCCGAGGGGATTGATTCTTGGGTCCCGCTCATCACGCGCACTGAGCCTGCGCTGGCTCGCCGCAAATCGCATATAGGGTTCGATGGAAAAGCGCTCGTTGATCTGCCAGGGAAAGCCCAGGCTGCCCTGAAGCGGGGGAATGCGATCGGCAGGTTCGAAGCCTCCGGTCACCTGAGACTGCTCGCCCCAAGTCCAAAAGAAAGAAAAGGCCATCGATATCGATTCCCGAAGTTGGATGCGTTCGAAAACTTCGACCCCAGCGAGCCTGACTTCTTTGGTATTCACGCTTTTCACGATGTCGCGTCCTTCGGGTGTTAGCCCTCCGGTGGATAAGGATTCGATTTTGTCATCGTAGTGCGAGTAGTAAAAAAAGATTTCGGTTTGGGCAGTGTCTCCGTGATAACGAAACCCGAGATCCGTTGTGTAGATGATTTCGGGTGAGAGTTGGGATGTCGGCTCGTTGAATCTGTTCCCCGGGCGTGGACCGAGTGCCCCTAAATCGAAGATGTTGGGTGCGCGAAATCCCCGACGAAAGCTCGCGATGAACTCGGTATTCGACCAGATCTCCAGCAGAATACCGACGGATCCCGTGACATCGCTCAACTGGCTATGCCCGGGCGGCGACGACCCGAAACCCGGAATTTCGGTGTCGATGAAGCTGTACCGAATTCCGCCATCGAGTGTGAGCCCGGGGAGAAGGCCAAGGGAGAAATCGGAATGGACGCCGTACGTGTTCATCGTCGATCCATTTGGAAACCTGGATGGAACGGAGGTCGTTAGCCCAGTGAGCGTATCTGTATCGTCTCGGTCACTGGAAACCCAATCCAGATAGCCGTCGGCCCCCCAGTTGAGTCGGAAATCGTCACCGATCCTCTTTGTTGCCACGGCTGAGATTCCCAAGAGCTTACTCGAATTGCGTTCACGAACTTGAATTGTGCTCTCGTAGTCTCGCGTTCGGCGGTCATCACGAATTCGCTGGAAGGAAAGGTCGAAGCGGAAAGAATCGAAGTAGTCTGATCCTCGAGCATCCTGATACTGGATGTGTCCGAATAATCGTTCAAGGGGCTCGTAGTAGAATTCGGACGCCGACGGGTGGCTCTGGCCAAAGCCTGTTGTCATTTCGTCGTAGCGCGGCGATTTGGGTTGCTGAGCGTATTGGACATCAAAGGTGAGGGTTTGATTTTTGGCGGGCGTCCAGAGCACGGCCAAATCTCCACCAAGGCTGCTGTACGCGCTGGGGATCTGTCGCCCGACATTTCCACCCCCTTCGAGATCGTCGGTTTCAAGCCCGGAGAACCCGCCCATAAACCCCAATTCCTGATTTCCGAACTCGACTTCCGCGCGCATTCCCCGGGCGAGATCGGCGGAATTGAAAATGCCGATGATCGTTCCTCGAGACTGCCAGGAGCTCCCCTCGAAGACAGGTCGGCGAGTGTGCAGTTGAATGACCCCGCCCATCGCGTCACTGCCATGTCGGACGGACGCGGGCCCTCTCAAAATTTCGATTTGGTCAATCAGGCGAGGTTCGACCAGGGCGATGTAGGGTGTAGGCGCGGCCCGATAGATGGCGTTGTTGAGCCGTGTACCGTCAACCAGATTGAGGATGCCGGAGCCCGTGAGACCGCGAATGAATGGTGAGCCTTGGCCGGGCGTTGTGGTTTGGACCGCGACGGTACGAACACCGCGGAGGGCATCTGTCAGTACTTGCGGGACAGAAACCCTTAGATTTTGTTCGCTAACAAGAATCGCCGGAATCGTGTCCTCGATTCCGAGAGCTGGGTTCTGGACGCCAATGATCTGAATAGTTTCCCGAGGCCGCTCCGACGAGTTTGCATCCGACGTTTCGGGCGGAGAAGGTTCTTGTGTGTCCGGCGTAGCGACACGAGTCACCAAAGTGATAAGAGCGACAAGAAGCACAGTGAGTGCGATTCGGGCTCGTGGTGCAAGGCCCATTCGGGCTACGACCGAATGTCTTTTACCCATTCGGAGGAAAGCCACTCCCGGACCTATCGCGGATCGGCCGCGCTCTTCCGCCGCCGCCGTCTGCGGAGTGCTTGCTCGCCACTCATGAATAGAATTCCAGTGGATAGAAGAATAAAGCTTGTGGGTTCGGGCAGCTGGGTCGGAACTAGGCACCATTGGTTGAAGGTTCCGCTATCGCCTCCCGCCAGGTCTTCGGCCAGTATCGTCCAAGTGCCCGCGAGACTCTCGCCAGCAAAGGCGGAGAGGGGATTGTTGGGGGTCAGGGTGCCCATAAGTGCGGGAGCCGTGGGGGAGCATTGGTTTTCCGCAGCACCCGATCCAAGATCTGACAACGTGGCATTGATATCGTTTGTCGAACAGCCAAACCCTCCCGTTGCGGTGCTGAATCCGGGGCGATCGATGAGCACGGCCGACGTTCCTGTATCGACATGAGTCAGGGTTGTTCTTACGTCGCCTACCCACGAGTGGGCGATGTCCAAGCTGACACTAAGGTCGGTCAAAGCTTCGAGCTGAGTGATGTTGATGCTGTCCGAGACCGGGGATGTCGATGAGAGAGGAAGATTCGGGCTACTGCAGAAGAGGTTGGTGCCGGCCGTGGTGAAACTGTGGACAGGAGATAGAACTTCGCCGCATGCATTGCTCGTTCGGACGCGCCAGTAATAGGTCGTTAGCGACTGGAACGGTGTGGTGGCAATGTGCGTTACTCCGGGGCCACTGGCCAGCAGGTCGATGCTGCTGAATGTGGGATCGTCGTCGACCTCCAGGGTGTAGTTTTCGGCTTGATAGGTGTGGGTCCAGGAGAAAGGCGCAAGTGTTGAAACATTGACCGACCCGTCTCCGGGGATTTGAAGGTCCGGCACCGGCGGAACGAGGCTATAGACTTTTACATCAGCGAGTAAGCTCTTGTTTTCTGCTCCCGTAGCCGTCGCGAGGATCTCGATCTGGTGTGTGTTGAAGAATGCGTTGGCGTCTGCAGTCAGTATCGCGGTGCTCTGGGCAGTTGGAGTCACGGGTGTTGCCGAGAAACTGCCCGAGAATCCAGGGGGAAGACTTGGGAAGGAGAGCGCTGTTGCTCCAGTGAACCCTCCAGAGCTCGTTACGGAAACAGTGATCGCCTTCAGAGCCGAAGGCGAGCAAATCTTCTGTGAGAGGTTCGTCGCCGAGACGTTGATTCCCGGAGTGCCGCAGGAGTCAAACTTGAACTTTCCGATCTGGGTGGCCCAGGTGCCATTGGCGGGCGCATACTCGTTGGTGTACCAGAACGTGCAATCGTCAACCGGATCCACGACAAGCGCGCTGTAGTCGCCCCACCGCTCATTGGACTGCACTCCGGTTCCCAAGCTCAGCACGGTTTCTCCCAGGCTCAGAATGCCCGGAGGATCCCCTTGGAGACGACCGTTGTAGCGAATGCCGGCAGAGAGAGACGCGCTCCCCGTGCTGTAGCCCAAGGCGAGATTTCCGCTCTGGTCCGTGGCGGCACTGGACATCCACCGACTGTGGGCGTCGGGAGCGTAAGTACCTTCCTGGGCGAGGCTCCACGGTCCCCCGTTGTTTCGACGAAGCTCCCACCATCGAACCCCCGCATGGTCGGTGTTGTCTACGTCGGTGACATGACTACCGACAAGGCTCTCGTAGGCACTCGTGTTGCGGTATTGCACACGCCACATGACGACCTCGCGCAGAGGGTCGAGTGGGATGCCTGCGTTGGGCTGGGGAATGCAGCTAAAGCTGCTCAATCCACAGAGATTAGAGTCGAAATCCGAAATCGGAACCGAGATGGGGCCGGTAAGACTCGAGTTGGCCGAATTCGCGAAATCCACCCGAAATTCGAAGATCTCGATGAAATCGTTCAAGGGATCGTTGGCTTGTGAATTATGGGTCTCGTCATCGTTGTGGCGAACGAAGAAATTTGGGGTGTTGGCGGGGGGCGGGGTGGGACCGTCCAGGTCGGAAGGGTTGAGGATCTGGAAGCCAAAGCCGTTGAGACGGCTTGTGCCGAAGCGCTGCATGGTGGCTGCCTGACCTAAGAGCATGCTCGTGCGATCCAGAGCGTAGAGACCGGGGCCAGATCCTTCATTGGTGCCGATGTAGTACGCGTCCGGCCAAACTCCGTATTTCGGATAATCGGGAAATTGTGGCGCGGAGAACTCGTAGGCGAACCAGCCCCCGGCTATCGGGTCCGCGGTGGCACTAATGTAAATACAGAGTTTGTTGCCCGCATCGGAGAATTCTGAGAGAAGCCAGCGACTCGCCAAGTGGTCGTAGAGAACAATTGGGTCGCCCCGCCCGATGGAACAGTTGACGATCCCCGGCGAGCCCGCACTCAACGCGTCCATGTTCAAGGGGCCAGCTACTAATACGCCGGTTTCTTTGTCGTAAACGGAGAAGACGGATCCGCCGCTCGAGTTGGTCGACTGGATATAATACTGAATGCCGACATCGCCTACGGTATCGGGGGGGGCGGCACCGGTGAAGAGACCACCGCTGAAATTGAGCAGGGGTGGGACCTCCAATTTACCGACTGTCGCCTCGGCCTGGGCCTCAAGCAGTGGGTCGACTTTGCCTGCGATGGGCGCTTTGGCCCGGGACTGGGAATCGACCAGTTTTCCGCTCAGGTAAAAGCGCTTGGGGATCATTTTGATGCCGTCTCCGGGGCTCCAAGCTCGACGTATGGCGAGGTTTCGGATGTCGATGTCGACAAAGGCTGGTTCGACGGCTGGCATTGCTTCGGCACCGATGAGAACTCGGCTGGAGCTCAGTTTCTGCGCTGGGGCCGGCTGCGCAGAGGCCGCTAGTGCGAGCGCAGAGATCGCGAAATAAACCAGCGCGACTGGAGCGAGCAGGTTCAGAAAATAAGCAGCCCAGGAAATCGATCGGCTATGGCTCGAAGCGCATGATGCTACGGCTAGGGTCCCATTCGAGCCGCCGGGTGGGGTAGGCTGGCTTTCCCATCGCGGTCGCCGTTCAGACGAAGGGTCCGATGGCGACTGGAGCTTTCTACTCAAGCTACTCGAGATCGTACCCACGCCAAGCCCTCTTCCTCGTCCGGGATCTGATTTCTCGATCCGAATCTTAGAATTAGTTATTCCGGTCAGCCATTTACTCTTGGAACAAAAGGGAGAATGACACTTTAACATTAATGAATTATGAATCGTCCCATCGGGCAGCGGGTTTACCAGGAGCGTATCCGCGTTTTTGGTCCCAGAGGGCTCATATGATTCTGGAAGAATATCCCGATTTCCTTGGCGGTTGGGGAGGGGCCCCCTGGAACCACTCGCGAAATTACTCCTGGAATCGGCGCTTCCTGCTCTACATCCTTGGAATTGAACAAGGAAGAGTTTCGTCCGGGGAAATCAGGCCTTGGGCGACGACTCGGACCCATTTGCGCCTAGGGCCTTTCTGTCGGGTTTCGCCGTTGCCAGAAATTTCAGAGCCGGACCCTCTCTGCTCCGGGGTCCAACCTTCATAAATCATCAATGTGAAGTTTACCCATCCCGTCGATTGCCCATAGACTTTTGAGCGATGGCTACATGCCGAGCCCCCGCCCCGGCCATTTTTGGCCCCGATTCCCGGTGCGTTTCAAAAAATCCGCTGGTTCTCCAATCAGTCGGGGCATTGGTTCCCACACGTCGATGCAGCGAGGCTCACCGACTCGCTGTTACACCCGATCGCAGATCCCAGCTTTACTGAAATTGAAGCAAAAGGTGTAGACTCTTGTCGAGGGACGACTTGGCGCCTCGAATGTAGGGCCGTCGACCTATAGGATCTGCTCGCTACTCGCCAGGGAATGATGGAGGACGAAGACGGAGTCATGGGACCTTTGCGCCTACTCGGGGTGGCATCTCTTATGGCTCTGTTCTGGGCGGGCGGGACCCTGTCGGGTGAACCGCCTACTGAGCCCCAAGTCTGGGTCGACACTTCTCGCTGGCAGGTCGAACTTCCGGCGGATTCGGCACTGAGGGTCTCCAACCGGTTGGGCGATATTCGGGCGCGCAGCAGCGGGGACGGAAAACTGCTTGTCGTCGCCATCATCCAGCGATTTGCCCCGGAGCAGACGGACGCCGATGTCTCGATCTCTACGAAGGAGGGCGAGGTGGTGGTGGAAACTCACTACCCGAGCGCCGAGATCCGCAATGAAGACGGACGCCTCAACGGACGAATCGATTTGAGTCTCCTCGTTCCGGCGGGACTCGAAATGCAAGTTGAAACCGACCATGGACTGATCGAGGTCAAGGGAGTCAAACGAGACCTGACCGCCCGAACCTCTTCCGGTCGGCTTCGACTGACTACGGGTCGTAGGGTTTCGGCTCAAACCGGGAGCGGTGAACTGCGAGTTGTTCTCAAGAACCCGAGCGTTGCCCGTCCGGCGCGCTTGGAGACCAAGGACGGACCTCTTCGTGTCGACCTGCTGGACCGCCCGGATTTATCCCTGCGGGCGAGGACAGCTGGTGAAATCCTTCTCTGGCCTGGAAGGATGGGCGAGAAGTCGGTCTCTCGCGAAAACGGTCTCTCGGAACTGCGCTTGGGGAATGAGCCCTTTGCCCTTGAAGCCCTCAGCGCGACGGCATCCATCGAAGTACGCGCGGTGCCCGCGAACGAGCTGCGTTGACTCACCCCGAAAGCACGCTGTAGTATGAGGCGCTG
>DUCH01000436.1 GCA_012959865.1 Myxococcales bacterium | reverse complement strand
ACTCTGAGAGATCGAACTGTGTGTTTGGCTCCGGTAGCTCGCTGTCTTGCAAAACTCGAATTGCCGACGCCAGAAACTCGGAAACTTGATCCAGTTCGCCGCCACCGATTTCGAATATGCGGGTAAGCTCCGCAGCCGACTGGTAGACACCCTGCAACAGTCCGCTGAGGGAGTCGAGTTCCGGGTATTCAAAGTCATCGAACTGGTGGACCAAAAAGACGACATCTGTAAAGGATCGTTTTAGGTAGTAAAACGCCGGCCGATTATGCGAATGGATAGTTTTCACTGATGCGAGCATTGCCACTTTATACCCATCTCTGATCAAGCGAATGCCCAAATCCAGGTCTTCCGCGTAGTCGCCCCGATATGTATAACGGTGGAACACTGCTCTCGAAATTAGGCAGGTAACATTACTGAGTTGGCCAAAGGCCCGCAAAGTAAGGTGATCCTCGCCCCTTAGTTCCCCAACCCGGTCCCACTCCCTGCACCTCAGGAATCGATAGTGGGTATCCACGTTGCAGTCATACATTAAATCGCTGTCCGTTCTGCAGTATTCGCCACAAGACACAGCGATCACATTTTCGTGTGCGAGTGCAAGGATCCTTCCGATGATTCCGTTGATCCAGTAATCGCCGACTGGATAAGCATCCTGAACCATGAAAAGAAGGTAGTCACCGTTCGCCTTTGAGGCCCCAAGGTTTCGGGCAAAACTATGGCTGAAATCGGTTTGTGATATCTCGACCAACTTGCAATCGTAGTGCTGGGCAAGTTCGACTGTTCGGTCACTCGACCCGGAGTCCACAATCACAATCTGCAACCGGCCCAGGCCCTTCTGCTTGGTCAACTTGCGAAGTAAGAATCGAAATTCGGGTCCCGCGTTGTAAGTGGGAATTACTACGGAAACCGATAGTTTATGGGTCTCCGGATCCGTCTTGAGTTCCGGGTGTGCGACAAGCCGATTGGGCAATCGGGGCACTTCTGCAGGCTCTACCATGCGATGGCCGAAGGAATCACCACTTTCCCGTGGATAGAGCCTGGGCGCCGGCTGGAGATAGCCCTCCAGCATTTTCAGGTAGAGAGGAAAGCGGCGGATCACGGACCGAGGGCCGTGCCGCCGGATCGTCGCCCACCCCCAGCGAGCGGCTCTTGGGACGATACGCGGAGATCGGGCTGCTCTTAGGGCAATCAGTCCCATGCGTTTGATCTGCCTGACAGTTCGGCGAAGAGTTTTCACACGCATAGAAACTTACGCAATGTCAATGGGGGTAGGGCGCTCAGGGCTCGAGACCTCTCAGCACGATGTCTCTGCGGTTCGGCGATCGGGCTGATTGTTCCCTGCTGAAGATCGAGTCCGAGTTGCGACGATGGAATTTCGGTTTGAGGAAGATTGGATTCTCTGGGTGGCCAGTGTTTTGCAAGCACCGAATTTCTTGCCTCGACATCGACTACCGCGTTCTGCTCAATAGGTGGGCCTCCGGTTCCGCCGGCTTGGTCCGCTTGTTTCTGACTAAGTTTTTCTGGCGACACCGGCTGCTCGTTTGGATGACCTGAGTTTTCGCCGACTTGCTGAAGTTGCTCGGGCCGGTCTGCGGTCAGCCTTTGAGATTCCACTGTCTGTGCCATGTTGACTTTCTAGGCTCATGCAATTGGATTGAATGGAAAATGAGGGCTACGCGCGGTTCGAATGTGCGGGGATCAGAGCTGAAAAGCCGATGCCTCGGGCGAGAACCGAGAGAACATCAGGAATAGATTATACACCCTGTACTTCTTCGATTCCCTGTTGCGGCGCAAAAATAATCCGGAGATGGGAATCGCCCCCCAGGCCGGCGGGCCCTGGCACGGGGGCTTGCGCATCGAGAAGGTGACCGGCAGAGTTCTTGTGACCGGAAGAGGTGTTAACGGGGAACGAGTGTGAGCGACAGTTCCCACAATGCGTAAGGTGACCGGGGCTAGGGGCTGAGCACTCGAAGCGCTTGGCCGCTTTGTGCCGGACTCTCGGTGTGCCGATTCGTGAGCGGGCATACGCGATGCTGATGACTCGGTTCTGTCGCGTTACGAGGAAATAGTCGAGAGCGTTCAAGCGCAGCAGGCCAAACAATGTCCATGGGCGGGACGCTTGAAGATCGGGCCCGGGAGCCCGGATGGAATGTCTTCGATTCCGAAACGGTTGCCCCGGGCCTCCCGACTTCGGCAATGGCGACGCTCCATCGTCCCACCCGGTGAAGAAATCCAAGGAGAGCCATGGGTGCTCAGCCACTTCGACGCTGAGGAAGTAGATGAGCATTCCGTGGATCTGGAGCGGTTTGGCGCCGAGAAGGAAAAAGATACTCCCGTTG
>DUCH01000435.1 GCA_012959865.1 Myxococcales bacterium | reverse complement strand
ACTGGGCGGAAGCACTCGTTGCCAGGAAGAGGCCGAGCAGAAGCGAGATCGCTAGTCCCCCGTAAAGCTTTGCGGTTTGGTTACTCATGATTGACTCCTTTCTTGATGGAAGAGAGTGGGAAAATTCCCCACACTTGAATGAGTATAAGTGGGTATTTTTCCCATTTCAACAAATAGTTGAATTTTTCCCCTTTGCACGTTGAGAGACTTCTCTAATCGGCCCCCCGCCGAAGATCTTTAGCCCCCCGCCGTCTCTCAATCCGGATCGACCCGGAGTCGGAAGCCAGCTCTCCAAAGAGAGTCCCCGGGGGTGTTATCGCGCGGGAATCTTTCCTGTCCCCGCGGGTAAAATTTCAAACCGCTGTAAACTCGCGAAGGCGGCTTCGACCTGGCCGAGGAGAACCTCTCGCTGACGGGGCGTCTTCGCGTCGACGAGAGAGTGGAGCCGGATCATTTTTCGCCCATGAAGCGCCACGGCGACCAGGCTGCAAGCTTTGCGCCCGCTGCCCTGGCGCAGTCGGCCGCAATAGAGCGCGGAGCCACTGTATGTTTCCAAGGAAATTTTCGTCCGGACCGTCGCGGGATCGTATCGAATCAAGTATTTGGCTTCGGTCGCCTCATCGATGAGCGAACCCTCGACCCCGCGATTGGACCGCCGAGCCAGTCGCGCCTTGACCCAGGCGCTGCCCCCCCGGTGGTAGACCGCGAGATCCAGGCCCTTGAATTCGGCGTCGCTTGAGGGAAGCACCGAGAACCAGCCCTCGCCGGGAAACGTCATCGCGAAGGTCTCGGAGACCGCCATCACCCGGAGGCCTTCATTCGTGTCGTCGGGCAGAGAAGCGAAGGGGGCCGCCGGGAAGTGGGGCGCCGGTCGGGTCGGAGCCTCGGCGCGCAGCGGGTCGCCCAGCGCAACCAGAAGAATGACGACGAGGCCGAGCGAACCCGATCGCCAAAACCTTTTCGACTCGGGCGCTCGAATCCGCGAAGGCTCTGGCCTCGGTCGTCGCGACTCCCTCGCTCGGGTTCCAGGGGCCACGCTTACGCCCCCGGGCCCAGGAACGTCGAAAAATCGCCCCACATGGCTCGCCAGAGCGCTCCAAGGTTCGCTCTCGAGGGCCGCGGAGGGTGGGTGCGCTCCACCGGACCGATCGGTCTTTGGGCGGGGTCGAAGATTCCCCGGATGCCCCACATGCCGCGTTGGGGACTTTCGGCGAAGCCATAACGGAGATCGTCGACTTCCACCGCAAAGCCTTGGGGGTCGGGCAGGACACGTGCCGAAAGCTCACCCATGGCGAACCAGGCGAAGATCTGACCGCGCGGCGTGGCGAGCAAGCGAGCGACCAGAGGGTGGGGGCGAGTCGCTGGGAATTGTTCCCAGCGCGTGACTCCACCGCCTAGAGGAGTATGAAAGCCGACCCAGATCTGATTTCCCGAGCGGGCCACGAAGCGACGCAAGAAGGGCTGAACGAAGGTCGGATAGCTGTTGACCTCGGCTTCGCTATGGCCCGCTTGCGCCAACGCAAACTCAATCTGCGTCTCGGCCCTTTCGTTGAGCCACCATCCGTAGCCCAAGTAGGACCAGGAGAGAGCGAGTGCCACCAAAGCAGCGGCTTGGGGTTTACGCCCCTGCCGGTGCAGGAAACAGCCCACTACGAGTCCGACGATCAGAATCCCCGAATAGGTGAAGTCCACGATCCCCACGGCATCCAGGGCGAAACGTTCCCTCGAGAAGGGCGCGAAGAGTTGGGTCCCGTAGCTGGTGAAGACATCGATCAGGGGATGGGTGAACAGGGCCAGCGCCATTAGGGCCATCCAGGCTCGTCGCATGGAAGGCGCACCCGGCTCTCCGGGCCCGTCACGTCCCCGCCAACGATAGCTCTTCCAAATCGCCCACCCGATGATGGGCCCGGCAACGGGTCCGAACCAGAGCGAGTGCGTGAATCCTCGGTGATAGACGAATTCTGCGAAGGGATCGCTGCCGGCCATGACGAGGACGTCAAGGTCGGGGAGCAGGCCTCCGATGGCTCCCCAGACGAGCGCGCGCCGCCCGAGTTTTTGGGAAAACCCGGCTTGCCCGACCGCGGCGCCGAGCAGAGCCTGAGTGACAGTATCCATAACTCTCCAGAGCGCTTGCTTCTCGGTTGGGTGCGCGTGGTCGGCGATCGGCTAGCTGAGCGCGCGCCCGTACATACTCGCAAGCACCGCGCAGGCGCTCAGGAACCCGAGACCCGCGGCAAGAACGGCAACTTTTCCAGCCCTCCCGTGGCCCTTCAGGTCTTTGGGCAGAGCTTGGGGCGCATCTGGGTCTTCCATGAGAGCCTGGGTTCGGGCGAGGGCGAGGCCACGGCGCAAGGCCAGACCTCCGCTTATGAGCATCGTGAAAACGCAGAGCTCGTGAAAACGCAGGGTCCAGACCGCTGCATCGCTCCAAACGCTCAAGTCCTCGCGTCCCAGCGCCGCGAGTTTGATCGTGTAGGAGAGAACGAAGGCCAGAACCAGCGCCACCGCGGTCAACATGCGCCGCCGATGCCGGGCGACTTGGCCGTTCTGGACCCGGCGTACCCCGGATGCGGCAAAGCCCATGAGAAGGGCCATGTTCAGGGCCGCGGCCGTCCAGTAGGCAAGTTTTGCGTCCATGGAGTGAGCATAGCGCCTGGGACCCGCGGACTGCGGTAGGATTCGCCGATAGTTAGTCTGTCTGGGGGCGTGGATCGTCGTTGGCGACGGGTCGCGGTACTCTCCGCCTTGCCGCATCAGAGGGTGCCGGCGGAGAACCGCACCTTGGTCGAGAGGGAGGGCGTCGGGTTGGAGCGCAGTGAAGTCCTCATTGTGGGCGGTGGGCTCGTTGGACAGACTTTGGCGAGCCGCCTCTCTCGAGATGGTTATGACGTGACCCTTGTCGAGAAGGATCCCGATCGCGTGCGGGAAGTGAGCGAGACACTCGACATCCGTATTTTCGAGGGCAATGGGGCGACGGCTCCGGTGCTTCGCAACGCCGGTATTGAGAATGTTGGGCTCGTGGTGGCGGCCACCGAAAGCGACGCGTCCAACGTGCTGGTTGGTTTCCTGGCCAGCCATGTCTTCAATACGCCTCGGGTAGTTGTCCGAGTACACGACCCGGGGCATGAGGAGGGCTTCACCCGGGCATGCAAGGAACGCCCCGTGGAAGGCGTTTGTGTGAATCCCGATACGGCTTCAGTGGAGCGAATCGCATCGCTTCTCGAGGTGCCGGGTGCGGTGGATGTGATGCGGTTTATCGAGGGCGGCGTTTTTGTCGCGGGTTTTCGGATCGGTCCCGCTTCGGATTTCGCCGGGCTACAGGTTTCGGACATGAAGCTTCTCTTCGCATCCACGCCCACTCTTGCCGTGGCGATTCAGCGTGGGACGCGTTGGATTGTTCCCGGTGGAACGGAGCAAATCCTCGCGAAGGATCTGGTTTATTTCGCCATCGCGCGACACGAATTGGCTGATGTTCTTGCGCTGGTGGGTGCTCCGCCCGAAAGACAGGGCCGAATCATGGTTGCGGGTGCCACGCCCATTGGGCTTGCCCTCGCCAAGCGCCTCGAGGAGCGGGACGAGCGGGTGGTGATGCTCGAAGAGAATCGTGAGGCCGCCCAGGCGGCGGCGAGTCTGCTCGACCATGTTCTGGTGATCGAAGGAAAGAGTACGGATCAGTCTCTACTCGAGGACGAGGAAATCGAGCAGGTATCGGCTTTTGTTGCCCTCACCGACGATCACGAATCCAATCTCGTTGCCGGCCTGCTTGCCCGAAGATTGGGCGCCGGGCGCTCTATCGTTCTGGTGGACAATCCCGCCATGGTTTCCATGGTGGGCGATATTGGGATCGACGCGATCATCAGCCCCCGGCTGTTGACGATTGGCGAGACAATTCAGCATATCCGGGGGGGTGGCGTTCGGTCGGGGGCGGCGCTGCTCGGCGAAGAGGTTGAGATCATCGAGGTCGACGCGAAGCCCGATTGTCGCCTCACCTCCGCACCTCTGATGGATGTCGGACTGCCCAAGGGGGTCTTGATCGCCGCGCTTGAGCGGGGGGATCAGACGCTGCTTCCCAAGGGTGGAGACCAAATCATGGCAGGAGATAGGCTGCTTATTGTTGCGATGAGCGACCTCAGTACCCAGCTCAACAAATTTCTTGAGCCTTAGCCCGAGGTCCGATCGCGTGCGAGATTCCGGGGACAAAAAATCTCAATGCCCGCTCCCGCGATAAATAGGCCGGGTCGCCTGACTCGCTTTCTCGATCGCGGCCCGGGTGGATTTTTTGTTGTCTATGCGGTGGTGGCGTCCTTTGGCGCCTACTTCTGCATGTATGCGTTTCGTAAGCCCTTCGCGGCAGCCCGGTTCGCGGACGAACCCTTTGCCCTGGATTCGCTCGAACTGAAGAGCGCGCTTGTGATCAGTCAGGTCGTGGGCTACGCGCTATCAAAGTACGTGGGCATTCGTGTCTGTTCCGAACTCCACCCCCGCTATCACCCCTTGGCCCTTGTGGGCCTGATCGCCTGGGCGGAGATGAGCCTGTTGCTCTTCGCCGAATTGCCGGGCAGCTGGAAGACCCTGGCCATATTCCTTAACGGGCTTTCCCTAGGAATGGTGTGGGGCTTGGTGGTGCGTTTTCTCGAAGGCCGGGTGACCTCGGAGCTTCTTCTGGCGGGTCTCAGTTGTTCCTTCATCGTTTCGAGCGGGATTGTAAAGGATGTGGGACGCGCCATGATGAGTGGTGCTGCCGCCGAGTGGTGGAATGGCGTTCCGCTGGTGGGGAGCGCATTGGCGGGCTCGCTCGGAAAGGTCAGCGAGTCCTGGATGCCTGCGATTACGGGGCTCCATTTCCTTCCTTTTTTCATTCTCTTTGTTTGGATGCTCGCGCAATTGCCGCGCCGAACGGATACCGATGTCGAGCAGCGTCAATCCCGTGACTCAATGGATGGCGTCCAGAGGGTCGCTTTTTTGCGCGAGTACCTGCCCGGGCTCGTGATGCTTGTGGGCGCCTACTTTCTGCTCACCGCATATCGCGATTTCCGGGATAATTTTTCCGTGGAAATTTTCGAAGGGCTTGGATACCCCTACGCGGGCAACGAGACCATCATCACCCAGGCCGAGATTCTTGTGGCTGTGGGCGTGATTTTGATCCTCGCGTTGCTCAATACCGTTCGCCAGAGTCGCCGCGGTCTGCTGGCTACGTTTGCGGTGATGGCCGGGGGAACCGGGCTGCTTGCGGCCAGCAGCCTGTTGCTGCAGGCCGAGCTCATCAGCGGTTTCTGGTGGATGACTCTAATTGGCCTCGGCTCTTACCTTGCGTATGTCCCTTATGGTTCTCTGCTCTTCGAGCGACTGATGGCCAACACGGCGATCGTGGGTACGGCGGTGTTTGCCATCTACCTCGCGGATGCGGTGGGCTACACCGGCTCTGTCGCCATGCTGCTGTACAAGGATTTGGCAGCGTCGGAAATGTCGAGGTTGGCCTTTTTCCAAATGGCCACTTGGGCGATGGCGGGCGTGGGGACGGTTCTACTTCTGTCCAGTTGCGCCTACTTTTTGCGCAATCCCGAAACTACTCGCAGTAGCGCGCGCGGCGAACTGAGCTGAGGGCAGCGCTGGCTCTTGGGCTCGTCGGCTCGTCGGCTCTGGGGCTCGTCTATGTGGGGGCTAGAGACGTGGGCCTAGAAACGTGGGCCTAGAAACATGGGCCTAGAAACATGGGCCTAGAAACATGGGCCTAGAAACATGGGCTAGAAACATGGGCCTAGAGACGGATGCGTGTTTGCTGGCGCCGTGTCGAAGCCCGGTAGATCAGACTTCCAAGCAGCATCCCGGCTGCAAGGATTGAGGCGCCCGTAATCCACTCGGGATACCGGTCGCCGGCGTGCAACTTCATGTTCTCCCGGGTGAGCTCCTCGATGTGCGTTGCTTGAACGCTATCCGCCGAAGTGAGCGCCGCCTCTTTTTCGCGCAGGGCCTGGGTTTCTTCTTGGAGGGTATTGAACTCTGAGGTCAGCCTTGAGACTTCTTCCTCGGCTTGCGCAAGGCGCAGAGTGGGGGGCGGACTGGCATTGAGATAGCCCTCGGGTATCCATCCTTCTCGGGTTTTCCCCGTGTTCCCAGCGAGACGAATCTTGGTCCAGCCGTCTTCGCGCTTGAGAATCTCGACCCCGTCTCCCGTTTTGGCCACGCCCACAATCTTGAATTGGGTCCCGGCGCCGGTTCGGATGTTGAGACGGATTTCTCCGCGCACCCAGCCGTTCTCCGCCGCCCAAGCGGCTGTAGGGGACGCCGCGGCGAGAGCCCCGAAGGCGATCGCGATGCCAATGCAGGTCGAAAAGAAATTGGAAACGGGTCGTCGCATGCTCACGCTGTCTTCCCTCGTTCTTGACTGGATGCCCGGTCCCTGGCCCTTTGAAGCGCCGTGTGGAGCGGCTTCGGTCTCCGCCCGTCGCGGAGATAGGAACCGAAGTAATGCGGCGGCATGATACCGCCTCCGGCGGACACGCCCCCCCGATTTACCGCATTCGTGGGGGGCGATGGCGTTTGTAGCGGCGAGGGAGTTCGCCTAAGAGGTGCCTCGGTGCGTATCCGCTTGGATTTCCCCACAAAATTGGGTTGAAGGGGGACCCGAAGAGGGGATACCGTGCGTGCCGGGCCTGAAAGGTCCTAGTGAGGAGTTTTGCGTGAAGAAGTGGCTGGTCATCAGTGCTGTCGGCACCCTCGGATTTCTCTTCTTGGTGCTGCCCATTTTGGTTGGCTTCGCGCTGGAGCGCGGCTATCCCCTGCTGTTCGAGCGTGTGCGGGAGAGCGCACAGAAATTCGATGTTCTCGAGGCGAGTCTCGACCGAGGGCTCTTGGATTCATCGGCAGTCACGCGGATTCGATCGACCTCGGCCGATTCTGGCCGCGCACCGATTCGGCTCAGACACACTTGGGCCCACGGTCCCTTTCCGTTGTCGGAGTGGCTGGGGGGACATTTCTTTTTCTCTCCGGTTCTGGCGGTGGTTCGCACCGAAGTGGACCCGGACGGGGTTGGCGGTGCGGAACTCGTTGCGACTCTTGCGGGTCAGCCCGTGGCCGAAGCGGTGGTGTATGTGAACTTCGATGGCACCTTGGATATCGAAGCGACTACGCCGGCTTTTGAAATGGCCGACGGCGGCTTCATGAGCGAAGGAATGCGCGCAGAGGTCGCCGTCCTGGGTGGAGTTCGGGGAGTTCGCGGAAAGCTGGAAGTCAGTCCATGGGCCATGCGCGAAGGCAGTGGTCGAGCAGGTTTTGAGTCCAGCCTCTTTCGCTTCCACGGCGTGCACAGCAGTGCGGGCAGCCGACTGGACGGCAGCTTTGACCTCGGGGCCGTCCGGCTGGGTCAAGAAGGCCGCGGCGAGGTGCGGATTTCCGAGAGTCAAGGCCTGTTCAAAGCGAGCCGGGCGCATAACGAACTCGATGCGTCGTCTCTCACGATCGAACTCGGCGAGGTTCGTTTTTCGACGCCCGATCAAGAGCCCTTGTCGCGGGGAAGCATAGGGGGTGGACATCTCCAGTTGGATGCCCGCACCGGGTCGGGTCGGCTTGAAGAAATGCAAGGGGTGTTCAGTTTGGACGCACTGACCTGGGGCGAAGAGACCTTTGGTCCAGGTTTGGCCCGGGTGACGCTGAGCGGAATGGACTTGTCTGCGGCGGCCGATTTCAGGGAGGCTCTCGCCGCCCTTGAGGCGTCGGAGCCAGCGAGTGGTCGAAGTCTGGAAGCCAAAGCCGATCTCCTGCGCGAATGGCTTCCGGCTCTGCTGCGGGCTTCCCCCGGATTCAATTTGGATCGCTTCGAATTAGAGGGGCCAGGGGGGAAACTGGTGGGCAAGGGATGGCTCAAGATCGACGGCCGGGATCCGGAAGCATTTGCCGAAGAAACGACGGCGATGGAAGCCATCGAGGGCCGCGCTGAATGGGTCGTTCCCCGGTCCATGCTGCACGCGTGGGTTGACGCTTTTCTGATCGGCGTGGTCGCAGCGGAGTCGGGAGGATTGCCCCGGGAAGAAATCGTGGCGATGGCAGAATTCATGCGCGATATGGCCGTGGGTCGCTTATTGGACGCCGGGATGCTTCAGGTCCAGGACGAGGCCTACCGGGTGGAGGTGCGCTTCGAGCAAGGGGTACTGATCGTGAACGGAAAATTGCTCGGTCCGGGAGGGCTGAGCGGTCTCCTCATGGGCGGTTAAGTAGGCGGTCTTCGCGGCGGCTACGAACCGTGAGGAGGAGCGCTCGGGCGGGTATAGACCAACTCGCCCTCCTTCCAGGTGGCAAGGACCTCGATATCCTGGATCGCGTCGGTGTCTACGGCGAATGGATCGTCCGAAATGAGGATCATATCGGCGAGTTTTCCGGGCTCAAGAGTTCCTTTTTGATCTTGCTCTCCGTACGCGTAGGCCGAATTGTACGTCATGGCGCGGAGCGCTTCGTAGACACTGAGTCGTTGGTCGGGGCCGAGCACCTGCCCCGAACGAGTCTTGCGCGCCACTGCGCACCAGACCAGATGGAATTGGTCGTAGACGACGATGGGGGTATCGGTGTGCAAGTTGAAGAGCAGTTCGCGGTCCTGGGCCCAGCGGGTCGGGGATAGGTGGGCTGCGCGTTCGGGCCCCATCACCGAGTCCCGATGATAATCGCCCCAATAGAAGACATGGGAAGTAAAAAAGGAAGGCACAGCCCCATAGCTTTTCATGATGTCCAGATGTTCTTCCAGGGCCAGTGGAGCGTGAATCATCACAAAAGTGGCGGGGACGGGATTCCGTCCCGCCATGGATTTTTCGAGCGCCCCTACGAAAATGTCCGCTGAGGCATCCCCGTTGGCGTGGGCAAAGACCGGAAGGCCCATATCGGCGAACTTGACGAACGTGGCGTCGACGGTTTCGGCGGGGACTACCGGATAGCCCCGATAGTCCGCCCCTTGGCCCGCAGGAGGAATCAGGTAGGGATCTCGGAAATATGCGGTCTTGCCCTGGGGCGAACCGTCGAGGTGCATCTTGACGCCGCCCACCTTGAAGTGGTCGATGTACTCCAGGGGGATTTCGTTCTTCGCGGCGATTTCATCGTAAAAATTCCACATGGGTAGAGCAACCACGTCGACTTGGAGCAGGCCTCTTCGCGCGGTCTCGGCGATGAGCGCATAGGCGTCGGGGGAGGTCGCTCCATCCTGGACGGTGGTGATTCCTTGGGAGAGAACGCCTTGTTGGCCTCGGACGAGTTGGTCGATTTTCCTTTCGACGTCGCCTTGCCCCAGGGAGTGAAACATTCTCTGGGCCGCGGTTTCTTCGAGTACTCCGTTGGGCTCATTGGAGCCTTCGCGCCGCCGAATTACTCCACCCGGAGGGTTCGGCGTCTCCGCCGAGAAGCCGTAGAGTTCGAGGCCAGCGCTATTGGCCGCCGCGAGATGCCCGGAAACGTGAGCGATCACGATGGGGTGGTCGGTGGACGCGCGGTCGAGAACATCCCGTGTGGGGTGGGTGCGTTCTTCCAGCAAGCTGTCGTCATACCCCCATCCCAGGACGATTTCGCCGGGGGGAATCGAATTTTCTTGAATGGTGGCCGCGAGGACTGCGACGATGTCGTCGTGGTTTCGCATGGGGCCGGCTGGCGGCGAGGAAACGTTCACCACATCGACCATGGCGGCGTACGCGGTGAAGTGGCTATGCCCGTCGACAAAGCCCGGCATTAGGGTCCGGCCAGCCAGGTTGACGACTTCGGTCTTCGGACCCCGCAGAACTTTCAAGGATTTCAGGTCGCCCGCGGCGACGATTTTTCCGTCTCGAACCGCCAACGCCTCCACGGTTTCGCCGTCTCTGGCGAGGGTCAAGATTGTTCCTCCCTCAAAAATCGTGTCCGCAGCGGGAGGAGGGGCGGGGCTCGCGCAGGCCAGGCCCAGTAGGCCGAGTGCAAGCAGGGTCAGGCGCTTGGGGGCATAGTGCGAAACGGGGCGGGGCATTCGGACTCCTCCGGGTGATTGGCCAAGGTGGTGGATGGACTGCGATAAAGGCGAGACGAGACGGATCCGGGCAGGGCGAGGCTAGGGGGTGCTGCGCCGCGCACGCGCCTGGGCGAAGAGTTCTTCGTTCCCCTCGCGCCAAGTAATATTCAGCTGGCTGCGCGCGATTCGCCAGGCATCGTTCTGGCGGACGAGGTGGGTATCGTACCAGCCGCCGAGAGTCACTCGCTGATCGCCCAGCATATGGCTGGCCTGGATGTTCGAGGTGGCGTGGGCTTTGGCTCGGTCGATCTCGATGCGATGATTCCCGCTCAGGTGCTGGGTGGCATCGAAGCCCGAGAGCCCGGTGCGCACCCCCTCGACCCAATCCTCCAGTCGCAGGACGCTGGCGGGGCTCCCGCTCCAACTCGAGAGGTCGATCTCGACCTCGTCGCAAAAGCATCCCCGGAAGAGGTTCCAGTCGCGCCGGTCGCAGCCCGCAGCGTAATTGAAGAGGACTTCGCTGATGGCTTGTTTGTCCAGGAGCTGCTGCAGGTCGGCTGGATGCAAGGAGGGTCTCCTGACTGGGTGCGCTCTGGCTCGAATTTCGAAGAACGGGGAAGCGGGTGCGATATGGCAAGGGGAGAACCCGCTGTCGCCTGGGTGCGGGAGACTCTAGGCCAGTGTACGCCGTTCGCGTCACCCGAGACGGGTCGCTAATTTCTCAGAGCTCCGGGTTTTCTTCCGGAGGGGAGATCACTTCCAGGATGACGGCTCTCCGCGAGCACCCAAAAATCGAAGGCGTCGGCCTCGGGCTGCGCAGTTGCCACTATGGCGAGTTGCTCGCGGGCGCCGGCGATATCCCCTGGTTGGAGGTCCTTGTCGACAACTACGCCCACGGCGACGGTCTTCCGCTCCGCAACCTCGAGTGGATTCGCGAGCGCTATCCGGTGGTTTTCCACGGAGTTGGAATGTCCCTCGGATCCGCCGAGCCCCTGGACGCGGGGTATCTGGATGCCGTGGTGGATCTGGTCGGCCGGATCGAGCCCGCCTGGTTCTCCGAACACCTCGCGTGGACTTCGTCCGGCGGTCGCCACCACCATGAACTGCTCCCCTTACCTTTTCTGGACGAGACTGTGGCGACCCTGGCCGCGCATATCCGGCAAGTTCAGGATCGGCTGGGGGGCCAGATGCTGGTGGAGAATTCCGCGACCTATATGGCGTTCAGCGCCTCCCAGATGAGCGAGTTCGAATTTGTCGGGCGGGTTTTGGAAGCTGGGGATTGCCTGCTTTTACTCGATGTCAACAACGTTTACGTCAACGCCCGCAACCACGGCTTCGATGCCATGGAGTTTTTGCGCGCTCTGCCCGCGGATCGGGTGGCGCAAATGCATCTGGCGGGCCACGATGATCACGGCGACTACTTGATCGACGCCCATGGGAGCCCCGTGGTAGAGCCGGTGTGGGCGCTCTTCGCCGAAGCGGTGCGCTTATTTCCCGGAGTACCCGTCTGTGTGGAGTGGGATCGCGACATCCCGCCCCTGGAAGTTCTCATCGCCGAAATGAAGCGGGCGGGAGCGGTGGTGGCCGAGGTCGCGAGTGCGGGCGCGGAGGGGCCATCCGATGCTCGCTGAGTTGCAGCGCGATATGGCTCGCGTGCTCTACGAAGAGGATGCCGAGGGTCCGGCGGTTGCCTCTTTCCTCGAGCGGATTAAACCGCTGCCTCGGCTCGAAGCAAGCGAATGTCTCGCTCTCTATCGCGGCTCGGTGGCGAGTGTCATCCGGGATGCGCTCGCCGAAATTTTTCCCGTGTGTGCCGAGTTGGTGGGCGAAGACTGTTTTCGCAGCGTGGCGAACCTGTATTACCGGGCCGAACCCTCTCGGCACGCCGACCTCGCCCATGTGGGGGATGTCTGGCCCGATTTTGTGGCGGGTCAGGCTTTCCTCTCCGGGGTTCCCTACCTAGCGGACATGGGCCGGCTCGAACTCGGATTGCATCACGCCCACGCAGCGCCGTGGCCGCGCCCGGGCGCCGACCCCGAGGCATTGAGCCAAGCGATTTCCAACGAACCCGAAGCTTGGCGGTTTTTGTTGCCCCCTTCGGCCACGCTCCTCGAGTCCCCCCACCCGGTTCTGACGATCTGGGAAGCCCACCAAGACCGCAGGGTGGATGGGGACTGGAAGCTGGATCTCGCGGCTCCTGGCGAACAAATGATCATTTGCCGGCATGGCACCGAAATCTACGCCGATTTCGTCGAACCGAGTCTCTGGCCGATTCTATGCTCGATTGCGGCGGGCGATGCTGTCGACCGGCAACTCGCGCTGGCGGAAGGACTCCGCCGCGCAGGCGCGAAAGATCGGCCTTCGGGCGTCAATTCCGGGGACAGTGTGCCGATATTGACTACGATCCAAGCGCTTTTCGAGCGAGGCTGGGTGGTGGGCGGTTCGCCGCTTTGACCGCCGGGTCGTCGAATTGGGGCTAAGAAGTAACCGATGTCAGCGTGTGTTTTAGCGTGTGTTAAAGGCACTAAAAAAATGATCAAAAGGGGGTAGCGAAAATGAAGGAAGCGGCCGACCGCAAAGGATTTCGATTGGCGCTGGGGAGTGTCCTGGCATTGGGTCTCGTGGGTGCAGCCAGCCAGGCAGATGCCAAGCCCACCTGGGAGGGACACGAGAAGTGTTACGGCGTGTCCAAGAAGGGGCTGAACGATTGTCACAATGCCGAGCATCGGTGTGGCGGCCGGGCCAAGGCCGACGGGGCTTCGGATGAATGGGTCTATCTGCCCGAGGGTACGTGCGAGAAGATCGTGGGCGGCAGCGTCGAAGCCAAAAAGGATTCGGCCGAATAATCCGAACTCGAGCCAGGGGATACGGGGCGGACGAAAGGCGAGGGCGCCCCGTGCTTTCTGGCCGCCGGGGTCCTGGTCCCTTGGTGGAGTTTTTTTGGACGCCCTCGGTACCCCGCGCGTTTGTCCCGGGAAGGAAAGTCGGTTGTCCGGAGCCCTGTGCGTTTCGCGTCTCGGGCCTGCCCCGCGCCCCAGACCTTTCGATCCATGAGCGTAGGCTCTCCGGGGGGCTATGCTGGTTCTTCTTTGGTCGCTTTACCGAGTTGGAGACACGACGTGTTCGGGTTCGTTCAGTGCTTTCGGGCGAGAAAATTCGCCTTGCTGCTCGGGTGTTCATGGACGCTGCTTGGGGCGCTGCTTGGGGAACCGCTTGGGGCGAGTGCCGCGCCGGTCTCTGACGAAGCGCCGGCTTCGGGATCGGCGACCGAAGAGATCATCGTTCGCGCCAGCCGCGTGTCCACGACGCTGCTGGAAACCCCGGCGGCGGTCAGCGTCATCGATGCGGAGGAGATCCAGCTTGCCCGCCCCCAACTCACCCTGGGCGAGTCCCTCGCGAGGGTACCCGGGGTCTTCACCCAGAACCGGCAGAACTTTGCCCAGGATCTGAGAATTTCGATTCGAGGTTTTGGGGCCCGGGCACGTTTCGGACTGCGGGGCATCAAACTCATCGTCGATGGCATACCGGCCACTCTGCCCGACGGCCAGGGCCAACTCGACACGCTGCAACTCTCCACCGCGGGCCGCATCGAGGTCATTCGCGGGCCCTCGGCGTCGCTCTATGGCAGCGCAGCGGGTGGCGTGATCCGGCTCGAAAGCGAAGCCATCGGCCAGGGATCGTCCGCCGAGAGCCGCGTCGGGCTCGGGAGCTACGGGTACCGGAGCTATGACGTCAAGGGCACCGCGCGTCACGGTTCGCTGGGGATCCTGGTCGGTCTCTCGCTTCAGGACGTAGCGGGCTATCGCGAACACAGCACGATGGAGAGCAAGACCCTCAACAGTCGGCTCGAGTGGGCGATCGACTCGGTGTCCGAGTTGACCGTGGTGGTCAGCGCCGCTCAATCGCCCATAGCCGACGA
>DUCH01000434.1:6365-13903 GCA_012959865.1 Myxococcales bacterium | reverse complement strand
AGGAGCAGGCTGCCCAGGTAGGCGGCGGTGAGCCAGAATTGGTTGCTTCGGAGTGCGCGAATCATGGATTTCTCCGGTTTGTCTGATGGGCGAAGTTTGTTGGGTGCTGGATGGGTCGCCCACGGGCCGTCAACACCCGTGAACACCCGCCGGCAGCGCGGACGCAGCCGGCTTCTTATCTCTTCGGCCACGGGTCCAGAATCTGTATACCCGCTCGGTGGTTTTCCTGTGTTCGGCGAGGGGTTGACGGGTTCCGGGCCCGTCTTGCTCATTATTGGCCCTTGAAGACTGGGTCGCGCCGGGCCTGGGCGGCCGCAATGCCCTCGCCCACGTCCTGGCTCTCAAAGCAGATGGCCTGCTCGTGGGCCTCGAAGCTGAGTTGGTCCTCGATGCCCGAATCCGCACTCCGGGCCAAGGCTCGCTTGACCCCGCGCACCGCCAGGGGCCCGCAACTCGCGATTTCCAGGGCGAGATCCTGGCCGGCCTTGAGCACCTCCTCGGCGGGCAGAGCGCGATTGGCCAGGCCGATGCGTGCGGCCTCCTCCCCCGAGAAGAGTCGGCTGGTATAGAGGAGTTCGGCGGCCACGGCCGGACCCACAAGGCGCGGCAGGGTCCATGTGGCCGCCATGCCGGGGTGCAGCCCGAGCCTGGTGAAGTTCAGGCCCAGCTTGGCCTCGTTTGCGACCAGGCGAATATCGCAACCCAGGGCCACGCAGAGGCCGGCTCCGATAGCGTGGCCATTGATCGCTGCGAGGGTGGGGCAGGGCAGGTCGCGCACGGATAGGAAGAGTTTGTAGAAGCCCCGCATGGCGTCGCGAATCGGGTAGCGGGCTACGCCGGGCTCGGCGCGTCCCTGTTCGGCGCGCTCCTCGAGCATCTGCAGATCGCCGCCGGCCGAGAAGGCGCTGCCGCTGCCGGTGAGCACCACCGCGCGGAGCGAAGGGTCTCCGGCCAATTCGGCGATTCGAGCCGCAAAGGCTTCTCCCATCGATGCCGTCATGGCGTTGCGCCGCTCCGGATCGTGAAAGCGGAGCGTGACAACGTCGGCGTGTCGTTCTTCGAGGATTCGGTCTTCATCGGGGGGCATGGGGCCTGGGAACTCCAGTTCTGAGGTGACCCGGTGGACTTCGGGACTGTGGACGTGATGGCGTCATATAGCCGAAGTTGTCGCTGCGGTCAGCCGGGCCGTCTCGAACTCTTCGTCCAAGAGAAAACGGGCGAGGGAAATGGCTCCCTCGCCCGTTACGGTCTCCGGACTTGCGAGCCCGGCCTTGCCTTCGCGACCTTTTCCGTCCGTTCTGGATTCGCCCGGTTCCTAGTCCTGGGCCCGGCGCAGGAACGCCGGGGTGTCGAGCTCGTCGTCGAAGGGCGAAGCGAATTCGCCCTCAACGCTGGCGGAACCATGCCGAGGCCGGTCCTGAATTTGATCCAGACTGGTCAGTGGATCCAGGTCGATGGCGGGAACATCGGTGACGGTCGCTACATGGTGAATCTCCAGCGGCCTCGATCCGAGATCGGAATTGGCGGACTCCGTGGGAGTGCGCACCCGCTTTCGTTCGCCCTCAAGACCCGTCGCGATGACGGTTACCCGCAGTTCGCCTTCGGGGACCTCCTCGTCGATGACCGCTCCGAAGATGATATTGGCATCCTCGTGAGCAGCTTCTTGAACCAGCATTGAAGCCTCATTGACTTCGAAGAGCGTCATGTCGCTCCCGCCGGTGATGTTGATGAGCACGCCTCTTGCACCCTCGATGGAGACGTCGCCCAGCAGCGGGCTTGAGATGGCGAGTTGCGAGGCGTCCACCGCCCGGTTGTCGCCCCGGCCGATGCCGGTTCCCATCATGGCGACTCCGGCCTCGTTCATCACCGTTCGCACATCGGCGAAGTCGAGGTTGATCAGGCCGTGAACGGTGATCAAGTCCGATATGCCGCGAACCGCGTTGAGCAGCACATCATCGGCAAGCTTGAAGGCATCCTGGATCCCGGTTTGCTTGCCCGCAAGGGCAAGCAGACGTTGGTTGGGAATTGTGATCAAGGTATCGACCACGCCGTGCAACTGCTCCAGGCCGCTTTCGCCGTGCTTCATGCGGACGCGTCCCTCGAAGGGGAAGGGCTTTGTGACCACCCCCACGGTGAGGGCGCCGACTTCCCGAGCGACCTCCGCGACGATGGGCGCCGCGCCGGTTCCGGTTCCGCCGCCCATGCCCGCCGTGACGAACACCATGTCGGATCCCTCAAGGATTTCCCGGAGGCGTTCCCGGGCTTCCAGGGCCGAAGCGCGTCCGCGGTCGGGGTTGGCGCCACACCCCAGGCCACGGGTGACTTCGGCTCCCAGCTGAACCTTGACGTTGGCCCTGTTGTGTTCGAGGGCTTGGGCATCGGTGTTGGCCGCGATGAACTCGACCCCCGCGAGCCCCGCTCGAATCATCGTGTTCAGCGCATTCCCGCCGCCGCCGCCGACGCCGATGACCTTGATTCGCGCCTTCTGCCCCGAAGAGCCTTCGAACTCGAGCAGTTGATTTCCGTCGTCGGGCCCGATTTCGAGCAAATCGACGGACTCCGGCGTGTTCTTTGTGCCACGGGTTCCGGTACCCCGGCCCCGACTTCCTCTGCCAGTTTTGGCCATGCTGATCACCCCCCAAGGTGTGCCTGCTTTGAGCAGGCGTTTTGAATGTAACACGATGTCGCCGATTTTGTACCGATCCAATCGTGGTTCTGAACGAAATTTACCGCCTCCGGCGCCGACTCTCGGCGCGGGTTCGGCGTCTAAGCAAATTCTGAGTAAAACCAGTCCCGCATCCGCTGCCGGACCCGACCAAAAATCGACTCGTCCCGAATTCGAAAGCGACTCTGGTTTTGCGCGCGGTTTTGGGAGAGCCCGTAGAGGACGAGACCAACGCCCGTCGAGTACATCGGGCTGCGCACGACATCCTGGAGGCCGCCGATATGTGTGGGCAGCCCTTGCCGAACGGGTGCCTCGAAGATTTCCTCCGCGAGTTCCGGCAGGCCGGCCAATGCAGAGGCCCCACCGGTGAGCACGACACCCGACGGGATTCGGTTCTCAAGACCTGAACGCATGAGTTCCTGATGGGCCAATGTCAACACCTCCTCCACGCGAGGCTCGATGATCTCGCAGAGTATCTTGCGCGAGACCTCCCGAGGCCGGCGCCCGCCGACGCTGGGTACCGTGATGATGTCATCGCCGGCGAGATAGCGAGCTGCCGCGATGCCGAACTTTTTCTTGATCCTCTCGGCTTCGTCAAAGGGCGTTCGAAGGCCCACCGCGATGTCGTTGGAGAGGTGGTACCCCCCCAGCCCCAGAACAGATGTCTGTTTGATGGATCCGTCGGCGAAGACCGCGATATCCGTTGTGCCACCTCCGATATCCACCATGCAAACCCCGAGATCGCGCTCGTCGCTCGACAAAACGGCTTCGGCCGAAGCCAGGGGTTCCAACACGATATCGATCACATTGAGGCCGGCCTTGTTGCAGCACTTGACGATGTTTTGAGCGCTCGTGACCGCGGCTGTGACGATGTGGATCTTGGCTTCGAGGCGCACGCCGCTCATTCCCAGCGGTTCCCGAATTCCATCCTGGTCGTCGATGATGAACTCTTGGGGGATCACGTGGATCACCTCACGGTCCATGGGGATGGCCACGGCCTTGGCGGCATCGATGACGCGCTTCACGTCGATCTCGTGGACCTCACCGTCCTTCACGGCCACGACCCCGTGGCTGTTGAAGGCTCGGATGTGCCCGCCTGCGATTCCCGCGTAGACCGAAGTGATTTCGCAGTCGGCCATCAGTTCCGCTTCCTCCACCGCGTGCTTGATGGAGGCCACCGTGGCATCGATATCGATGACCACGCCCTTGCGAAGCCCACTGGACGGGTGGGTTCCGATTCCCACCACATCGAGTCCGGTCTCGGTTTCTTCAGCCACGATGGCGCATATTTTCGTGGTGCCGATATCGAGTCCTACGATCAGCTCATTGTTGCGCGACATTTTGCTTCCCCCCAGATTTGGTTCGCCGAATCCTCGGCCAACCGGGTTTGGACGGGTGATGCATCCGCACCGCTCCGCCTCTTTTGTTCCGCCTCTAACCGAGACGGAATTGGTTCGATTGGTTCACCTTGCTTGTAACTGCCGAGTTCTCCCTTCTCCTCTTCAATTCCTGTTTCAGCCGCTGATTGAGAATCAGGGCTTCGAGTCAGGAGTAGTCAGGTTTTTCCTCCCCTGCGTAGAACCGCCTGGTTGGCGAACCGCAGGTCGATGAGCATCCGTTGGCCATCGAGCGCACCGATGATTTTTTCGTTACGGATCAACTGGCTGAGCCGATCGATGCGGGATTCCAAGTCCTTCTGGCCGAGCAGAACGTCCATGGAGCCCCGAAGCGCCCACCCCTCGGTCTCATTTTGAATGGGCAGATAGACCGCCAGATCATGGTCCCAGAGATCCGCGAGTTTCGGGGCCTGCAGATGTTCGATGAGGGCCAAGCCCTTCCGAAGCACCTCGTGTTGCTGCTCGCTGGCGAGTGCCTCTCCTCCGACGAGCCTGGGCAGGGATTCGCTGTTGGATGCGGCAACGGCAATAAAGAGATGGCCGTTGGCATCCACCAGGCGCGTGCCTTGCTCCCGAGATGACGAATTTTGCGGAACCAGGATTGCTTTGGGCTTGCGCTCCTCCACGCGGATGAGCAGGGTGGAAGGGGGGAGCCGGAGTACGTCGGCTTCGCGAATCCAAGCTTCTCGAGCCAAGCGGGTTGCGATCACCGAGGTGTCGATGGTGGCCAGAGGAGTTCCGCGTTGGATACGTGTGATCGCTGCAATTTCGCCGAAGGAAAGCCGACTGTTGCCTTGGATGGCCATGCTCTCGAGCAGACCGAAGTTGTTGCTCGTCAACTGGGCGATCTGTTTTTCTAGGGGTTTCGCCAGCGCGATGCCCGATACGAGTGCAAGGGCGAAGAGGAGTGAAAAACGTGGGCGCATTCGGCCAGTCATTGCGGCAAGGGATCCTGCACCGAGGCTCAGCCGTGATTTCCTTTGGTGCGACCGCCGGGTTTTTCCGCGGCCGCCCACGGTGCGACCGCCACGGATCGGTTGGCGCCGAGAAGGTTTCCGCTTTTGGGTTCTTGAATCAGTCATTCCGATCTCCCGATGACATGGACTTCGGTCTGCAATTCCACCCCGGACGCATCCCGAACTCTTGTGCGGGCGCATTCAATCAGGGCGAGAACATCGGCAGCCCGGGCCCCCCCCACGTTGGCGATGAAATTTGCATGGACGTCTGAAAATTCGGCCCCGCCGATTCGCTCCCCCGAGAGCCCGGCGGCTTCGATCAATCGCCCAGCGAAATCGCCTTCGGGATTGCGAAAGACTGAGCCGCAGGACGGAACGTCGAGAGGTTGGGTGGAACTGCGGTGAGCCAGCAGGCGGTTCACCTCAGCCTTGACCTGATCCCTGGACGAAGGCTCCAGCGAAAAGCGAGCAGAAACGACTACGCCATGCTCGGGCAGACCGCGCAGTTCTCGATAGCGAAAATCGAGGACTGAACGCGCGAGGGTTACTTCTTCTGGGGCTTCGGGCGTTACGACGCCCACCTCAAGGGTCACGTCTTTGAGTTCACGAACACCAATACCCGCGTTCATCATGATCCATCCGCCCACCGTGCCCGGGATGCCCGCGGCGAATTCCATTCCCGATAAACCTCTCTCCACGCACAAGCGTGTGACCGCGGAATGCGAGACGCCGGCTTCGGCATAAATCGATGGTCCGGACCGTTCTTCAAGACCTCGAAATTTTCGCAGCGTGACTACGACGCCATCGATGCCCTGATCCGTGACCAGACAGTTGAATCCGGCGCCGATGACGGTGAGATGCAACCTGCGATCGCGGCAGACGCCGAGGAGCGCTCGCAGCTCGGATCGATCGGCGGGCGTCGCGAAAGCATCTGCGGGACCTCCGATGCGCAGGGATGTGTGGCGGGACATGGGGACGTCGAATT
Organism: Myxococcales bacterium; assembly: GCA_012959865.1. Lineage (GTDB taxonomy): Bacteria > Myxococcota_A > UBA9160 > UBA9160 > UBA4427 > JAZXM01. The sequence goes on along the minus strand of DUCH01000434.1, from coordinate 7,900 downwards.
GAACTCGTTCGCCCAGAACCTTCGAGAGGTCGTCGCGTGCGGAGGCGTCGATCATGCGCCGTCCTCCGCCGGAGACGAAGCCTCGTCGGCGATTCGCTGGAGGATTTGTCCGCCTAGCTTTGCGATGTCGCCAGCGCCAAGGGTGAGAACGAGGTCACCGGGGTTGAGATGTTTCGGAAGCTCATCGCGAATGGCGTCGAGCTCAGAAATGAATCGAACGTTGGCGTGGCCCTGATCGGAAATTGTTTCCGCCAGAACCTGGCCCGAAATTCCTGGGATCGGGGAATCGCCGGCGGGGTAGATCTCGCTGATGATCACAAGGTCGCTTTCATCGAATGCAGCGGCGAACTCCGCCATGCAATCGCGGGTTCGCGTGTAGCGGTGGGGCTGAAAGACACTGACGATTCGACCCGGGTGAGTGCTTCGCGCAGCGGCCAGCGTCGCCTTCAATTCTGTAGGGTGATGCGCATAGTCGTCGACGACCCGAATGTCGCCGGCAAGCCCCAAGAGTTGGTAGCGACGTTCGACGCCGCCAAAACTGGCCAGTCCTTGCGCGGCTTCCTCAAAGGAAACGTCGAGTTCAAGGGCTACGGCGATGGAAGCCAGAGCGTTGAGGACATTGTGATTTCCAGGAAGGGGGAGGTGGACATCTCCCAGGGCGCGGCCCTTCTGGTGAACCGAGAAGCGAACGCCTCCGGCGTCCTGGCGCATCTGGCTGGCAACCAGATCCGCCGCGGAAGAGAACCCGTAGGTGGTCAAGCGTCTCTTGAGTCGGGGTACGATGGCCCGAACTCCCGGGTGATCGATGCAGACCACTGCCAGTCCCCAAAACGGCACGGAATCGGCGAATTGGACGAAGGCACTTTCCAGGGTGGCAAAGTCGCCGTAGTGATCAAGGTGCTCGGCGTCAATATTTGTGATCACGGCGATCACCGGGTTGAGGAGGAGGAAGGAACCGTCACTTTCGTCGGCCTCGGCAACGAGAACCGCGCCTTCACCCAGCCGGGTTCCACCGGGACTTGAGTCTTCGCCCATGACTCGACCTCCGACGATGGAGGTGGGGTCGAGCCCCGCCTTAAGCAGTACATGACCGATAAGCGATGTCGTGGTGGTCTTGCCGTGGCTTCCGCCGACTGCAATTCCGTTCTTCAATCGCATCATCTCCGCGAGCATCTCGCCGCGCAAAATGATCGGAATATTTCGCGATCGGGCCTCCCGAAGTTCGGGATTCTCCGGGGGAATGGCTGAGGAAGCCACGACGACCTGGGCGTCGCCTATATTGAGAGCTTCGTGTCCCCGGGAGATGGAAACGCCGAGTTCTGCCAGTCGAAGGGTAGTGGCACTGTCCTTCAGATCCGAACCCGTAATGGCATAGCCTTGGCGGCACAGGAGTTCCGCCAGCCCCGACATGCCCACGCCGGCGATACCCACAAAATGGATGGTGTGGATGCGGGACTTCATGCCGCGTCCCCTTGGGCTAGAACCGCGCAAGCTTGCACGATGCGTCTGGCGGCTTCGGGTTGGGCGACGGCGCT
>DUCH01000434.1:0-6327 GCA_012959865.1 Myxococcales bacterium | reverse complement strand
GAGTGCGAGAAGTTGGGCGGCCAGGGCCTGGGCGTCCAGCGGACGGGAATTCAAACGAATCGCTGCGCCGGACTCGGAGAGGGCGTCGGCATTCGCGGCCTGGTGGTCGTCGGCCGCGAATGGGTAGGGGACCAGTAGAGCGGGAAGCCCCGCCAGCGCGAGTTCGGCGACGGTCAAGGCCCCCGCGCGACAAAGGGCGAGGTCGGCCCAGCGATAGCGGGCGGGCATGGCGGATTCGAAGTCCACAACCTGGGCTTCGATGCGCGCATCTGTATAGGCGGCCTGAACGCGGGCTCGATCTGCTTCCCCCGCCTGGTGGAAAATTTCGATGGGCTGGCCCGAAAACTGAGGAGCAAGTTCGATCATGGCTTCATTGATCTGGCGCGCGCCTTGGCTACCGCCGAAGATCAGAAGTCGGAGCGGTGAGTGGGGAGCCTTTCGGGGTTCTCTTTGGTCGAAAGCACGAACCAGCCCGGCGCGAAGAGGTATTCCGAAATGGCTTACTGCATTGCGGGCGCTCAAGTGTTTGGCCGTCGATGCGAAACCGACAAAAATTCGCCCGGCGAAGCGCGCGGTCAGGCGATTGGCGCGTCCGGGAATCGCATTGGGCTCCACCAACGCCAGCGGGCAGCCCGTGGTCAGGGCCGCTAGAGCGGCGGGCATAGCTGCGAACCCGCCGACCGAAATTACGATATCCGCGCGATGCGCACGCAGTGCCGAACGCGCGCGTCCAACCTGGCGAAGAGTTCCCAATAGACCCTTGATGCGGCCGATCAATCGTCTTCCCATCACCTGTTGGCTCGGCAATGCGAGCAACTCAAACCCGGCTTCGGGAACCAGACGCGCCTCCAAACCCTGCTCGGAACCGATGAAGAGGACGGGTTCCCCGCGTTCGGCGATGATTTCTCCGAGTGCCAGGGCGGGTGTAACGTGCCCTCCGGTTCCTCCCCCGGCGATGACCCAGCTCAGCTTCATTTCCTGCTCCGAGCCCGGGGAAGGGCCGACTGCCGGGCAGCGCTGAGCAGAAGGCCCAGGGCGAGGCAGCATACGACCAGCGAAGTCCGTCCGTAGGAGAGGAAGGGAAGGGTGAGTCCCTTGGTGGGGATCATCCCCATGACCACCGCGGCATTGACAATGGCCGGCACAGTGAGCAAGGTGGTCATCCCAAAGGCGACGAGAAGGGTGAAGCGGTCCCGGGCTCTGGCGGCGATGCGAGAGCCGGCTAGCAGGAGCCCGACGAAACCCGCCAACACTGCGAGCACGCCGACTAGCCCGAGTTCTTCGGCTACCAGCGAAAGCACAAAGTCAGTGTGAGCTTCGGGTAGGTATGCGAGTTTTTGTTGTCCGTTGCCCAGACCGACGCCGAAAACTCCGCCGAGTCCGAAGGCGACGAACGATTGGACGAGCTGGAAACCTTCACCCTGAGAGGTGGCCCAAGGATTCAAAAACCCCGTGATGCGACGCCACGCGTAGGCGTTCTGCGTTACGTAGAGAGCGATGCCAAGAATGCCAATGAGTCCGGGTGCGACCATTCGCGTCAGCCGCGTTCCAGCAACGATGAGCAGGAACGCGACCAAGCCGGCAAGCAGGACGGCATTGCCCAGGTCCGGCTGCAGGAGAAGCAGGCAGACCGGCGGCAGAGCGAGGCCCGCAGCCACCAGGCTTCGGTTTCCTGAAAGCTCTTCATGGCCGTCTCGGCGGGCAATCACAGCGGCGACCAGAAGAAGCGTGGTCAACTTGCAGAGTTCGACGGGCTGGAAACGGAAATCCAGGCCGGGAACATCGAGCCAGCGCTGAGCACCGTTGACCTTGACGCCGAAAAATTCGACCGAAATCAGCATGCCGAGTGAAATCAGCCAGAGGGGAAGGGCGGCCTGGCGCCAGCGGTCAATGGGGATCCACATGGTGACGGTTGCGAGTACGAGACCAATGCCCAAGGCGCCCACGTGGGCGAGAAAGAGAGGAGGCAGCGATCGATCCAAGGCGAGGGTGGCCGTTGTGCTGTAGCTCATCACCGTTCCCATGGAGGCCAGGAGAAGAACCGAAAAAACGATGCCGGTATCGGGCGGCTGGCTGGGTGTTGTTTGACCGCCAGGTTGGCGCCGAACTCCGGAGCGACTTTTTCGCGCGTTCTCTTTCGTCATAAAAGCTCCGCCCCCCCGTGACGGACAACAGCGGCACGGAAACGCTCGCCACGATCTTCAAAGCTCTTGAATTGATCAAAGCTCGCGCAGGCGGGTGCAAGTAGGACCACATCCCCGGGCTCGCTGAGTGCGGCCGCCCTGTGAACCGCCGTCTCAAGATCGCCACAACGCTCGGATTCGATTTGCCCTTCCAGGGCATGCTCGATTTGCTCAGCGGCTTCGCCGATCAGGAGGACCGTCTTTACCGATCGCCGGGCTGCTTGGGCTAGTTCGGAGTAGGAGAGACCTTTGTCCCGGCCGCCTGCGATCCAGATGATGGGCGCTTCTGTTCCTTCGATGGCGCGCTGAGCAGCTCCGGGATTTGTGGCCTTCGAATCATTCACCCAGGTCACATCGCCCCGGGTAGCCACGACTTCGCAGCGATGAGGCAGTGCCGAGAAATCCATGAGTGCCGCGCTGGCTTGAAGAGGATCGACGCCCAGTGCCCAGATCGCGGTGAAGGCGGCCAGGGCGTTGTCCCGGTCATGAGACGGGAGTCCAGTCCCAGACTCCAAGACCACGCGCCGGAGGGTCTTGTTGTCGGAAAAAACGGCAGCCCCCAAATCGATCCATGCCGACCGAGTATGATCCGCGAGGATCTTGGGCTCGCCACGGCAGAAGGGGATGACTTCAGCCGGCGCTTCGCTGGCCAAAGCCCGGACGACTTCATTGTCAAAGTCCAGAACCGCCACGTCTCCGGGCTGCTGGTTTTTGAATATGCGGCGCTTGGCTCGGGCGTAGCCTGCAAGATCGCCGTGGCGATCCAGATGGTCGGGGGTGATGTTGAGGATCACAGCGACCTTGGGACGGAAGCTGTCAATAGTTTCCAGCTGGAAAGACGACACCTCCAGAACCGCGACGTCCAGGGGCTTTCCGGGCAGCGAGAGCGCGGGGGTGCCCACGTTGCCCGCGGCTTCAGCGCGAAGACCTGCAGCTTTAAGCATCGCTTCGATGAGGCGCACAGTGGTGGATTTCCCATTGGTGCCGGTGACAGCAACGATTGGGATGGAAAGTGCGCGGCTCGCGAGTTCGATGTCGCCCCACACCCGCTGGGCGGAGGGCTGGTATCGGGCAGGCGGAATGCCGGGGCTGGGAACGGTCAGCGCGAATCCGGCAGGATCGGGAAAGGGCTGGCCGCAGACGACCCGTACGCCGGGGCCGAGGGCATCGAGGTCGCTCATGGTGGAGAGTTCATCGGCGGTTCTTTCGTCGGCGGCGGTGACACGCGCGCCGCGGTCGGCACAAAAGCGCGCCGCGCTGTGCCCGGACATTCCCAGCCCGAGCACGAGAACTTCCATGCCCTCAAAGTCCATGGACTCTATTTTATTCAACCCTCTTTCCTTCGATGTTTCAGCGCAGCTTCAGAGACGAGAACGCGATCAGCCCGAGAATGATGGAGATGATCCAAAAGCGGACGACAATTTTTTGCTCGGCCCAGCCGAGTTTTTCAAAGTGGTGGTGTATCGGCGCCATTAGAAAGACCCGTCTCCCGGTCATCTTGAACCAGCCCACCTGAATCACCACCGAAGCGGCCTCGACGACGAAAATCCCGCCCACGACCGCGAGCAGAACCTCTTGGCGGATCAGAACCGAAACCGTGCCCAGGGCGCCGCCGATGGCCAGGGCGCCCACGTCGCCCATGAAAAGTTCGGCGGGTGAGGCGTTGAACCAGAGGAAGCCCAAGCTTCCGCCCACCAGGGCGCCACAGAAAATGGCCAATTGCCCCGCTCCAGGAACGTGTTTGATGGCCAGATAGTCGGCGATATTGGCGTGTCCAGCCGCGTAGGCGAGGCCCGCGAAGGTACCGGCGGCGATCATGACGGGCCCAATAGCCAGCCCGTCAAGCCCGTCGGTGAGATTGACTCCGTTACTGAAGGCGACGATGACGAACGTTGCCAGCGGAATGTAAAGCCAGCCTAGATTGGGGGTGAAGTTCTTGAAAAAAGGAACGGCGAGTTCCTGATCAAAGGCGGGACTCGTGTAGATCGCGAACGCTACGCCCAAAGCAAGAAGGGTTTGCCAGAAGAGTTTGGTGCGCGCCGAGACGCCGTCGCTGTTTCCCAGTTTCACCTTTTTGTAGTCGTCGATGAAGCCCAGAATTCCGTATCCGGTGGTCAGTCCCAACACGATCCAGACGAAGTGATTGGTCAGGTCCGCCCACAGGAGCACCGAGACAGCCAGGGAAAGAAGGATCAACAATCCCCCCATGGTGGGGGTGCCCGCCTTGGCTTGGTGGTCAGGGCCGATATCGCGTATGGGCTGGCCGACCCGAAGAGCAGCGAGCTTTCGGATCAACCAAGGCCCGACCACGAACGCGATAAAAAGGGCGGTGAGCGTTGCAGCAGCGGTTCGGAAGGTGATGTAGCGAATGACATTTAAACCACCGAACGTGCTCTCCAGCGGGTAGAGGAAGTGGTAGAGCATTAGTTGTTCTCCTCGGAGGCCAGAATTTCGACCAGTCGCTCCATGTGCATGGCTCGAGAACCCTTGACGAGTACCCAGTCACCGAGCTGAGTAAATTTCTGCACGGATCGCCCGATAGATTCCTGCTCTTTTTCCACGTGGATGGAGTCTTCTGGCATGCCCCCAGCTACCGCATCTTCGGCTACCCAGTGGGCGTTCTCGCCGAGCAGAAAGAGTTGATGGATTCCCAATGCCGCCGCCAACCGGCCGAGCGTGCGGTGGGATTCCTCGCTTGCATCACCGAGTTCGCCCATATCGCCTAGAACGGCGAGGCACCGGCCATCGGCCCCCAATCGCACCAGATTTTCCAGGGCGCTTCGCATGGATTGCGGATTGGCATTGTAGGTGTCGTCTATAAGACGGCCGCCTCCCGGCATGGTTCGGCCAACCATGCGCCCAGCAACGCCTTGAAAATTTTCGAGGCCGAGTGCGACCTCGTCGAGGTCGGAGCCGGCGACAAGGGAAGCCGCCGAGGCGGCCAACGCATTGATGACGATGGTATCGGCCAAGCCTGAAACGCGAATTTGCACGCTTCCTTCGGGGGTGACCAGTCTGAACCTGTAGCGGCCGTCCTGGCCCGCTTGAACGGATTCGGCTCTTACATCGGCTCCGGTTTCCCGGCCGAATGTCCGAAGCGGACCGGGTACCCTTGGGGCCTGTGACATCACAAGGCGATCGTCATGATTAAGAATTGCAGTTCCGCCGGGTGCGAGCCCGGCAACCAGATCACCTTTCTCGGCTGCGATTTCCTCCTGGCTTCCGAGAAATTCGATATGCGCCGAGCCGATGTTTGTGATCACCCCGACATCGGGCCGCGCAATGGTCGTGAGTCGGGCGATTTCGCCTCGATGGTTCATGCCCAGCTCAACAACCGCTTTCCGGTGGCCTTCCCGCCGGGCGAGCAGACTGAGGGGTAGGCCGAACTCGTTGTTGAGATTCCCGGGGTTCTTGAGGCAGGGACCTGAAACCGAGAGAATCGAGTGAATCAGTTCTTTCGTGGTGGTCTTCCCGTTGCTCCCGGTGACGGCAACGACCGGTCCTTGGAACTGCTCGCGGTGCCCTCGAGCAAGGGCGCCGAGCGCCTCGGTCGAATCGGTGACCGCAATGGTGCACGTATCCGCCGGAGGGCTGTTCTCAGAGAGCCAAGACTCTTCGACGAGCAGACCAGCCGCTCCCCGATGGAGAGCGTCGTCGATGAATCGGTGAGCATCGTGGTGTTCGCCGCGTATTGCCACGAAGAGTTGGCCCGACTCGATCTTTCGGGCATCGATCGCGACCCCCGCGAATTGGCCTGGATCGGCTTCGGCGGCCAACCGGCCTTCGCACCAGCGCAACGCGTCAGCTCCGCTGAAGGGGACGGTCATACGGGCCTCCGGAGTGCGAGCGCCGTGCGAGCTTCGACTCGATCGTCGAAGGGAAGTTTTTCCCGTCCAACGATCTGATAATCTTCATGCCCTTTGCCTGCGAGGACGACGGTGTCCTCGGGACGGGCAATTGCCATCGCGCGCTGAATGGCGGTCCGCCGATTTTCGATGATCGCGTAGCAGCCGCTGCGGCTCCCGAGGTCGTCGGGACCACAGGACTCAAGGGAAGCCAGCCCCACTTCGACATCGCGTAGGATCTGCCTCGGGTCTTCGGTTCGGGGGTTGTCGCTGGTGGCCAGAGCAAGGTCGCTGGCACG
>DUCH01000433.1 GCA_012959865.1 Myxococcales bacterium | reverse complement strand
GTCGTTCCCAGCGTTCCAATTGGACGGGATCTTCATTGGCACATCGAGGACCCGGGCGATGCGGAACGCGTCGGTCTTGTCCACAGCGGTCTTCGTCCTGGCGACTTTTCCGTTGTCCGATCGGTTCGGGAATGACGGATTGTGGTTGGCCTTCATCGTCTATGTCGCTTTTCGTGCTCTAGCGCTCGGGGTTCAATACCCCGCTTTGCGGCGCGCTTTGACTCAACGGTGAGGAACGATATTGTCGAAAGTTTGGGTTAGAATTAATTTCAATCCGGGTGGCACCAAGAGCCGGAAGACTGACGGCTCGATTCTGTGGAGAGGGTGGAGAACGTGGCTATGAAGTCGATGACAGGCTCGATTTACAAGAAGTGGGCCCTCATGCTCTTTACGCTGACCGCATCTTTTCTGGTCGCCGAGGTTCTCCTTCGGACTTTTACCCCGATCTATTTGGTGGGCCGCCTGGACTGGTTTCAATTACGACGAAGAGCTGGGAATCCGGGTTAAGCCTTCGCTGCACGATCTTCACATGAGTGATCATCAGTCCGAAATCAAGACCAGCGCACTCGGGACCGTCAACTACCAGGACGACTTCGCTGACTACGAGACAGTCATATTTACGGTAGGGGACTCGTATACTCAGGGCTCCGGACTGCCAGCGGATGCTTCTTATCCCTTCCAGATGGATGTGCTGCTGAATACACACAGCGGCGAGTACCGGAAAGATTTCGCCGTAGTGAATCTCGGTGTGGGTGCCTACGGGGCAGACCAGGCAATTCTCGCGATCAAGAGATGGTCGAAGTTGGTCGCACCCCCAGACTACATTCTCTTTTGTGCTCGGCTGGTGGGTTCGGTTGCATCGCGAGGCGATCGTCTCGGCGCTTTGCGCGCAGCGGGCGCGTTGGGTCGGTTGCGTAGGCGGGGTCTGGATCGCGTTGGCTACGGTGCTGGCCTTTGGGAAGCTTCTGCCCCAGGTCGGGGTCTCGGCGACGGCTTGGCTCATGATCTTGACCAGCCTCGGGTTCGGATTCGTGCTCTCGGCGGAGCGCGAGTTTCCGCTGCCCCTGATGCGCCCGCTCCGTTGGCTCAGCGACGCGAGCTATCCGGTCTACCTCTTTCACCTTTTCTTCCTGACCGTCGCCGCACAAGAGATCCGAATGGCCAGCCGCGTGTTTGAGCCGGAGAAGCTATTCGCGCTCTGGCTCTGCGGGATGGTCGGACCCATTGTGGTCGTGTCGATGGGGCGAAAGCTTCTCGGTCCCCGATCACGAATCCTGCTTGGCGCTTGACGGGGTAGCCCGAACAGTCGCCCCGTGTTTGCAGAGGCTGCTGGACGAGAACGTCGGACGATCTCGCCGGTCTATGGCACCGGAACCGGCAAGCGGGCAGATAGACTGTCCAGTGGAGGCCGGAGACGAGTCGCGGCTTAGCTCGCTCGTCGTCGCCCGGCTTCATGCGCCGCTGTCTTCGGGAACACCGGGTTCGGGCGCTCGCATTGGGAGGGGCAATACCCGCCTCGCTGATCTCGAGGGGGGCAGGGCATGGAGCCATCAGGCCACGCGAGATGCCGAGACCATGGAGGCTCGCTTCTACTTGAATGGCGAGCCGCTCGGAGACCCCGTCTCCTTCGCAACTCTGCCCACCAGCGGAGGACGCGGGATGCTCTATCTCGGCTCGGACACCGCAGATCTTCTCGGCTATGGCTACGAGGTATCGGGTGCCCTGGACGAGGTGTGCATCTACGATGAGGTTCTTGGCACCGACTCGATCACTGCTCTCTTCGCCCTGGATGACTGCGCGAGCCACGGAAGCAGCGCGCCAGTGTCTCTGGTGCCGATGTTCGCCCACGAACCTGCAGGCTTCATGGGGTTGCTTCTCGTTATGCTCGGCGTAGGTGTTTATGGGCTGCGGCTGCAACGAGCGAGCGCCGACTAACTCGGGTGAGTGGACGGTTGTTTCCGGAGCAGGGAAGGGGAGCGATGGATTCCTCCCGGCGGGGTACGCGCCTGGCCTCTGAGCCGCAAGTCTTTGCTGTAGAAAGCGAAATCGGGACTTTCGATGCGCCTCGCCAGCCGTTGCGCTCCAATAGTTGCGCTCCAATAAAGGGAGCGAGGGAGCACCAGGATCCCGGAATGGTCCAGCAATATATCCACGGACTGGGGAGAACCGACACCCGTGACCTTCATGCGGCCGGGCGCCAAGCCGCCTACGGACCCCGGACATCCGTCGATGTCCGCTATTCCCCCCCCCTTTTTTTGGGGGGGGGAATGCCTGTCCAAGTGTTAGTATGGGCCATTGAATTTTCTATCCGTTTAGCTCCCGTGTTTGCCAATGGCCGATCGGCCAGC
>DUCH01000432.1:8469-14007 GCA_012959865.1 Myxococcales bacterium | reverse complement strand
CGCCGGAGCGCTGGTCGGTTGTCAGGGGATAGGACATTCAAGCTGCCTTCTGGCACAACGTCCGAGCCTGGGGCTCGGTGTTACATTTCAGGCTTGAACCTAAGCGGCCGGTTCCGAATTGGCGTTTCTGAAGGTGAGCACCCGCCAGCTGTGAGGATTCCCGTCACGTTCGCTCTCTGAGAACGTGCCTCTCGTATACTGATCAATGGCGGCGCGCCAAAAGGGCAGGCCAGCGTAGTTGGCCTGCGAGACCCGTACGACCCACTGCTCACGGAGTCGGTCCCAGAGGAGGAACGCAGCCTGCCGCCCAACTCCGGTTCGACGGTAGTGTCGGAGAACAAAGAACTCCCGCCACGGGGCTCCCCCTAGGGATTTAACATAACGCCCAGGCTCGGACGTTGTGCCGGAAGGCGGCTTGAATGTCCTATCCCCGGAAACGCTCAGCCTCGCTTCTTTCTGCCCGAGCTTCGGGCGGTCAGCTGCGGTCGACGTTCTTCCAATAGCTGTCCTTCGACGCGAGCTTTCCGTCCTCGACGGCATAGAGGTCGACGGCCCTGACATCGAAAGCTCGGCCCTTTTCGTCGATCCCACTGACGCGGAAGGTCTGGATGATCTGCAAGCCATCGCTGCTGACGTTCACATCTGCATAGCGGACGTCCTTCCAGTTCTTCTCACGTGCTTGTAATACTTCCAGCATGCCCTGCAACCCGGAAACGGTTTTCCCGTTGGGAATGTCGGGGCCCTCGTGGAGATGCCAGAAGAAATCGTCGTGGAGACAGGATCGCAATGCTTCATCATCCCTCGAGACAAAGGCCTCTCCGAAGCGGGTCATCAGATCGATGGCTTGCTCCTGGGTAACCTGGCCGGATCGATTCATCGCACTTCTCCTGAAGCTTTGTGTTGGATGGAACTCCGAAGGTTTGTTTCAAAGTATATCCAAGTTGATTATGCCGTACGGGCACCCTAGCCTCCTTCCGAGGGCTTCACCGCAGTAGAGGAAGGGAGGGGGAGATCGGATCATGGAGATAGGACTCCTGACGCTCGGGGACCACGTGCCCGACCCTCTCAGCGGACGAAGAACAAGCCAGGCCGAAAGGCATCAGAACATCCTCGAATATATTCATGCAGCGGAACCCCTCGGGTTCGATGCGCTCTTGCTGGGCGAGCACCATTTCAGCGATTTCATCATCGCCTCCCCGCAGGTCTTTCTCGCCGAGGTCGCGGCGCGCACCGAAAATTTGCGACTCGGCACCGCAGTAACCCTGCTCGCCCATCACGATGCCGTCAAGATCGCCGAAGATTTCGCGACCCTCGATGTCCTCTCCCACGGACGCGCCGAAATCATGGCGGGCCGGGGCGTCGAACCGGAGACCTACGCTCATTATGGCCAGGACGCCAGCAAGTCCCAGGATATGTTGCAAGAGGCCATCGGGCTGCTGCGTACCCTGTGGACCGAGGACGTCGTCCATTGGACGGGTGCTTTCCGACCTCCCCTGGAAGGCGTGACTCTCCAGCCGCGCCCTATCCAGGATCCCCATCCCCCGATCTGGGTAGCGCCCGGAAGCCTCGAATCGGCGCTCCGCGCCGGAGAGCAGGGCCTCTGTATCGCGATCACCCCGGCTGCCTGCGGGCTGCCGGCGATGGAGAAGATGATCTCCGCCTATCGCGAAGCGTGGGTTTCTGCCGGCCATCCCGGACAAGGCCGAGTGGCCGCTTCGGCCCACGTATACGTGGGCGATGGAAAAGAAGATGCCCTCGAGTACTTCAAGGCCTATCACGTTCCCTTCCAGAAATGGGTCTTCAGTCTGCGAACCGGTGGCGACCCCGCCACCCTCGAGCTACCGCCCCACACCCAGGATTTTACCGGCCCCGATGCGGTGCCCATGGCGGGCGAGCCCGCCTATATCAAGGAACGCTGCCTCGCGTGGAAGGAACGTTTTGGGCTGGATCGGTTGATCGTTCAATTCGACCATGCCGGACAACCCTGGAACAAGGTCATGGGCTCACTCAGACGGTTTTCCGAGCACGTCCTGGAAGATCTGCGCTGATGCGACGGCGATGGCGACGGAGCCGAGACGAATGCTGAAGATCTGGGGGCGCGCCAGCGCGGTCAACGTCCAGAAGGCGATGTGGGCGGTTGGCGAAACCGGCGCTCCCTTCGAGCGAATCGACCTGGGCGGAAAATTCGGGGGTCTCGACGACCCCGGGTACGTGGCAAAGAACCCAAATCGTCGAGTGCCCACCCTGGAAGACGACGGCCTCGTCCTCTACGAAAGCGGTGCCATCGTCCGCTACCTCGCTGCAAAATACAGCCCCGAGAACCTGTGGAGCCAAAGCGAGGCAGAGCGAGCGCTCATTGATCAGTGGATGGAGTGGACGGTTTCGACACTCTATCCCGATTTCATCACTCTATTCTGGCTCGTCTTTCGCACACCCATCGCGGATCGCAACCTGCCGCGCATCGCCTCCATCAATGAGGCGGCCAACAAGAGCTACGCGATCCTCGAAGAACATCTCGAGGGAAGGGATTACCTCGTCGGAAACCGATTCACGGCAGCCGATATTCCTGCGGGCATGACGCTCTATCGCTATTTCGAGATGAAGGAAATCGAAATTCCCTCCCTGCCGAATGTGCGCAATTGGTACCAACGGCTCTGCGAGCGGCCGGCGTACCAGGCTCACGTGATGCTCGATTTCGAGGAACTGCGTGGTCGACTCGACTTCTAGTCGCCGTCCGTTCTCGAGGGCCTGTCCGAGTATGCCCTCTAAAGAGGAAGATTTCGTATGAGCTTCGACGTAAGCGCTCAGCAGCATCTTCTTCCCTTCATCATTTTCATTGTGATGCTGGCCATCGGCATCGACCTGGAAACTCAGCACTTCAGAAAATTGCTCCGCGAGCCCAGGGTCCCGGTCCTGGGCACCCTGGTTCATACGCTGACCTTTCCCCTCGCCGCCGTGATACTCGTTGCATCCTCACTCGCCCTCGATCTCGGCCTCTCGGAAGCCTCGCTCATCGGCATCTTGTTGATCGCCGCTTGCCCAAGCGGCGGATTCTCCAACGTTCTCGTTCTCATCGCACGCGCCAACTTGCCCCTCTCGGTCGTGCTAACCGCAATTTCGAGCCTCCTTTCCTTCTTCACCGTTCCGCTCTTCTTCTGGCTCTTTTCTGACATCATGCCCGTCCTCTCGGGCCGCGTTGAACTCCCGGTGGCTCCGACTCTCTTGCACCTCCTTGTCCTGATCCTTCTTCCGATTGGCCTCGGCATGGCGTGGCGCCATCGAAATGTCGAGTTCGTGACAACTCACGTCGCCCGAATGCAACGATACGCCCAGCGGATGTTCTACGTCGTCCTGGTTCTCGTGATCGTGCAGGAATGGGAAGTGGTGCGCTCGGGAATCGTGGAGGCCCTGCCCTGGTCAATCGTACTTTGCGTCGTCACGCTCTCGATCGGTTTTTTGTCGGCGCGCCTGCTCGGCCTCGGCCCCGACGACTGTGCAACGGTCGCCATCGAGAGCTCGATCCGAAACCTCGCCGTCGCTTTGCTGATCGCGGCGAACGTCATGAACCGCCTGGACGTCGCTGTGCTTCCAACCGTCTACGTGCTGGCGGTCTTGCTCGTGGCGCTGGCGTTCTCGCTGGTGTGGCGACGCCGGCAGCCCGCAACCGAGCCTTCGGGGCAATAGCGGAATTTCCGGAAGACGCGACTTCGACCCCATCCGGGCTCTAGATCTTCACTCGGGCATCTGTGTGTCTTTTCGGCTGGCGAAGGTATCGGCACCAATCGCGTCAACGATCTTGCTCGCGGGCTCGATCATGAACGAATCGAGGGGCGTACCCGTTCCGTTTGCCACCCGGGTCATCAGGTGAAAGAGGGAACTCACCGCGACGGCGTCGACCAACGCAGCTTCGCCCATGGCGGCGATCACCTCGCCCCTGGCTTCTGCGATGGCTTCGAGATCTTCGGCGAACATGGCTTCGCAGAGGCGAACAAGAATTCCGCCGTGCGGTACGCCCCCATCCCCACGCTCGACCCCACCGACAACTCCGAGCGCGACTCCCTGCTGATTTGCTTCCCCGCTCAGACCGAGCAGGACCGTGTGGCTCGCCGTTCAGTAAAAGCACTCGTTGAGGGCTGAAGTCCTGGCGCCGATCAACTCGATCTGCGGTCGATCCAGCGACCAATGCTGGTCGCCGAAATCATCTGCGAGCGCTCCCCCCGCAACATAGTGGGCGTCGATCAGGGTCCACTGCATGACCCGCTCAGCGGGCACGAGACTGAGCGCCTTGCGGACATTGGGGACATCGACCTTCGCGTCGGTGGGTAGCCAGGAGGGATCGACCACGGGAGCCGTCGGCACCCAATGGACGTTTATGGCGGCCCCTTCGGGCAGCGCCCTGGACGGTTCGCCCTCCACCGGGGCGGGAAGGCTCGGACGATCGAGCGTCAGTGCGTCGGCAAATCGATCAACGAGATTGACCTGGGCGACGACGCCAACGAGCTCGACGTATTGCTCGGCACTGAGGCGATCGGGTACGAGTGCTTCGTACCAGCGGCGAGTCACGGTTCCCAGGTGATTGGTCAGCCGCCAAATCGCGTCGATTGCCCCGTCGGGGAGCGGATGATCCTCGGGGATCAGTCCGTCGACCGTGGAGGGAGCGATCCACGGGGGCATTTCCTCGGCATCGCGAGCGTTTCGGACCTCGCCCACGATCGCGAGCCGCTCGGCCGCCGACCACCACGTACCCGGCGACGCCCACTGGCCGATAGCCGTGGCCTGGGCGTCGTGGATTTCGCGACGGATCGGAAATTTCGCGCCGGGGTAAATATCTTCGGGACTCATCTGGATGCTCCTTGCTGGACGCTCTCGGTTGATCTGTCGCCGAATTGTCTTCACGACTGCCAGGGAACAGGCAGTCCAGGGTGCGGCACCGACGCGAACCTGCTTTTGACCAACCAAACGATAGACCAGAACGGTCCGGCCCGGCCAAGGGTAGAGAGTTCGGAGAAAGGACACCTTGAAGCTCGGCCCGGCGGCGAGTCCGCTTCTTTCGCTCGGAAAGCGGGGCAGTCCCAGGGTCTGCCCCGAATTTCGTCAACGCCTCGGGCGCACCAGGGTGCGCAGCGCTCGCAAAGCGATCTTGTTTTCGAGGGGCGGGAAATAGTCGCGACAGAGTGCTTGGATTTCGGACGGCTTCGCGGGAGCCGGGTTGAAGAGTTCGGCGGGCAGGGACTGCCCCCCTCAGTTCCTGGAGCACGTCGACTTCCCGCAGTCCGAGGGTATGAACTCGGACTTCCTCCAGGTGCTCCGAAACGGGGCGAATCGCCAATACTCGGGGCATAGGACATTCAAGCTGCCTGCCGGCACAACGTCCGAGCCTGGGCGTTATGTTAAATCGCTAGGGGGAGCCCCGTGACGGGCCGTGCCGAGGCGAACCGTGGCGACGGCTCGGCGATCGCGTGGAGCCACACGAAAGTGTTGATGGAACCGCGGATCCGGAAGCATCGGCTCGCGTACCCCAATACGGCGGCATGAGCC
>DUCH01000432.1:389-8375 GCA_012959865.1 Myxococcales bacterium | reverse complement strand
ATTTACCCCCGAGTTCAAGGATGAAGCTGTCCGCCAGGTGACCGAGAGAGGTTACCCAGTCACGGAAGTGGCGGTTCGCCTGCGGTGAGATCAGAGTGGAAGTCGATTGCGGTGGCCATGGGCAGTTCTCCTCTTGAGTATGAGGCAGGCTCAAGACGGAAATGGTGTCAAGGAATTTGCGAGAAGGCAGCAGGGGGCTCTAGAGGGTGCCATCGGGTCGAGGTGGAGAACGATTTCTGGAGTTGATGAGCCATCTACATGGGCCGTCCTCCGCCCTGATGACGAGCGGGTGTCCGAGGCGGTTCTGTAGTCGATGCGGATGCCGCGGTAGGGCGACCCTGGACACTCAGCCCAGCGAGCGCCTCCGAGCAGCCATGCCCACGAGGCCGAGCCCAAGGAGGAGGGCGGTGCTGGGCTCAGGGATGACCGAGACGTTGTAGGAGCGCGCGTCGTAGTAGAAACCTTGATGGGCCAGGGTGTCTCCGCCGCCGTCGCCAAACTTGATGCTGTTGCCGTAGGCCGACGTGAAGCCGTTCGCAACCCGCCACGGATTGGGCCAGGAATTACCTGTATAGAGCAGGGTCCCCGCGACGGGACTCCCCCTTGGGATTTAACATAGCGCCCAGGCTCGGACGTTGTGCCAAAAGCCAGCTTGAATGTCCTATTCCCACGCCTTCGACTTCGCGATGCCCGTCGGCACAGTGGTCGTAGCCGTCCGCGGTGGCGTTGTCAGCTGTGCGACCGGTGCCATGGTTGCGGTGCGCCATGCCGATGGAACGCGAGGGATCTACCGGCACCTGTCGTCGAACAGTGTCCCGGTGGGTGCAAACATCGTCGCCCGGCAATCGATCGGTACGAGTGGATCCGAAGGAGGTATCCCACACCTCCATTTCGAGGTAGTGCGCGGAGTTCGGGGCGCTTTGCAGAGCTGGCCAATCCGGTTCAACGATGGGTCCGCTGGCGGCTATGTGCCCGTGGCTGGGCGGTACTACGGAGAAGGCGAGCCTCGGTAGCCGCCGCCCAACAAGCCGTTGCAGACGGATCATCAACAGCTTGTTTCGATTGACCTTGGTTGCAGGCTGGCGGCATACTGAGAGGCTAGGGTCGGTCTCGGTCAGCGCTGTTGCTGGCCGCTGAACGCCGATCCGTTGGGCGGCGCTCTGTGACACCTCGTCAGGCCGCATCGTTTGTCCGCAAGCACGGAGTCGTCCTCGAGTCGGCTGGGGGCCCGGTGCCATCTTTGGCCGCGGCAATCGCGGGTGGCGCAATTTGCGGAAGTTGGTGGTCCCATCCTCGCAGCCACGAAATCTTTGAGCTCACTCAGGGGGTACGGAGCCGGGACGACATCCTTGTGTGCCGTCTCGTCAATGGAAAGATCACCTTCATACACAGGCGGCTCTGGCCAGCAGTTGTGGGCGCAGCCAAGCGCCTCCCCAAGGAGCGTTTGGCCCAGGTGCGCGAGGTGCACTCCGACTCTGGACGTCATGTCGTCACAGAGGTCGCCTATCCTCGATGGGTCCCGGCGGAGGTCAAGGCCGAAGCTTCAAAGCTGAGCGAAGCTGAAGCCCTGTCAAGGCTCGGTGATTGGGTCACCTAGTGCGAGCCTCGCGCCGCCAAAAGCCAGCTTGAATGTCCTATTCCCGCGTACTCATTCGGCGTGGACCCTGGGAATATCTGGATGCGGCGCGTAGTCAGGCGAGTCGCGCAGACATCGTGATCGAGGCACTGACAGACCTGCTTCCCGGCCTGAAAAATTTTGGAATGCACTCCTCGGGTAAGGCATAGTCGCGGAAAACCACTCATTCCGGAAGCAATTCCGCCGCGCCGGTCGACCTAGCATCTGTCGGCCTGCTGCTCGGCTCCCGTTTTCCGCGTTTGCGCATGGATTCAGTCTCCAAGCGACGAGTCGTCGCGTTCCCGATGTTGCGGTCACCGAGGGCGGACGTGCTGTGAAGCAAATCACAGGACGGGGGCCGCCAGAGCGAAAGCCCAGAAGGCAATCAGGAGAGCGGGGCACGCCGAGGGAAACGGCGCGGCCCGGGAGCGGGGCTCCCGGCTAGCGCCGCCGCCGCGCGGCGGCCAGGGCCGTCAACCCCAGCCCCAGCAGCAGCGCGGTGAGGGTTCGGGGACCACGCTGTAGCCCTTGTAGAGCACGCACAGACCGGCGGCTTCGTCCATCGGGCCGTCCAGAACCAGCTCGAACACGAATTCGCGGGGGGTATAGGACATACAAGCTGGCTTCCAGCACAACGTCCGAGCCTGGGCGTTATGTTAAATCCCTAGGGGATCCCGTGACGGGGTTGTTGGTCGCCCCATAGAGTTCTTCCGCACCGTGCTCTATCCCCACGTCACCCAGAGTGTCCGAGTAGACCCGGCCCCCATGGCGGTTCGTGGCTTCGAGGATGAGAACGTCAAACCCGAGATTGTTCAGCGTGTATGCGGCGTAGAGACCAGAAACTCCAGCCCCGACGATCACGACGTCGTGGTCGGTGGAAGGTTCAACCGCCGAAGACGCCCCTGAGAGCAACGCCAGCGCAGTCGAGACAAAGACCGCAAAAGCCTTTCCTATCGTCGCCGCCCGGATCCGGGAGCCGGGTTCTTCGAGCCGGTCACCCCGGCGGGCAGTGAGGGTCAGGCAGGCCCCCCGGGCCGCGAACTCCAGAGCAATGGCTTCCCCGATGTCGCTTGAGGCCCCGGTGACAACTGCCTTGCTTCCCGTGAGGCCCATCTTCAGAGTCCTTTCCTGCCTGTCTGTTGCGGTCAAATTCCGGTGCTGTTCGCCGCTCCCATTTGCGGTTCTGAAGCCAATCGATAGGAGACGACGCCTACAATGGCACACCACCCAAAGAGCGATGCAATGAAGAGTCGCTGCCAGATGCCCGGATAGGCTTCGGTTCCGGAGGCCGAATTGAAAGCGGACAAGAGACCCGCAGAAACGAGACCCGCGGCGAAAGAGAAATACGAAAGCGATCGCCACTCCGGGCGGGCGCGGAAGGCACCGCCCCATACGAAGCACGATAAAATTCCCGAAGAGAAAGCGACGGCGGACGCGACAATATGCAAGTAGGCCTCGTGCGAGGTTCCGGCGCCCACACACCCGGGGTCACAGGAATAGACCCCCGCGGCGAAGACCCCGCTCCCGAAGATGGCGACCAGGAATCCGCCGAGAAACGCCAGAACGGATCGTGGAGCGAAGTAGAAGAGCGAGAAACCGAAGACGACGATCGATATCCCCGCTGGTAGAAAACCAAGGCCGTTCATCAATATCGCGTTCGGCGAATCCGTTGCACCGAGTGCACTCATCACCTGCATCGTATGGTCATAGTCGGGACGCAACGAAGCCCCAATCAGAACTGCCGTCACGAAGAGCGCCGGACCGATGGCTCCGGCTAGCAAGAGAAATCGCATTTTCAGGGTACCAATCGTTGGAGGCGCTCGAAGAATACCGACCCGATCAATCGACGAGCGAGGATAGGACATTCAAGCCGTCTTCAGGCACAACGTCCGAGTAGGGGCGTTAGGCCAAGTTCCTATGGGGAGGCCCGTGGAGGGCGATTTCGGGTTGAAATCTGGAGTCGGCCTGAACACGCCCCGGTCGATCGGACTATCTGCCACGGAAACCCGGACGTGAGAGTGGATCGCCGTACCGGGGACCGTGCTCGGTCTTCTACTCGAGTTCGATACCCCGCATATCGTCGCGCTTCTTCTCGGGCTCGGTCTGGTAGGCATCGCAGCTGGGCGGCGGGGCAACCTGCACTTCCCCCGGCGAGGATGCTAGGCTGACTTGGATTTCAATCCTGAATGTGCAAGGACGCATAATATGTCGATGCAAGCGGGCGCCTTAGTCGTAACAGCGGTACTCCTCCTGTCGAACTCCGGCTGGGCGGGTAACGGAGCGATTCAGGTCGCCATGGACGTTCCCTACAAGGACAAGACAATCATTGAGACCAAGATTGTCGATGAGTGCACCCAACTCGGCACGAAGCTTGGGAAATACTTGAATCAGTATGCCACCAAGTACGGCGTCAAGACGCAACTGGTTGAGGAAGTGGATCCCAAGGCCCCGGGACGCGTGCTGGTCGTGGAGATCACGAGTGCTGTCAGCACGGGTAACGCGTTTATCGGGCATTCCAAGTCGATGTCTGCCCGAGCCGAGTTGTTCGAAGACGGAGTGTCCAAGGGGCTCGTCAATTTTTCACGCAGTTCTGGCGGCGGCTTCATGGGTCAATACAAGGGTTCGTGCTCCGTACTTGGACGCTGCAGTAAGGCCCTGGGCAAGGACATCGCGGGCTGGTTGCGGGACCGCGGCGAATAACCCGCGGAGGGCGCGAACGGTTTCAATAAGGCCGTGGGCCCGGTGATCGGGCTCTCGGGTTCGATCCCTGCCTCGGGGCTCTTCGTGTGGGCCGACCGCACCGGGGACGGGAGTGTGTTCGTGACGGACGCCGACCCGGCCGACCACTTCGATTTCCAGAACGGCCCGGACTCCATCGCGCTGGGCGCGACTTCTCCTCTCCTCTTCCCCTCGGTCGAGGCTCTTTGCGGGAACAAGAATACGGAATAACTCCAAGTCGATACGCGCGAAGCCGCGGCTTGGCCGTACCCGGGAGGGAAGCCGGTTCAAACGCTCAGATGCGCTGCCACCAGCTCGTCGTCGAGCTGCTCCATTGTCCCGCCGGCCACGAGCCGCCCCTTCTCCATGATGGAGAAGCGGTCGGCCCAAGGCGCGTTCGACGATTCGTCTGAAGGGACGCGCCCGAAAGTTGTGTGGGTCGATGAACCCGCCTGAGCGGTTCGGAAAGACCAGCGATTCGCTGCCCACGATGTCGGGTTTTGACCAAGCGAGGGCCGCGAGCACCCGCGAAGACAGTTCAAGGTCCGTTCCCTGCCCGTTTTCGCCCGTCGATCATCCGGACGAACTCAATCTATCGAAAGCGCATGAACTACTCCGCCTCTAACGCCTTTTGATATCGGTGTAGGCAGTTACGATTAGCTTCATTAGAGCCGTGGCATCGACGTTACGTTCGTGCCTGATTTTCACATGACGCATGAACTTGCCAGTGCCTTCCAACAATCCCTCCGGGTCAGCAATCTCGGCGCCACGAAAGAACCCGACATTGACGTGGGCTTTGAAGGCATTCACATAGGCGAATGCGGCATCGCCCACACACGCTGTCGGATAGCCATCATGCAGTAACTCTCGAACATCGTCTCCGCAATTGCGCACAACCTCAAACCAGCGTTGCGCGATCGCACCCAATTCATCCGAA
Source organism: Myxococcales bacterium (assembly GCA_012959865.1). GTDB lineage: Bacteria > Myxococcota_A > UBA9160 > UBA9160 > UBA4427 > JAZXM01. Next base: position 3,105 of record DUCH01000432.1, on the reverse strand, counting down.
TGCTCATCCATCCAGATCTCGATCGCCGGATCTCGCTTGACCGCGCTGGGGAACCGCAGAAGTTGGCTCATGGCAATCTCACCTCCGGGCTAGACCACAAAGTCTCGAGTCTCGCGGTCTCCAGCGCCGAATAGCAGAGAGGATAGGACACTCAAGCTGTCTTCTGGCACAACGTCCGGGTATGGGCGTTAGGTCAAATCCCTATGGAGGGACGTGGCTAGACCTTCCCCGTCGACGACGGCGGCGCAGCCTCGTCTAAATCGGTAGGGTTGTCCGATGTGAACAGCAGGAACCAATAGGCGCAGAACTGACTCGAGTGGTGCCATAGGGAGCGTGCGAGACCACAGCGTATGACTATGAACCATACAAACACACGCCGACAGTGACTGCATCTAATTCAAGTAAAACGGAGCAAGCAGTGTGGTTGCAGGCTTTTCTCAATTCGGCTTCGGGTTAGAGCAGATCGAGTGTAGGTCTTGATGCGTACATGAACGGCCCTAGGTCCCTGCAGTGAGCGCCCGTTTTGATTCTGCTGCGAGTCTGCAGTCGAAACTGGCTCGTCTCATCGATGATCCAGACAAGTGGATCTCCGGTGCGATCTTGCTCGTATCATTGCGCGATTCCATGGAATACAGTCGCCGAGCAATCTCTGTCGAAGTCGCATCTGGTTAACACCCGTCGCGCCGAAATCCTCAGGCCGAACGGGGGCCCGAAGGCACGTGGGCGGCCGGGAGTCGGCGGGTCGAGCTGAGAGGCCGACGCCCCCCCGCTCGCCGGTAGACATCGAGTGTCTCTGCGGCCGTGTCATCCCAGCTACGTGAATGCGCCAACTTCATGCCTCTATCGACCAGTTCGTTGGTTGCGCTCGAGGGCGCAAGTGCTTTGCTGATGGCCTCTGCCAGCGTCTGTGGTGAATCCAGACTCGCGAAAGTGGCACAGCCAGTGTAGATCTCGCCAAAGGACGAATTGTTGGGCACGACAACCGGCGTGCCACAGGCCAGCGCCTCGAGTGGAGGCAGTCCGAAACCCTCGTATTGAGATGGATAGACGAAGAGCTCACATAGGCTGTAGAGCGCTGGGAGGTCTACGTTCGCCACGTTTCCGAGGATGATGACATCCTTGCCGAGCTCCAGGTTCAAGTGTTCTACAAGCCGATGGAGGGACGCGACATACTCTTCTTTGCCATTGCCAGCGATGACGAGCGGCAAGGTGAGCCCATCTCGACGCAGCCAATACAGGGCGCGGACGAGCAGCGGAATGTTCTTTCGCGGCTCGATGGCCCCGACGAAGAACATGAAGTCGTCGGGGAGTCCATAGCGTTGGCGAACCGGCTGGAGGTCTTCCTCACGCGAGACCGGGTGAAATTCGTCGCCAGCTGCAAGGTGGATGACGTCGATTCGCTCTGGGGGAATTTTGTAGTGGCGCTGCAGGTCACGCTTCGTATTGAGCGAATCCGCGATGATTCGCTTTGCCGAGCGACAGTGTACGGGCAGCAGCGCATGTGCGAGTCGTCGGGTACGCGGGTGGTTCTCGGGCAGCAGATGAACCGTCAGGTCGTGAATCGTCAGAACCGACGGGAAATTGCGAATCAGTGGCGCCCAGTAGTTCGTGCCGTGGAAGAGGTCGAGGTTCGCACTCTTGCCCAGCAGCATGCCGCGATCGAGCTTGTGTATCTGTGGAACTCGGCGGGCGTCGCGGCTGAATCGCGGCCCGAAATCCTTGGCGTTGGTGGTGGGAACCCTACCTTGAATGCCACCATCAAGGCCATAGAGGACGTATTCGTTGCTGGTGTCGATTCGAGCAAAGGCCCGAAGAAGTTGATCGGTATAGCGGCTGATGCCCGAATACCTGACCATCATCGGGCCTGCATCGATTCCTACTCTCAAACAGGCCCCCCATTGCTCAACTCTATAGTCATAGTCCGATCGGATGCTTCCGTTCGAAAGCACCGGATGACTCGGCTATTGCAGCCGCATCTGGTCATCTATGCAACACTTCTGTTGCGGGTTTGAGATAGGCGCATTTGCGAGCCTTTGTATCGCGAATGCGCGATTGTACCAGAAGTGTAGTGCCTTCCCCACCCCCCGATACTCTTCCTGCACCGCATTTGGCTTCTCGCGACCACGCTGCAACTGGACTCTCGAATCAACTCTGCAGAGCATGTAGCCGGTTGACTGGGACGACAATGCCAATGAATGTCAGCGTCTTCAAGACATTGATCATGATGTCCATGCCGCTGGACCCGGATGCTGGCAGAACATTGGTCAGAAAGCCGTCCGGTGTGGGATTCAACTAACAGCGAGATAGCATGCGAGATGGGCCTGAGCGCTATCTGAGACGTGGGATGCGAGGCGGCGCTACCCCGAGAGTTCATTCGTAAAGGAAATTCCGGTCGCAGAATCCAAGCATGGAAGAGTCGTAGCGCATGCTCGTAGGATTTTGCCTACGATTGGCGGCGTCGGAAAAGTCGCGGATAGCCGATGTCGAAACATTGATCCCTGGAGATTTGCGTCCTTTGGAGAGGTCACGAATCTCGCGTTGATGTCAATTGAGGACGTGCCTCGCCGCGGCTGGTATGGGTCGGGCGCGTGGGCTGAAAACGACTCAGTGGGGGCTCCAAGGGACGTTCCAAGCAGTTTCCGAGCGGCGCGAGATGGGGTCCGATCACAGGTCGAAGCCAGGCCCGTCTGCCCCCCCCCCCCCAAAAAAAAACACC
>DUCH01000432.1:0-340 GCA_012959865.1 Myxococcales bacterium | reverse complement strand
CTTGTACTCGTCATGCTTGAATATCGCGGTACCGGCGACAAACGCGTTGGCGCCCGCGTTCCTTGCCTGCGCGATCGTGCTCGCCTTCACACCCCCATCCACCTCGATGTCCACTGAGAGCCCGCGCTGACTCACCCAGTCGGCGACCTGCTCAACCGTTCGCAATGCACCCTCAATAAACGATTGCCCACCAAAGCCCGGGTTGACCGTCATCGCCGATACCCGATCGACCTCATCCAAGATCAACTCGATCGTCGATGCCGCAGGGTTGAGTGTGATGCAGGCTTTGGCGCCGGCTTCTTTGATTTGCTGAATACAGCGGTGCAGGTGCGCACAGGCC
>DUCH01000431.1 GCA_012959865.1 Myxococcales bacterium | reverse complement strand
AAGTTCTGCAATTGTCGGAACTGTTGCCAGATAAGGACGGAATCGTCGGGCGCCGCAGCCATGGCCTGGGATGGGCTGATCCCGGTTCCCGCAAGCATCGCCTCCGCCTGACCGCTGCGGCGACCGAAGCGACGAACGAAGAGTCTCAAATAGGCGGCGGGCATGGGGAGCGCACTCGTCCCATATCCCCGGGTGTAAAGCCGACTTGGCGCAAAATGACCGACCATTGGCTCACGCTACCCTTCTGCAAGGTAAAGATCAACGCGAGTCTTTGTCCACAAAGGAGATCCGATGACTGCACCCGCAATCGATGCCCCCAGACCCTCCTTGGGGCAGGCCAACGCCGACCCGTATTCGATTCCCCTTGAGAAAATCGATGTCTCCGATTCGGAACTCTTCGAGACCGACACGCTTTGGGGCTACTTCGAGCGCCTGCGCGCCGAGGATCCGATTCACTACTGCCCTGAAAGCGAGTTCGGCCCGTATTGGTCCGTCACTCGTTTTGACGACATCGTGCAGGTCGAAAAAAACCCAGAAATCTTTTCTTCGGCGCGGAGCATTGTAATCGGTGATCCCGATCCAGATTTCCCTCTGGAGGCGGGCTTTATCACCATGGATGGAGCTCGACACAACGCCCATCGCAATGTCGTGAAGCCCGTCGTCGCTCCCCGCAACTTGAATCGGCTGGAACCCAAGATTCGCGAACGCGTAGTCGAAATTGTCGAAGGGCTCCCAGTGGGAGAGAGCTTCGATTGGGTCGACCGCGTCTCCATCGAGTTGACCACCGGAATGCTCGCGACTCTCTTTGATTTTCCTTACGAGCAACGCCGCAAGCTGACTTTCTGGTCCGATATGGCGACAGCAAGCCCCGAACAAGTCGGTGCCGTGGGCATCACGGAGGAGGAGCGCCAGGCCGCCTTGATGCAGTGCTTGAAAGAATTTACCGAGCTGTGGAAGCAACGTGAGAATGCCCCCGACGGCGATCGGATCGATCTCATCACCGCGTTGGCCAACGGAGAAGCCACCAAGGGAATCGATCCCATGGAGTACCTGGGAACCCTGGTGCTCCTCATCGTCGGTGGCAACGACACTACGCGGAACTCGATTTCGGGAGGTGTCCTGGCACTCAACGAGAATCCCGCCGAGTACCAGAAGCTCCGGGATGATCCCAGTCTGATTCCGAATATGGTCAACGAGATCATTCGCTGGCAGACACCCCTCGCCCACATGCGGCGAACCGCTACCCAGGACACCGAACTCGGGGGAAAGTCCGTCAAAAAGGGAGACCGGGTGGTCATGTGGTACGTGTCGGGCAACCGGGACGAATCCGCGATCGATCGAGCCAATGAGTTTCTCATCGACCGACCCAATTCACGCCATCACCTCTCCTTTGGCTGGGGGGTGCATTTCTGCATGGGAAGTCGGCTGGCCGAAATGCAACTCCGTATCCTGTGGGAAGAGTTGCTCAAGCGCTTCCATCGGGTAGAGGTCGTCGGAGAGCCAGTCCGGGTACGGTCAAATTTCGTCAAGGGTTTCGAGACGCTGAACGTTCGCCTTCACCCGTGGCCCTAACTCTTCGGCGGAAACTGCGGAATCTCGGGCGCGCTCAACGCACAGAGCGAAGGTAGAGCATGCTGATGCTCGCGAGCGCACTTGCGAGTACCACAATCCCCTGCCATGAAGAAATTCCCGGAACCCCCTTGGCAATGGTGGCGCACGGTTCTGAGACAAAAACATCAACCCCAGCCGACGCGGCATAACAGGAATTGCTGTAGGTCGTGCCGTCGCATCCGCAAACGGGTTTGTGAACTTGGATGCAGACCTCGGGCCTGACCGTGCAGGTGCCCTGCCCCGAACAGACACCGAGCTCTCGAGTACAAAATTCCAATTCGAGGCAATCCACGTCGAGGGTACAAATCTCGTTCGCCCCAGCAAGGCCAGCAACCAGAACCATCAGGATCGTGATGGCCGCAGCGAGGGCAACTCTCGGCAAGGCGAGCCGGAGCCAAGATTGACTCAACTCTTCAACCTTCGGTTCTGTCGGCCCCGGCTTCATGAACGATCGATTGGACACGTGTTTGCTTCGAGCCGCATGCCCCTCGCGACTGGAACCCTGTCCGCCGCGCAGCCAGGGACCCGCAAGGAGTCGGCAAGGGCTCATCCCTCTCTTGCTACATCCATCGGCGTTTTCCGGTTCAAAGCTGAATCGGCCCCGCTCGCCGTATGCCCGCTTCAGCTGTCGCCGGCTTGGGCGCCCTGACGCCGTGCCTTCGCCCTCGGGGGGCGGAGGGCGGAGGGCGGAGGGCGGAGGGCGGAGGGCTTACAACCAGAGATGCCCAAAAAAAGTCTCCAGCAGGAGAACCGCAATCATCCCGGCGTACAGGGGAATGAGGGCGCGTGAAGTCGCGCCGATGCCGGTACGCGCGACGCTGCATCCGAGGAAAAGTACGCTCCCGACCGGCGGCGTACAGAGTCCAATGCAGAGATTCAACACCATGATGATCCCGAACTGAACGGGGTCGATGCCGAGCCCCACCGCTACTGGCAACAACATCGGGGTAAAGATGAGGACTGCGGGTGTCATGTCCAGCACCGTACCCGCCACGAGCAAAATCAAATTAATCGCCAGAAGAGTCGCAATTTTTCCGCCGCCCATCGAAAGCAGCGCGGTCGTGATCGCTTCGGGGATTCGCTCATAAGCGAGAACCCAGGAAAAGGCCATGGAGGTCGCGATCAGGAGCATGACGATCGAGCTCATGAGCGACGCTTCGACGAGCAGGCCGGGAATGTCGCTCCACTTCACTTCCTTGTAGACCGCCACCGAAAGAATAAAGCTGTAGAGAACCGCGATCGCCCCGGCTTCGGTGGGGGTGAATATTCCGCCCACGATGCCCCCGATAACCAGTACCACCAGAAAAATGCTCGGGATCGCCGCAACCGCCCGACGAAGCGTCTCGCCAGGCCGCACCCGTTCGTCCACCGGGTAACCGCGACGGAACGCGATAATTCCCGCAACCCCCATCAGCGCGCCGCCCACCATCAGGCCCGGTATGTAGCCGGCCACAAAGAGCGCCGCGATGGAGACACCCCCACTCGCCAGGGCATAGACGATCAGGATATTGCTCGGCGGGATGATGAGGCTGGTCGTCGCCGAGGCGATATTGACCGCGGCTCCGAAGGCCCGGTCGTATCCCTGCTCTTCCATGCGCGGGACCATGAACCCCCCGACCGCCGCCGCAGCTGCTGCAGCCGAACCCGAAATCGCGCCGAAGAGCATGCCCGAAACTACGTTGACGAACGCGAGCCCGCCGGGCAGCATGCCCACGAGCGCCCGGGCGAGATCGATCAACCGCCTCGCAATGCCACCGCGATTCATCAGCTGCCCCGAGAGGATGAAAAATGGAATGGCGAGCAGGGTAAAGCGATCGAGCCCGGTGGCCATGCGTTGAGCCATCGTGGTCAGTGCCGCTCCTGGATCGAGGCTCAGTCCCAGCGTAAAAAGCGCCGAGAGCCCGATGCTCACCGCGATCGGAACCCCTAGCGCGAGAAGAATCGCGAAAGCGCCGAACAGGAGAGCCGAGTGAAAGGGATCCAACTAAGTCTCGTCAACCTGGCCGGAGGGACGGCCAAATGCCTCGACCGCCTCCAGCCCTGCATAGATGAGAATGATTGCGCCCGAAATGGGCAGCACGGCGTAGATGAAGCCGAGAGGCACACCCAGGGCAGCCGAGGTCTGCTCGAGCCGGAGCGTCATCGACACCAATTTCGCCCCACCCACCAGTAAAATCGAGACCGCGAAAGCGCTCACCCAGGCGGCACTGGTAAGCGCCAAGGCGATTCGAAGCGGATGCCCTTTCTTGACTCGCTTGGCCAGAAGTTCCTCAGCGAGCCCCACCGATAGGTGAACCTTGCGGCCAAAGCCGTAACTCGCGCCCAACATGCCGAGCCAGATCAGCGCGAAGCGGGCGATCTCCTCGGTGACCGAACTGGGATCGCCGAGCAGGAAACGGGTACAGACCTGCCACAGGACGTTAATCACCATGGCGGACATTAGAACCGCCAGCGCGGCCTCCAGGGCGCGGTCCAGACCGCTGCGAAGCTTTCGGGCGGTCACTGAACCGCTCGGATACGTTCGCTGAGGCGCGCCAGGGCGGGCGTTTCAGCCAGGGCCGCGTAGATGCCCTCGACCGACTCCGCGAAAAGCCTTTTCGACGGGCGAAGAATCTCGACTCCCGAGGCCTCGATGAATTGCATGGCCTCGGCGGTGGCGACCGCCCACAACTTCCGCTGGAGCAGCGCCGACTCCCGAGCAGCCCGCGTAAGAGCTTCGCGCTCTTCCGGTCTGAGACCCTCCCAAAGGTGGGTGCTGACCAGCACTACGTCCGGCACCGATGTGTGTTCATCGAGGGAGTAGTACTTGCAGACTTCGTAATGGCGCGACAAGTAAAAACTTGGCGGGTTGTTCTCGGCACCGTCGACAATGCCCTGCTGGAGCGCGGTGTAGAGCTCCCCCCATGCAATCGGCGTCGCCGAGCCGCCCAGAGCGCGCACCATTCGAATCGCCGAAGGGCTCTCCTGGGTGCGGATCTTGAGTCCCCCCAGATCGGCAGGTGTACGGATGGGGCGCTCCCGGGTATAAAAACTCCGGCTCCCGGCGTCATAGTAGACGAGCCCGTTCAATCCAAAGCGCCTGCCCGCGCGCAGGATCTCTCCGCCGATTTCCCCGTCCAGAACCGCTGCCCGGTGTTTGTCGTCACGAAAGAGATAGGGAAGACTGAACACCCCGTACTCGGGAACAAAACTTTCCATCACGCTCGCCGATACCTTGGTCATTCCGACACTACCGATTTGAAGCAATTCGATGACCTCGCGCTCGGTTCCGAGTTGCTCACTCGGATGAACTTCCACGCGCAGCGCACCACTTGAGTGCAGCGCAGCGCGCTCAGCGAGATAGACCATCGCCTCGTGGACCGGGTGGCTAGTGGGCAGGCCGTGGGCGAGCTTGATTCTTCGCACATCCGATTTTCCGCCGCACGCGGCCAGTACGAGACAAGCGATCATCAGGAGAAGAACAGCCCAAGCTTTGCCCCCCGCCCGCACCGAAGCGAATTGCAAGCCGGCGACCCGCCGCTCCTCCAACACTCGCTCGCTAGCAAGGCGCATTGCGCTTCCTCAGCCACGCCTCGGCGCGGTCAAGCCCAGCAAGATCGCCCACATCGAGACGCCCCCCCTCCATGACGTGGGCGTATACCTGGCTACGAGTCACCAGCCACCGAATGAAGTGCCCCGGGGCGTCGGCTCCAGGATGGCAGTTCAGGAACTCCGGAAGCATCGCGAGGGAGGCTCGGGTGAGGAGATAGAGCGCCGGCGAGGCCCACTCGCTAGGCGGGTGCTCGGGTTTTTCGTGAAAGGCCGTCACCCGAAAATCCTCGTCCATCTCGACAAGGCCTGTCCGCCGCTGGCGTTCAAGGTCGCGCTCGGAATAAACGACGATCGTATCCCGGGGTTCGGCCGCGGCGCGGCCCAACAGCCGATCGAGATCGAAACGAAATAAGTTGTCGCCCGCCGCAACGAGCGCGAGCCCTCCCGGATCCTCACGATCCACCGCCAAGTTCAGGTCGCCGACGGCGCCCAGCCGTGCATCGTTCTCCAGAACCCCATCATCATCGATACGAAATGCGAAGGCCGGGTGCCGAATCTTCATATTCGCCGCCCACTCGGTGAAGTGAGGAAGGAAGCGCGCGTTGCTTACAACCTGAAACGAGTTCACGTGACCGCTCTCGATGAGTTGCTCCACGAGGTCGTTGAGGATGGGTCGACCGGCCACCTCGAGCAACGGCTTGGGGAAATTTCGAGTTCGGGGGTACATGCGAGTCGCAAACCCTGCGCACAGGAGAATCGCCTTCATCCGAGCCGGAGCCCGTCATCGGAATCCACCAGGAAACAATGGGCATCCTTTGCCAGCGCGGGGTACTGGTTTCCAAACTCGCCTTCGATGCTTTGGCGAGCGGCTTCGGCTCTTTCCTCGGCGACCAGGCCGATCGCACAACCCGCGAATCCAGCACCCGAAAAGCGCGCGCCGTAGACACCGTCGCAAGCCCGCATGATCGCATGAAGGTCGATAAGCTCCGGGGAGCCCGTCTCGAAGTTCTCGCGAGAGGAACGGCAGGAGTCGTTCATCAGGGTGCCGAAGGTTTTGAGATCGCCGGATTCCCAGGCTGCGATTCCCTGGCGAACCCGCAATCGTTCCTCGTGGAAGTGCCGGGCACGCCGCTCCAAGACCGGCTCTAGGAAACCGAGGCGCTGCTCGAGTACCTGTTCGACCAAAGCCTCGGGAAGATCACCCAAGCGCTCCACCTCCCCGAGACCCGCGTGCGCCGCGATACTTCGAGCGGCGGCGGCACACTCTTCGACGCGGCGGTTGAACCCCGTTTCTCCCAAATTGCGCGACATCCCCGTGTAAGCAACCAAAATTCGAAAACTGGGTGTCATCGCTCCCTTTGCCAGGGGCACCCAACTCACCTTCTGGGTATCAATCGACAACAGGTGATCTCGCAGCCCCCCCACGATAGAAGCCGGGTCGAGGATTCCACACGCCACGCCCACCCATTCGTTCTCGGTTCTTCGTGCGAGATCGACATACTGGCGGTCATCGAGATCGACTCCGTTGACCGCTGCGAGCGCAGCGCAATAAGCGAGGGTGATCGAAGCCGATGAACTGAGGCCCCCACCCGGCAAAAAGCCCGACGAGCACGCCTCGACCCCCCGTAGCGGCCTGGGACTGATCTCGCGCATCAAGGCTGCGGCGCCCTTGGCATAGAGCCCCCAGGCATCGCCACCGCCGCGCTGAGCCTGGGCAGCAGATCCGATCTTATCGATATCGAACACCACCTCGCCGGGATAGTGTTCGCTGCGAATGCGACAGTTTCCGTCGCGGGATTCCCGGAAGGCAAGCAGAGTGTGCGCCGTAATCGCAGTTCCAAGCACCGGGCCGCCCTGGTGATCGACGTGGGCGCCGAGCGGGCACACGCGATAGGGAGAGATCACCCAACCCGGGTCGCTGGTTCCGAGCCTGCGGGACAATCGATCGCGGTCCGCTTCGCTCGATGTGGAGCGTCCGTCCGCGTTTCCAAGTCCAAAATGACGAGAAGGCAGGCGACCCGAGCCTCCATCGGAAACTTCCAGCTGTGGCACCTCGATGTCTCCCGCTCGCTAAATTTCTCCGGAGGCGAAACTCGTCCGGCGTACGACCGTCGGCCGCGCGGATTCATTTCGCTCTCCATCGTAACCCGGATTCAGGATAGACGAAGATCAGCGGGTGCGGACGCCTGAAACAACCCCTAATGCACCCGGGTGCCGACTTCGGCGGCAAGATCATTCAGTTCCGCGATCGCGAGGAATCTGAAGGGCGCCGACGAGAGATCGACCTCGCTGCCCTTGCTCCGGTTTCGCCAGAGGTCAAAAAATTGGGATATCGCCTTTTCCTTCATTTGGATCAAGGTCTCATCGGCCATCGCCGGATCTTGGTTCACCACCGGCGTCGCAACGAGAGTACGGTGCGCGATGTGGCGGGCGGAAGCGAGCCACGCATGTTTCCCTATGCTCCCCATAGACCAATAGGGGGCCGGGCGGGGTGGCGGAGCAGAGCGAAGAAGACTCGATTTCGAGTCGAGAAAGCTGGCAAAAGCGGGCCCTGTACCGTTACTACCAGAGTCGCCCCGGCTGGGTCGACGGTACCCAGCGATTCTGGAATCTCCTCAGTGCCCACATAGCCCAGGGGAGTGCGATCCTCGAGGTCGGCGCCGGCCCATCCAATCGAACCACTCGGTTCATGTCTGAGCTGGGTGAAGTCACTGGAATCGACCTGGATCCGGCGGTGGAAGCCAACGATTTCTGTACCCATGCCCGGGTGTTCGACGGCTGCCGAATTCCGGCAGACGACGCGAGTTTCGACGCCTCGGTGTCCAACTATGTGCTCGAACACGTTGAAGATCCCGTCGCCCTTCTGGGCGAGTGCCACCGGGTCTTGCGGCCCGGAGGAATAGTGGCTTTCCGCACACCGAATCTCTGGCACTATGTCTCGCTGATCGCACGCATTACCCCCCATGCATTTCACGAACGGGTAGCCCTCAAGGCACAAAATGCGAGTGAAGACGCCCACGACCCGTATCCCACTTTTCATCGCATGAACACCCGTGCGACATGTAGAAAGATGCTGGAGTCAGCTGGCTTCGAGTGCCTCGTACTCGACTGCCTCGAGGGTGAACCGGCCTACGGCCTCTTCTCGCGACTGGCTTTCTATCCCATGATGGCCTGGGAGCGAATCCTAAACTCAACGGATCGCCTGGAAGATCTCAGAGCCAATATTCATTGTATTGCCCGCAAGCTTCCCTGATACAGGATTCCCGGGCCCGGAAATACCCGCTGGAAGGGAGCCGTGGTACTCTCGGCGCACCGTGGCCTCTCGGAAAAACACCATCGCGAAAGTCTTTGCAACCCTTGGCCTAAGCCAAGCAGGGCTCGCGACCCAGCGCGCACTCTTCAGCCCTTTCGTTCGCGCGATCAACTACCACGATGTTCCACCCTCAATGGCCGAGGGTTTTGAGCGCCAACTGGATCTCTACGCGCAACATTTCGAGTGCATCGATCCGAAAAAACTTTTGGCTCTACAGCGCGGCGAGTGGAAAAGCTCGCGGCCAGGCTTGATCCTGAGCTTCGACGACGGATTGCGCTCCCACGCGGATGTTGTCGCGCCTCTGCTCGAGGCCCGGGGCTGGGTGGGCTGGTTCATGGTTCCCTTTTCGTTCGTCGAAGCCCCAGCATCGGCCCAGGGATCGTACGCCGAAGGCCACCAGATCGGCCACGCCGGGCATGACTACGGCGATCCAAGAATTGCAATTTCCTGGGACGATGTACGCAGGCTCTCCAGCCACCACGTCGTCGGCTGCCACGGGATGACCCATCGGCGCCTTGGCGATACGTTGGGTCCGGACGAATTCGATGCCGAAATTCCCCAAGCCAAAACCCACTTGGAAGCGGCCATCGGCCACGAAATCGATGTCTTCGCTTGGATCGGCGGAGAAGAGGCAGCGTACAGCCGGGGCGCGGCCGACGCGATTGCCCGAGCTGGATTTCGCATGAGCTTCATGACCAATAACGCGCCAATTCGGATGGGCTGCGATCTGCTCCAACTTCAACGCACGAATATCGAGGCCGGGGACAACGAGGATCTCGTTCGCTTTCAACTGAGCGGGATCATGGATCTATTCTATTGGGGAAAACGAAACCGGGTAAACCGGCTGACTCGGACCTCGGGGGGCTGAGAGCCCACACCGCCATCTGCGGCGAAAAACCGAAACCTCTTTACGGGAATAATTTACAATGCCCGCTGCACGACTGCCCAGAACATCATCGAAGCGCCGTTCGGCGGATCGAGCTCCCCGGTGGGCGCCTTTGAAGATCGATTTTTCCATAGCCTTCGTGGTGGTGTGCATCGGGCTGACGATGGTCACGTCGGCGCTGGCCGACGGGATCGACGATTTCAACAACGGCTGGATCGGGCGAACCCTATCCACTCAACGTCTTCTGGACATCAACGGCCGAATTTCCGACAGCAATATCATCGGCGCGCACAACAGTTTCAACTCGGCCGTGTATACGTCGGCCACCGCTTACCCGGATCCAAATCAGGTCGACTCCATTTACAATCAGCTACGCATGGGTGCCCGATCGATTGAGATGGACGTCCACTGGACACCCAAAACCGAAGGCCTGTTCCAGTTTCCCTCGCGGCTGCTCCTCTGTCACGGCACCGGAGCCCATATCGGGTGCAGCCTGGACGATCGATATTTCGCCGAAGGCCTCGATGAAGTCGCCGCCTGGCTGAACACCGCAGAGAGTGTCAACCAAATACTTCTTCTGCATATCGAAGATCACATGGACGGTCAGCACTCGGAAGCCTACAACCAGGTCAACGACCGCTTTGGAGATCGAGTTTTTTTCAGCGGGGGCTGCAACGACATTCCCGGCGATCTCACCAAATCCGATGTGCTCTCAGCCGGCAAGAACGTGATCATCTGGGCCGACGGGGGTTGCAGCGGCGATGGGAACTGGAACTCAACCGTATTTACCGGTTTGGGCGCCTTGGCCCGAGTTTGGGAAGATTCGACGACCATTGGGGGGATCGGGGGTGCGGGCAGCGCCATTGGGAGCAACGACGTTGTCAGCTACTTCGCGGGGGGCACCAACATTGTCGACCTTGACCAGTTGCATCAGAACGATGCTCGACTGGCGGCGGCCATTTGGAGCTGGGATGCCAACGAGCCCAACAATTCGGGGGACAATGAAGATTGTGCCGTTCAGCATGGAAACGGACGGTGGAACGATGACAACTGCGGAAACGCTTATTTCTTTGCTTGCGAAAATAGCAATTCAGGAAACTGGTCGATCAGTTCGGCCATCGATTCCTGGGGGGCTGGAGCGTTGGCTTGCGATGCACTGGGTTCGGATTTCCAGTTCAGCGTGCCAACCAACAGCCAGGACAACCAGGCGCTCAAAACCGCCAAAGAATCCGCTGGCCTCGCTGCTGTCTGGTTGAATCATGACGATCGAGCCGCCGAAGGTTCTTGGACCATTACGAGCAGCGACGATGTTTTCTATATCGCCGGCGCGCTGAGCTTGTCGAGCGGCGAAAGCATCGGCGGAAAGACTCGGCTGTTAAAAATGGAACCCAATTGCAATTTGGTGCTCTACAGCGTCAGCAACGGTGTGACTGGGGGCGGGCTCTGGGCCAGCGGAACCGCCAACCTCGACAGCGGCTGCCAGATGAATTTTCAGGCCGACGGGAATCTGGTTGTCACCGGTGGCACCGGGCAACCCCGGTGGGCATCGGGCACTAGCGGCACCAGCGGAGCGGAACTGCATCTCCAAGGCGATGGCAATGCGGTGATCTACAACGGAGCGGGAAGCCCTCTCTGGCAGACTTTCACCAACTACCCAGGCGAGCGCGACTTCGCCGCAGGCCAGTTTCTCCTTTCGAGCGGACAAATCCTTCACAGCCAAAACCGAAAGCTTGCGATGCAGGCCGACTGCGACCTGGTGCTGTCCAGTTTTGAAAACGGAGCCTCGGGAGGAACCCTGTGGCGGAGCGACACCGGAGGGGCGGGAAGCGGCTGCTATGTCGACTTTCAAGTCGACGGAAATTTAGTTCTCTACGATAGCTCCGGACAATTTCACTGGGCCTCGGGCACTTCCGGCACAACGGGCGCGAGATTGAGCCTTCAGGCCGATGGCAATCTGGTGGTCTACAACGGGGTCAGCCAGCCTCTGTGGTCAACCAGCACCAATACCCCGAGCGAGTCAGCCCACAATGCGGGCCAGCTCCTTCTCACCGAGGGCCAGTTCATTCAGACCCGAAACCGCAAGCTCGAGATGCAGAACGATTGCAACCTTGCTCTGTTCAGCGTAGAGAATGCCCTGGTGGGCAGCGCACTCTGGCATAGCGACACTTCGGGAGCAGGCACTGGCTGCTACGTCGACTTTCAAGCCGACGGCAATTTCGTCGTCTACGACGAATTCGCGCAACCCAAGTGGGCTTCCGGCACCTCGGGAACCGCCGGAGCTCAGTTGCGGCTTCAGAGCGATGGAAATCTCGTGGTGTACAACGGCGCCAGCCTTCCGCTCTGGAATAGCAATACGAATATTCCCGACCAGTCCATTCTTTACGCTGGACAATTTCTTCTCTCGTCGGGGCAATTCGTACAGACCCAAAGCCGCCGACTGGAAATGCAATCCGATTGCAACCTGGTTCTCTCCCGGGTCAGCAATGCCTCCCCGGAATCTGCTTTGTGGCACTCCAACACTTCCTTGGCCGGCGCGAACTGCTCTGTGGATTTCCAAGCCGACGGAAATCTCGTGGTCTACGACGGAAACAGCCAGGCGCGATGGGCATCGGGCACTTCGGGGACCGCCGGGGCCCAGCTCTGGATTCAACCCGACGGCAATATGGTGATCTACAACGGCGCTGGCCTGCCCCTGTGGGCCAGCCAAACCCCGGGGCCTTTTTCCGGGGCGGCGGTTTGCGGCGATTTGACTTGCAATGGCGCCGAGACCTGTTCGACGTGTCCCGGCGATTGCGGAACCTGCCCGGCGGTATGCGGTGATTTCGCCTGCAACGGCGGAGAGACCTGCGCCACGTGTTCGACCGACTGCGGCGCGTGTGGCGGAGGCGGCGAATTCTGCGGAGATTTTCTTTGCACCGGCACCGAGTCCTGCACCACCTGTTCCGTCGACTGCGGACCGTGCCCGGCGGTTTGCGGCGATCTGATCTGCGCCGGCGGCGAAACCTGCGCGACGTGTGTGGACGATTGCGGAACCTGCTCGGCCCCGGTGTGCGGCGATCTTACGTGCAATGGAAGCGAGACCTGCGCGGAATGTTCGGGAGACTGTGGAACCTGCGCCCCGCCCGTCTGCGGCGATTTCGTGTGCAACGGTGCGGAGACCTGCAGCACGTGTCAAAACGATTGCGGGCCCTGCGGAGGGGGAAACTCGGTGCCCATGCTTTCTCCGTTGGGACTCGCCCTGCTCCTTCTCATTCTGTCAGGATCCATGCTGGCCCTGAGGCATGTCCGAGGCCCGCGACAGGGCTAAGAACCCCAGGGCCCGATCCGCCTAGACTCCCTTGAACCGGGGCTCGCGTTTTTCCACGAAGGCCCGCACCGCTTCCTTGTGATCTTCGGTCTGCGCCGTGGCCACGGTACCCTCGGCCTCTCCCGCGAGACAAGCGGGCAAATCTTCGCGCAGAGCGCGATCGAGATTGACCTTCATGTGCGCGAAAGTGGCCGTCGGTCCGTCGGCAAGCCGCCGGGCCCAGTCCATGGCTTCGGCTTGGAGCCGATCGTCGGGCACCACCCGGTTCACGATCCCCAGGGCCTCGCACCGTGCGGCGTCTACCCGCTCGCTGCTGAAGAACAACTCGCGCGCGCGCGCGGTGCCCACAAGCTGGGTCAAGAAGAAGCTCGCGCCGTAATCCCCCGACAACCCCACCCGGGCAAATCCGGTCGAGACAAAAGCCGATTCCGCCGCGATCCGCAGATCACAGGCGAGGGCGATGGAGAGACCCGCGCCCACGGCCGGACCCGGAAGCGCTGCAAGAGTGGGTTGGGGAAGCGCATACAGCGCGCCGGTCAGCGCCCGTTGGCGCTCGGTTTGATCGGCGATCACCTCCGCCCGAGTGAGCGGGGGATCGGGTCGGGTCGCCCGGCTCCCCATGCCCTTGATGTCCCCCCCGGCGCAAAACGCAGTGCCGGTTCCGGTCACGAGAACAGCCCGGACGCGTGGGTCATCGCGAAGCCCGGCCAGCGTGCGCCTCAAGGCCGGGCTCAGGGTATCGGAAAGCGCATTACGAACCTCCGGCCGATTGAGGGTCAGCACGGCGACACCGTCCTCCACTCGCGCAAGGAGTTCCGGGGTGCCGGTTTCGATTTCGGCGTCCTGGCAGATGGCCGGGTTTTGTTCGTGCGTTTTCTTCATCGCTCCCCTCGATCCGAAATTTACTTCTCCGCGACTGACTTCTGAATAGCGAACGAGCGGCAAGGTGCTCCTTGCCAGGGGGCGGCGAAATTCAGCGCGGCGGAAGTCCGTGAACCATCGTTAGAAATTCGAGCTTTGTCCCGGCCCGGCGGTGCTCCGACAGGGCCTGGTATTCGGGGTCGTTGTACCAGTCCTTGGCGGCTTGCTCGGACGGAAACGTAAAGATCACCATTCGCCCCGAGCGCGGCAGCTCGCCCTCGAACGTAATGGTGTTGTCGTCGTAGGTCATAAACTTTCCCTGATGTTTCTTGAGGATGGGAAAGAATCCTTTTTCGTATTGCAGGTAGCGTTCTGCGTCTTCAACGTGAAGATTGACTACCAGATAGACCGGGGCTTCGGCCATTCGATGCGCTCCTATTTTGTTTGATTGATTATCGATTGGTTTTCGATTGGTTATCGAATGATTGGCTTAGATTTTCCGGCGG
>DUCH01000430.1 GCA_012959865.1 Myxococcales bacterium | reverse complement strand
GCGAGGAATTTGGAAGGCGCGATCCCCACGCGCAAGGGCAAATCCAACTCGGCGGCGGCCCGAGGAAGCAACCGTTCGGCGATGTGCTCGGGCATGCCACCTCCTCCGTGAATATCGGCATACGCCGAGCCCAGGGTCGCAGTCTCCACCTCATCGAAAATCCCACGCAAATGCGTCACGAGAGCCCCTGACGCCTCCCTATAGTGCTTCATATTGGTCGGTACCCGGACCGCCCCGGGACAGAGTTCGAGCGCGGCATCCATCGCCATTCCCTGCACCACGCCCGCGTCCCGGGCCTCGAAGCTCAGTGACTGGACTTTGCCCCGCTTGCCGGGATCACCCCCGACCAGAATCGGACAGCCCCGGAGTTCCGGGGCAGCCCGCCTTTCCACCTCGGCGTAAAAATCGGGCACCTCGGCAAAGAGGATCGCCGATTCAGCGCCCCCCCCCTTCACGGGGCGGGCTCAAGAAGAAGAGGAGGAGCGCTTTCCTCCTCGATGTACAGTCTGCTGGTCAGGAGAATGTTCGGTCGCCCCTCCAGCCAACGCCGAGTTCCGTCGCGCCGATGGGGGTGGCGATGATGTTCGGATTGGCCCGGTGCCAGCGAACTCAACAGGCGATCCGGTGAAGCCAAATCCACCGCCAGCCGATAGGTCGACGCGCTTGCCACGTCGAAGCCCGTCGTCCCGGAACGGGACGACGCCAGCGTATTCGCATCTCCGCCGATGCCGACCCGAGGTAATTCTTTGGACCCGCCGCGGCCGGGATCCGCACCGGAGAACGGACGAAAGGCAAGGCCGTGAAGTCCGCCCCAGAGCCAATCTTCACGGCTCGGCCCCAGACGGTACGAGAGGGTCACCCATGTGAGCCGAAGACTCTCACGGAGCCCCGAGACCACTCTCGGCAGATCGGCCCATCCGCCTCGAGCACGATAGCGATCGGCCGCGAGAAGAACTCGACCCACCATGAGAGCCGGCCGCACACCGGGAAGATCCAGATATCGGTCAAAGAGAGATTCACCCAATTCGGATCGAAACAGCGCCGCAAACAAATGGCGATTGAGCACCGAATACGCCGCCGCACCGGTGCTCTCTCCGCCAAGGTTTCCATCCCACCGCGAAAGCAGATTGGCAATCTCTTCGGCCTCAGGGGGCAACGGACCGCCAATCCGTGCCAGACGCAGTATCGCGGGAACGACCTTGTCGGCATCGCTAACGCCCAGATCCATTTGAAGCTCCGCGGCACTCCGGAGATCCGCGCGTCTGGCCCCGAGAGCACCCTCCGAATCTGAGGCAGTACCGCCCCCGGTCAAGGCCGCCAGGCCTTGCTCCAAACGTCGCGCGCGCGCTCCCGGACGCCAGAGCCACTCGATCCCCGAAGAACCCGGATCCAGATCGCCATCGGAGAACGCCACCCAACCCCGAGTCCCCGGCCCTGTCACCGAACTCGAGGCGTCCAAACGAATCGACGGCAACGTGTCATAGGCGATCGCGCCCCGCCAATCGTAGATTCGCATTCTTGCGGGAACGGGAACCAAGCCCGAGGGCAACGTTCGCAGGGGAAGCCAACCCGCCAACTGCACACCCGCATCGCCAGCGGCATCCGCATAAACCACCGCGACAACGGGCTCGTGGTGATTCGCCAGTGCCGCGCGCAGTTCGCTGCCATCCGAGGCGCTGGTCAATGCGAGCAGCGAAGAGAAACCGTTGCCCTCCTGCTGCCCTGTCCACGCCAGGGCAATGGGCGGATTGCCGACGCCGGCTTCCTCGTTGAACGCTCCGCGGCCCTCGGTGCGAGCCGAGTTCTCCAGCACCGAGTTCATCAGAGGGCCGTGATGGGTGGATCGAACGGTCATTTCCTCATCGCGAAACCCCGGCGCTTCGCGAACGCGGATGACTTCCCGGCGAACCTCCAGCGGAACCCAACGCGAGCCGTCGTGATAGACCCCCTCCGCATCGCGGACGGTCTCCATATAGAGATCGACCGTTACGGCTCCGGCGGGAATCGCCGCCCAAGTCAGTTCAAGATTTCTCCCCAGCCAGAAAAGCGGAATTCCGGGAATCGTCGCCCCCACCACATTCATGTTGCGACTCTGGAGGTGGGCTTCGTAAACCAGCGCCGGGGTCGTTGCGGGAAGATTGAGATCGGCGACAAGGATGGGCCGCCCGCTCTCGGTATGACGCCCGCCCAGAACCCAGGCCGTTCCGCCGCCGATTCGTGTGGACCGAACAAGTCCATCGCCGGGCGCCCCTGCACGGCGGCGCGGGGTTGTCGGAGCCTCCGTGTCCCGAGGCTCCGGGCGCTCAGCTAGGACGGGCTCCGCCATGCGCGCGATACCACCGGGCCGAAACGGAGCGGCCAGCCCGCCCCCCAAAAC
>DUCH01000429.1 GCA_012959865.1 Myxococcales bacterium | reverse complement strand
TGCGGACCGGCCGGGGGCGGAACCTTTGCACGGGCACGCTCCAACTTCTTCTGCGCCACTGCGCGGGCCTGTTCGGCCTTTTTCAACTCGGCGGCCCGAGCCTTTGCGAGGCTCGCCGCTGCGGCCTTCTCGGCGGCCGCGAGAGCCTGAGCCTTTTTCGCCGCCGCGGCCGCGTTCTTTTTGGCCTGAACCTCCGCCGCTTTCATTTTGGCCGCGGCCTTCTTGACCTTAGCGGCCGCCTTCTTTTTCGCCGCGGCCTTCTTTTTGACCGCGGCCTTTTTCTTGGCCGCAGCCTTCTTCTTGGCGGCGTCCTTTTTCTTGGCGATCGCTCCCTTGGGTGCGGTCTTCAAGCTAGCGGGCTTTTTCTTTGCGCTCTTTTTTTTTGTAGGGCTCATGATTTTCTTCCTGTCGGTCCTTTGGAAACGAGAATCGCTCCCCCGGCATCCACCAGGTTCGCGAGACCTGTTGCAATCGCCTCGTCGGCCGAATCGATCACCGAATGATCGATCTCGATCGCATCGATTTCTGGCGGAACCGGGATGCCCGCCTGCTCCATCCAGGCGCGGTAGCACCCGACCAGCTGAGCTCGAGACGACTCCGGCGAGTCCTTCCCCTCGGCATTCTTGATCGGCGAAAACTCCTCTGTGGCGCGCACCTCCAGAACGCAAGTCCGGTCCGCCCAGGGCAGGGCATCAAAGACGAAGCGCTCCAGCTTGTAGCCGTTTGGACCGTCAGATGCACGCAAATTAAGCGGAGAATTCACGGATTCGATGACCTTGGGCGAGGCGTGCACCGGGAGCAGCCTGGCGCTGTCCCGGGCAATGCGTCGGAGAAAATCCAGGTTGAAGATATGAATCGCGATATTTCCCGCCCAATAGAGCAGACCGCCGTCGGCGTCACGCTTGTCCCGCAAATTCTCCGAAAATTCGGTGTACTCGATGACCGACGGACGTCCGTGGACGCGAGCCACGACTCCCACTTTTTCCTGAGCATCGGCTTTTCGAACCACCTTGCAGGACATTTCGGCCCGGCATTCCTCGTGAAAGCCGAGGTAGACCGGGTCGCCGAGCCGAACAAGGGGATTGTCGACCTGGTAGTAAAATAGGCGGTCGACGCCCCGAGCCTCCATATCGTCCAAAATTCCCGATTCGTCGAGGGCGGTGAGTGCCCCCCCGTGTCCGTTAGGGCTCTCGGCAATCCGGTGCGGGGCTTCGAGAATCAGCCGCGCATCGAGATCCCACGCGGGCAGCATTCCCTGGGTAAATATACGCACCGACTGAGGGTCCAGGCCGAAATAGTCCTCGGCTTCGAAGAGGGCGCGGGTGGACGCATCCGTCGCTTCGCTGGTCATGACGTACCAGGGCATCGTGTGCCCCGAACGCCGAGCCAACCCCCTAATCTTCTGGGCCTGCAATGCGAAGAGGCTCCGGTTCGAAACCGGACCGATGGGGAACGCTCCCTTAGGGCCCTTGAACCCCAGGCGCGTCCCTTGCCCCCCGGCAACCACACAAATCCCGACCCGGCCCGCGCTGAGCAGCCTCAGCCCATGCTCGCGCGCCGCTTCGGCCTGGACCGGGTTTCCCCCGTGCTCGGGCAGCGGAATCGCCTCACCGGGGCTGATGGAATCGGGCTCCGTGTCCGTACCCAGCGCCGCAACAGCGGTGCGCTGGTCCTCGATCAGCTCGCCCAGTGACTCGGCCAGCCGAGTTGCTTGGCGGGCAAGGGCGCCGCGCTCCCGGGCGTCGAGCTGCTCCCAGAAGTCGAAAACGTGCCCCTGGCCGTGAACTTCGAAGCGTTGTCGGAGTTCATCGATCTCAAGCAACTCGGAAACTGGTGACACGATTGGTAAGCCCCCCCCTGAGCCGTCCGCGCTAATAGCACACGGCCCGCTCCCGGAAAACTGGCGCGCCGGGATGAGAGGCGCCCAAGGGCCCTCACGGGCGCCAAAAGCGCAGCCAGCGCGGAGAGGGGGGCCGGCTCGGGGGGCATTGATTCGGCCCAAGTCGTTCCTAAAGTCGATTATTTCTATTTAACATAATCTATCTTATCGGTCCTTATTGAAAGAACCGAAAAATGGGGGCATATGCATCGAAACCGTCCCTCAAGCCTCGTGGCGGCCTAAAAGACCCCTAGAGCCCAATCTCGAGACCCGCCCAGGGGTTTTTAAATCCAGCGCGCCAACCCGAGAGCCCGGCGGCGGTCAATGCACGCTCAAGCCGGATGGCCTCGGTTGCGGCGTGATTCCGTATTCCCTCGGTGCCGACGCTCAATCGCTCCGCGTCGAGTCCGTGGCAGGATTCTGCTGGCGGTCAGTCGCTCACGGCAGCAATGCGCAATTCATCCAACCGGGACTGCAGGAATTCGGGCAACGCAAAATC
>DUCH01000428.1:1285-2381 GCA_012959865.1 Myxococcales bacterium | reverse complement strand
CGAGGTCGGCGATGCGCCGCACATTGGTGGGCACCGCAATGGCCCGGCGACCGGTAGCCTGTACCGCCGCAACCGCTTCGGCCATGGCTTCGGGCTTGCGCGCCGCGATCACGATATGCGCGCCGTGTTCCGCCAAACCCAGGGCGATCGAGCGGCCGATGCCTCGACTCCCCCCGGTCACAATGGCCACTTTGTCTTTGAGCGAAAAATCGGCAACGGCCATCGTGGTCTCCCGAGGGCCAACGGGCCCGGATCCGGTCGCGGAAAAGTCTATTCAGGCGACTCGCTGGGTTGGCTGAACACGCTGTCCTCCAGCAGCCAGTAACCACGCAGGTTCGTCAGCTTGCCCGCGTCGTTCACCCGGTAGGTAAAGATCCCATTCAGCTTCATGCTGGCGCCACCGGGAAAAGAGGTGGTGAGGGTCATCCGGTGGGCCGACTCGCTGGCCACCGCAAAGGATTCGTGGGTTTCGATGCGAATGGTGTTGGGCTCAATGTTGTTGTCCCAGAACTGCCCCATGGCAGCCTTGCCCCGCACCCCCTGGCCATCGGGGTTAGTGGGTGCCAGCCCGATGGGATCCTCCACGCAGATGTCTTCGGCCATGAGATCGAGCCACGCCGCCTTTTCACCGGCGTGAACAAAGCGCCATGAATTTTGGGCGGCCAACAGCGCCGGATGATTGGGGTCCAAGTCTTTTCCTTTCTCCCCGCAGAGGGGGGGGTCTCGCTCTCGTGCGTCCTTGATTCTTTCAGGCTGCCCGCCCCGCGTCAAGATCCGCCGCAACCCAGACGGAGATGTGCGAATCTTTCCCCCGTGCCAGAATCACTCGGAGCTGGCAGCTCGGTCGCCGGGAGGAACCGCTTTGACGGGATTTGTCGTTCGCATGGCCCTCAACATACTCGGACTGTGGGTGGCGGATCATCTGGTCGATGGCATGGAAATCCGCGATCCGGGCACGTTCGTACTGGCAGGGTTTCTCCTGGGCGCGGTGAACGCGGTGGTGCGGCCCATCCTGCTGATTTTGAC
This sequence comes from Myxococcales bacterium, assembly GCA_012959865.1. Lineage (GTDB taxonomy): Bacteria > Myxococcota_A > UBA9160 > UBA9160 > UBA4427 > JAZXM01. The sequence continues at coordinate 1,355 of DUCH01000428.1, read as the reverse complement.
CTTCCCGTTCACCATTTTGACTCTGGGCTTTTTCGTCCTTGTCATCAATGCCGCCATGCTGGCCCTGGTG
>DUCH01000428.1:0-1215 GCA_012959865.1 Myxococcales bacterium | reverse complement strand
CCAGTTGGGCGACCTCGTTCTTCGTGGGACCGCGCGGATCTTTCGAATATCTCGTGGTCGACGAGCGAAGCCGCAATTGACTCGCGTTTTCACTCCAGAAGGCGGGCCGCCAGGCTTTCCCGAATAGCCGCGTCCAACCCCGACTGCTCGGCCCAGCCCTCGGCCGAGCCAAAGCTTTCACGCAGCTTGGCGAGAAATTTTTTCATACACGCCGGATCCGCGTCGTAGGCGCCTTCGGGCAGGTCGTGCATCAGCTTCTGATAGGTTTTGCTGCTGCCCAGTCGTGCATTGATGAGGTCGATATTCTGACGACTGAACGCGTAGTCGAGAATGATCGTCTCATCGGGGACTCCGAGCAGCGAGAGCAACAGAGCGGAGATTACACCCGTTCGGTCCTTTCCTGCCGCGCAGTGGAAAACCGCGGGCGTTTCGAAATCCGCCAACAGCCGCACCACCTCGACGATGGGCTGCTGGGCGGCCACCAGCATCAGGTAATAGAGGTCGCCCATGTCCGAGGGCATCTTGAAATTCTCGAGAGCCTCCCGGGACTGTCCCCCGGCTTCGGGGAAGAGGGGCACGGGATAGAGGGTGGCCTGGTCGATGATTCCGCCGCAGCCCGCTTCCGAAACTTCCAGGCTCGACCGCAGGTCGATGACTGCGCCAAGGCCTATCTCGTCCCGAAGTTTCTGCAGATCGGCCTCGCTGAGAAGCTGAAGACCGTCGGAGCGGAAGACCAGTCCGGTTCGGAAGCGGCGACCGTCCGAGGTCCGGTAGCCCCCGAGATCGCGAAAGTTGTAGCAACCGTCGAGCTCCACCCAACTGGCCAGAACTTCCTTCTCCGTCATTGCCAGGCTCCTTTGCGCCATGCCTGCGCGGAAAGAAACTCACCGATCCGCCGGGCGGAGCGGAGAGTAGCGAGCGACGGACCAGATGCGAGACCGCCGGGCCTCGGATGAGTGGCGCCTGGGCGGGCGTCCAGGCTTCCGCCTTATCCCACCGCGACCTTATCCGAGGACGACCTCATCCGACGGCGACCTCATCCGATGACGACTACGGCCCACCGAACGTGGGCACGCCCGCGCCACGGAATGGCCGCCCACACTCAGGTTTGATAGCCTCGGGCCCAGTCGGTGCCTCGCCGCACCGAACCCCAGGTCGATTCTCCCACTTGTTCGAGCGTTCCAAAGGGAGTCCGTGCGCGCCGGTAGCTCAGCT
>DUCH01000427.1 GCA_012959865.1 Myxococcales bacterium | reverse complement strand
TGGACGGGACAAGCCGTAGATTGTGCGTCCCAAAAACGAAATCCAAGTGAGGAAATCGCTTGAGCAAGGAGTCACCGACCTGCTGTGCCACGCAACCGCCGACTCCGATGACTCGACTGGGGCTGGCGTCCTTCCAATCCCGCAGGGCACCCAAGTCGCTGTAAAGCTGATTCTCCGCCTTGTCTCGAATCGAACATGTGTTGATGACCAAGACGTCGGCCGCGTCCTCCGTTGCCGCCGCCGTTAGGCCGCTGTGGTAGAGGAGATTCGCCAGTTTGTCCGAATCGTGAACGTTCATCTGACACCCGTAGGTGCGAATGTGAAAGCGTTGCCCCGACACCCCTCAAGCCCCCCGATGGCTCGCAGCCAGAGACGCTCGCAAGTCGTACGCAGCGCCAAAGCAGGGCCGTGCCATGCCTTCTCGCCAGACTGTGTGATCCATGAATATCAAGGGTTTAAATCCTTACCTTTCAGGAAGAACATCTAGAGTATAAGTGGTTGTTTTTATTACATTATGTTGACTTCGAAAAACAGTGTTCGAAAATGTGATTGACAACCCTCTACGCGTCGGCATAATAGCTACATCGTCGGTGCAAAACGCGGGGGGGTAACACCTTAGTCGATTGGGTCGGTGCTTGTTGGATGGCTCAATTCTAAGGACTCCGGATCAGTAGATCAGTCGAATTGGAGTCGAATCGTCGAATCTGAGGCAGACCCCTTAATCCGCCGAGCACAGGCAACGGGCACAGGCAGCACAGGCAAGAGAAGCAAAACAGATTCACTGATAGCTCAACCGATACCGATATAGATAGTCGCATTCAACCTCGCAAGTCAGTCTTGCGATAGAAGGTACGAAAGCAAACAGTTTCGGAGCGGCGGTGGATTGGTCGTTTCTACTCGGAACGATCAACCTCTCACCCCCCAAAATGAGTCCACCGTCTCTCCCCCTGTAACGCCCCGTCGACTTCGATCGACGGGGCGTTTTTTTTGGACTCTTTTTTGGGCAGGCACGTCTCCCGCGGAGGACTCGGATGCTGAGAGAGTCCAGGCCAGTGAGATATGCGCGATGGGCTAGGGGCTAGGGGCTAGGGCTAGGGACGATGGCTAGGGGCTATGCGCGCCGGGGGCGACGGAAGAGATAGAGCGGGCGGGTCCAAGCGGGGGCGAGTGACGGTTCGCGCACACCCCCCACCCGACGCTCGCGAGCCACTCCATCACCCTCCATAATCGTCAGTCGACGCCAACGATAAAGCTCACGCTGGTCGTCCCGCTCCCGCCGATATTGAGCGTTTGGAAGTTTTTGGCACCCTCAACCTGGTAGGCCCCCGCCTCTCCCGTGACCTGGAGACAACCATCGAGCAGTTGGCGGACCCCTGTCGCTCCAACAGGATGCCCGGCGCCAATCAGCCCCCCGCTCGGGTTGATGGGATGCCGACCGTCTATTTCAAGCCAGCCCTCTTCGATGGCCTTCCAACTCTCACCCGGTGCAGTCAGCCCAAAATGATCGATGGCCATATACTCCGAAGTCGTGAAGCAGTCGTGGGTCTCGATTCCATCCACGCCGTTGACGTCCTCGAGTCCCGCCCGCGCCCAAGCGCTCGTGATCGTACTTCGAACATGGGGCAAGACATAGGTATGGCCCTTGCTCTCGGCCACCTTGTCGTCGAAGCGCAATCGGGCAGTATTGTGCCCCCAACCCTTGAGCCGCGGGATCGCGGAGAGCCTCTTCCCCATTCCCTTGGCGTAGCGCTCGGCGTATTCCCGAGAAGCCAGGAAGACACAGACCGCCCCGTCCGTCACCTGGGAGGCATCTGCGATCCGAATCCGTCCGCCAATGGCCGGATTGTCGTCCGTCCGGCATAGCGCCTGCTCTTTGTTCATATACCAGGTTCGGGTCTGAGCGTTCGGGTTCAGCTTGGCGTTGTCGTAGTTCAGTCGGCTGATCTCGGCGAGATATTCATCCTTCAGGCCATAACGTGCGTCGTACTCGTCGCCCAATCGACCGAACAGCTTCGGAAAGGGAAACTCAATGCCCTTGGCCTCCTGGTCGTACCAGGCCGCCGTCCCGAGATAGTCGCCGCCCTTGTCAGCAGCCACCGTCTTCATCTGCTCGATCCCGACGACAGCCTGGAGGCCATAACGCCCTGCCTCAATCTCGGCCGAGGCCGCGAGCAGCGCGATACTACCGGACGCACAGGCAGCTTCGTGCCGGCCCGTGGGGAGGCCGCTAAATTCCGGGTGAACCTCGGTAAAGAACGCGCCCAGATGGCCCTGCATGCAGTAAAGCTCGGCCGCGAAATTTCCTACATGAGCGCTCTCGATCTCCTCGGGCGCTATATCGCATTTATTCAGCGCGCCCAGAACACTCTCACGCATCAAAGCCGAGAAATGCTTGTTCTCCTTCGTCCAGTTTCGGGCAAAGTCAGTCTGGTACCCACCCAGCACGTATACTTCAGAATCGGCCATTTGAATTCCCCTGATCGAATCGGTTCAATGAAAACTCTGCTTCCTCAGGAAGCGACGAAATATTTTCCAACGTTGACCTGTACATGGTTAAAAAACTTTTCAGTGCTCCCAGCCGAAGCGGCGTCGGCGAGATTGGACGGAACCGCGAGCCCAGCCTGCTCTATCATTGACACGGCAGGACCTAGGCCCATGGTATCCACCAACACACTCGGAGGGGCCCAGTTGAAGCCAGCCCCCATGATCATATCGATACCGGTAATCGTCGCGGTCACTTCCCCGGCCCGATGGAATGCGTAGCTGATATAGCCCGCAATCACCTTCCGGGCGATCTTGGCTTCGTCGCCATCGGCCGCAAGAAAAAGCGCCATGCCCTCGGCGTAGCGACCGACAGAATGCATCCTGGCGACTTCATCGATATAGGACAAGTCGGGCAGCTTAATCTCTGACTCCGGGACGTAGTCGCCGGAACTCGGATTGAGAGCCAGGCGCGTCTTCCCGTCTTTCTTGAAGAACCCCCCCCCTGTCTTATTGCCCAGAACTCCTGAGGCCATCATATTGGCCATGTAGTCCGGCATCTTCAAAGTCGCATGGGCCTCATCCGCAGCATTTTGATGGATGTTGTCCACGATCGCGCGGTGAATGTCCCAGCCCACGAGATCGATCGTCGCCAACGGAGTCAATGCGCGACCCGTATACGGACCCACTAGCCGATCGACCAGAACAGGACCCAGTTGCTCGGCCAGTTGAGCGGCTTCATTCAGCACCTTGAATCCAACCCGGTTCCCCGCGAAAGCCGGGGTATCCGATGTACGCACGATTTCACGGCCCAACCGCGCCCGTGCGAATGCTTCTACGAAAGCCAACAATTCCGGGTCTGTGTCCTTTCCCGCAATCAGTTCGGTTCCGACAATCACGTTCGGCGGGTTGAAAAAGTGAAGCCCCATGAAATGCTTGCAAAAAGACTCACTCCGGCCTTCACTAAGCTGATTGATTGAGAGCCCTGAGGTTACCGTGGCAACAATCGAGTCGTCTCGCCTGGCCTTCTCAACTTTGTCGAAGATCCCCCGCTTGATTTCCAAATCTTCTGTCAGCGCCTCGAAAACGATATCCGCGGTGGCCAGCGCCTCCTCCAGGTCCGTTCCGTAGTCGCCTACATCCGAACGGGAAGCCACAGTGGGTGAGCGCACCTGTTTGATCGCCGCCGCCAGGCCCTCTTCGGCCTTTTCACGAGTACGGGCCAAGAAGGTCACGCGAGGAACCGCCTGAGTGAAGAGCGCTGCGCTGCCATACCCCATGGTGCCATTGGCGCCCAGCACCACCACGTGCTGAATATCGCGGCTTCCCAGAATCTTCCTCATTTCAGATCCGCTCATGGACCCGTTGCTTTCGGACATACTCTCTGGCTCCTAGAAGGTAGACGCGGGCCGGAAACTCTGGAGCAATTCCTGATCCAGATCCGCATTATTTTCGAGAATAGTTGCGACCCTCGGTCGCTTATCGATAGTTCGGCACGCTCCGCCACCCACCGGCTTGCCTCGGAGCGTTCTAGAGCATTACATCGTCGACAATTTTCGACAACTGGCGCAAGTTGCGGCACTCCTCAACCCTGTCGCAATAGGGTGCGTAGCGGTCCATTACGCTGTCTCCGAATCCCCATGCACTCGGGCTTTCCGGGTTCAGCCAGACCACGTTCTTGGCTTTGTTGCCGATATCGCGCAAGCACCAAGCCCGCGGGTCGTTGTAATTATTTCGCGCATCGCCGAGTACGATCACGGTTGTCCGGTTGTCGATGCTTGAGAGATGATCCTTCCAGAAATCGTGGAATGCCTGCCCGAAATTTGACCGGGTGTAGACGTTGATCACGTCGCCCCCATCCAAGGCCTTTTCGATGGCACTGTTCACATCCGAATCCTTGAATACGGAGGTGACCTCGCCAAGGTCTGAGACAAAAACGTAGGATCGAATTTTCGTAAAGGCCTCTTGCAACCCGTACATGAACTGCAACATAAAACGGGAGACATTCGCGACCGAAGACGATACGTCGCACAGAATGACCAGTTTGGGCCGATCCTTGCGCCGGTGCTTGTAAATCACCTCAAAGGGAATACCGCCCCGGGCCATATTTCGGCGAAGCGTCTGGTGGAGGTCGAGCTTGCCACGCTTGATCCGCTTTTTTCGAACCGACAACACATTCTTGATTCGCTGGGCAAGGCGATTGACCACTTCGCGCATGCGCGCGATCTCTTCCTCCGTGAGGTGGTAGAAGCTCTTCTCTTGGAGCATCTCCTTACGGAATTTTTCCATGTAGTCATGATTTCGCGTCTGGAGTTCACGCTCGACGAAATTCTTTACGGAGCGACGCATATTTTCGAGCAGTTTCTGGATCATCTTCCGTATGCCTTCGATCTCGTCGCTCCCCATACCCATCTCGGCGAGCTTTGCCGCAAGCTCTTCCAACTGCCCTCCCGCACCGTCAAGGTCGAGCTGTTCGTTGGTGCGGCGGCTGAAGAATCCCACCTGAAGCATGTTCTCAATCCTGTCGGTCCCAGCCTGACCGGCCGCCTCCCGGATCATGTTCTCCAGCATTGCAAGATCTTGAGTAAGCAAGGCTTTGGCGAGTTCGCCCAGATCAACGTTTCCGTCCATTCCTTCCATCATCTCGGCCATTTGAGCCAGAAGGGATTCAAGATCGACCCCCATCTCGCCCATCTGGTCCCCCAAATTGCCAAAGGAATCCCGAAGGTTGTCGTAGAACCCAGACCAGTAAAGGTCGAAGAGCTCATCGAACGTCGCGATCTCGTCGCCTCGCTTCACCATCGATGCGCGAAGAGCGTCTCTAAATACCCCGCGGTCGTCGATAGACAGCTCGTCGAGCGCCATGAAGGCGTCGATCCCCTCCGCAACCGATACGCGGATCCCGCTCTTTCTGAGCAGGTTGGTGAATTCGATTATTCGCTGCTGCATTCCTAGTGGAGGATGCCCTTCTTCGCGGTCCCAGAATCGGGATTAGGCGCTTCCGGCTTGGCCTCTTCCCGAGGCACCGCCTTCTTCTCGATGAGCTTGGAAAGCTCGCTCTGAGCCTTCGCCACGTCCCCTTCATATTTGAGGATGACGTTCAAGGTGTCGTTCACGATCTCTTCGTCGATCGAATCCGCGTTCAGGGCCATCAACGCCCTAGCCCAGTCAAGGGTTTCGCTTATCGAAGGGGTCTTCTTGAGATCCAGCGTACGGATCTTCTGCATCAACGCCACTACTTCCTCGGCCAAGGTCTTGGCAATATCAGGCACCCTGGAGTCCAGAATTTTAATCTCCAACTCCTGATTGGGATAATCGATCCAGAGGTGCAGGCATCGGCGCTTGAGGGCGTCGCTCATCTCTCGCGCATCGTTGGATGTGAGAAAAACCAAAGGCTGACTATTCGCCTCGATGGTGCCGATTTCCGGGATGGTCACCTGGAAGTCTGAGAGGATCTCGAGGAGAAACGCCTCGAACTCGGGGTCGGACTTGTCCACCTCATCGATCAAGAGCATGGTGGGCTTTTCCGCGGTAATCGCCTGCATGAGGGGTCGCGGAACTATAAAACGATCGGAGAAGAACACTGAGTCCTCGGCCCCTACACGTTCGGCTGCCTCAGCCAAACTTGTCGCCCCAGCAATCGTTTCCGAAACCTTGTCTTTCAGGATCTGGGTGTAGAGCAGTTGTTTGCTGTATTCCCACTCGTAGAGGGCCTTGGCCTCATCCAGCCCTTCGTAGCACTGCAGCCGGATGAGTTCGCGCCCAAGCGACCTGGCTACGACCTTCGCGAGTTCGGTCTTTCCCACCCCCGCCGGCCCTTCGATGAGCACGGGCTTGTCAAGCTGTTGGGCCAGGTACACAACCGTGGCAATTCGTTTGTCGCAGATATAGCCGAGTTCACCCAGGTCGTTGATGACCGCTTGAACTGATTCGAACATGATCGGATCCCTTCAGAGGCCGAAGTCCAGAATCCAGACTCCGGCAAGCCAGGTCGTTGGACCCGGGCCATCCCGACATGCCGCACTGTGAGGTGCGGGGCGGGTTCATCGGGCCTCAGCCCATCAAATTGAGAACGTGTCCGAGCTTTTCTTTCTTCGTACGGAGGTAGCGGAGGTTATTTGCATTCGGCTCAATCTCGAGAGGAACACGCTCCACGATACTGATCCCATAGCCCGCGATCCCCGCTCGCTTACCGGGGTTGTTGGTGATTATCCGAATCTTCCTGACGCCAAGATCGGAAAGAATTTGGCTCCCCACTCCATAGTCCCGCAGGTCGGCTTTGAACCCCAGACGATGGTTGGCCTCCACCGTGTCCAATCCCTCTTTGTCCTGGAGCGAGTACGCGCGCATCTTGTTCTTCAGCCCGATGCCACGCCCTTCCTGGCGCATATAGAGCACAATTCCAGCACCTTCTTCATCGATCATACGCATAGACGCCTCGAGCTGTTCGCCGCAATCACAGCGCATGGAGCCGAAGGCGTCGCCGGTGAGGCACTCGCTGTGAACCCGGACGAGAACCGGTTCATCACTGCTGATCTCGCCCTTCACCAGGGCCATGTGATCAATGTGGTCGATGTCGTTTTCGTATACGATGCAATCGAAAGCGCCACCGGCCCGAGTGGGCATCTTCGCCGTCGCTGCCCGCCGAACCAAGCTCTCGTTCCGCAGTCGGTAGCGGATCAGGTCCTTGATGGTGACGATCTTTAGATCGTGCTCTTCCGCGTAGCCACCAAGGTCGCTCAGACGAGCCATGCTGCCATCTTTGTTCATGATTTCGCAGATCACGCCGGCTGGCTTCAGACCCGCCAGACGCGCAAGATCCACCGCGCCCTCGGTTTGACCGACCCGCCGTAGAACGCCGCCCTTCCTCGAGCGAAGGGGGAAAACGTGTCCGGGTCGCACGATTTCGATTGGCTTGACATCGTCGCCAATGGCCACCTGGATCGTGTGCGCGCGATCGTGCGCGGAGATCCCTGTGGTCACACCCTCTCGCGCCTCGATGGAGACCGTAAACGCTGTCCCGTAAGCGGCGGTGTTCTCATAATCCGGCACCATCATTCCCAAGTGCAGCTTTTCAAGCTGGCCCTCGGTGAGCGCCAAGCAAATCAGGCCGCGTCCGTGGGTCGCCATGAAGTTGATCGCTTCGGGCGTCACTGCCTCAGCGGCCATACACAGATCGCCCTCGTTTTCGCGATCCTCGTCGTCGACAAGAATCACCATCTTGCCAGCGCGGATATCCTCGATGGCTTCTTCTATGCTGGATAAGACCGACCCGGGCTGACCCGGAGCGGATCTGAGAGCCGGCTCAGAATTCGGAGTGTCTGTGGACATTTTTAAAATTACCTCCGTCCAGACCATTCAAGTGGGTTCCGGCGGGTGAGAAGGATGAAGAATATTCAACGCTGACACCTATGTCAATTACTGCCCCCGGAGGGATCGCCCGAGTAAACTTCACCCTGAGCGACTTCTTTGAAAGATCGCCAGCAATTCCTGGGCCGCTGCAGCGGGTGTGCGTTTCTGAGCTTGAACGTCTTCTTCGAACTCCACTACGCGCCCCGCCACATCGGGATCGGCATCGATCGCCAGTCGTAGTCCTTGCTCGACCAGGGACCACATCCACTCGCGATTCTGCTTCCGCCGCCGATCTTCGAGTTCGCCCCCAGCCTCTAGCGCAGCACGATGCTGGCCGACCATCTGCCAAAGTTCGTCAATCCCCTCCGCCTCAAGGGCACTGATCAGCAGCGAGCGGGGTCGCCAAGAAGCCGTTGTCGGCCGAATCAACTGCAGGGCACCCGCATACTCGGCACGCGTTCGCTCGGCGACGTCTCGCATGGCGCCGTCGGCCTTGTTAACCGCTAGACAATCCGCCAACTCCATGACACCACGCTTGATGCCCTGCAACTGGTCGCCACCCGCGGGCAAAAGCAGAACAAGAAAGAAGTCAACCATTGAGGCAACGGTGACCTCGGATTGGCCGATCCCCACGGTCTCGATCAAAACGACATCGTATCCGGCCGCCTCGCACAGAAGCATGACCTCACGCGTGCGATGCGCGACCCCGCCCAGGGAACCCCCCGAAGGCGAAGGGCGAATAAACGCGGAAGACGACGCTGCCAGCCGCTCCATCCGAGTCTTATCCCCGAGAATACTGCCTCCGGTGACCGGGCTGCTCGGATCCACCGCCAGAACCGCAACGCGATGCCCCCGCTCGACCAACTGCAATCCCAAAGCCTCGATGAGTGTGCTCTTGCCCACCCCCGGAGGGCCGGTAATCCCAACCCGAACCGCCTGCCCCGTGTAGGGAACGAGGCGTTCTAGAATCTGCTGACCCCACGCCGCCTGCTCGGGCCGCCTGCTTTCGATCAGTGTAATCGCTCGGGCCATGGCCCGCCGATCGCCGTCTCGTATCGCATCGCAATAGCGCTCAGGCGAATCCCACGGGCCGCTGCTCGCTCCCGGCTCGGAAGTCCGGGGCTGTCCTGTCCCCGAGAGCCGAGAGATTCCGAGGTTCACGACGGCCGCCCACGAAGCACATTCAGAACCTCGCTCGCCGCGGCGGGGATCGCAGTTCCCGGACCGAAGATCGCACCGACGCCCTTGCTCTCGAGAAACGCGTAGTCCCGAGGCGGAATCACGCCACCGACGACAACAGCAATATTGCTTGCCCCCTCTTGGGCCAAGGCATCGATCAATTCGGGGACAAGTGTTTTGTGCCCAGCCGCTTGGCTCGACACGCCTACCACGTGCACGTCATTATCGATTGCTTGTCGCGCGGCTTCCGCAGCGGACTGAAAGAGCGGGCCGATGTCGACGTCGAACCCGATATCCGCAAAGGCCGTGGCTATGACCTTCATCCCTCGGTCGTGGCCATCCTGACCCAACTTGACCACCAGCATACGGGGACGTCGGCCCTCTTCGTCGGCAAATTCCTTCACCGCCTGGCAGGCGCGCTCAAACTCCGGATCTTTGGTATCCACTGCGCTGTATACCCCCGAGACCGATTGTACCGTCGCCCGATACCGAGTGTAGACGGCCTCCAGTGCGTCGGAGATCTCCCCCACGCTGGCACGAGCCCGTACCGCCTCCACGGCTGCTTCCAAGAGGTTTCCCTCTCCGCTCTCGGCCAGGGAGCCCAGCTGTGCCAGCGCCTTGCCGACCTGCTCCGAATCCCGGGTGCGGCGGACCTCGTCGAGGCGACGCATTTGCGATTCCCGTACTGCAGTGTTGTCGATGTCTCGAACATCAATTTCGGGTTCTTTGTCAAGCCGGTACTTGTTGACCCCCACGATTACGTCGAGCCCGCTATCGACTCTTGCCTGTCGACGCGTCGCACACTCCTCGATTCGAAGCTTGGGCATCCCATTGACGATGGCCTTGGTCATCCCTCCCAGGTCGTCGATTTCAGCGATCACCTTGCGTGCTTCGGCCGCCACCCGATGGGTCAGGGACTCCATGAAATAGGAGCCACCCCATGGATCCACCACGGCTGGAATTCCGGTTTCTTCCTGAAGGATCAACTGGGTATTTCGCGCGGTTCGCGCCGCTTCATCGGTAGGAAGGCTCACCGCTTCGTCGTAGCTGTTCGTATGCAACGATTGCGTTCCGCCAAACACCGCTGCCATCGCTTCGATAGTCGTCCGGACCACGTTGTTGAAGGGATCCTGCTCGGTCAGGCTGGCGCCCGAGGTCTGGCAGTGGGTTCTCAGCATGAGGGAACGTGCATCTTTGGGTTCGAACTGACTCATCAATTCGGCCCATAGCAGCCGGCCGGCCCGCATCTTGGCCACTTCCATATAGAAGTTCATACCGATAGCCCAGAAGAACGAAAGTCTTCCTGCGAACAAATCCACGTCCAACCCCTTGGAGAGCGCGGCACGAACGTACTCCACGCCGTCGGCCAGAGTGAACGCCAACTCAAGGACGGTATTCGCTCCAGCTTCCTGCATGTGATAGCCGCTAATGGAAATCGAGTTGAATTTTGGCATCTCCCGGGCGGTGTGCTCGATGATATCGGCGACGATCCGCATGCTGGGTTCCGGGGGATAGATGTAGGTATTGCGAACCATGAACTCTTTGAGGATGTCGTTCTGGATGGTTCCCGCCAATTGCGACTGGCTAACACCCTGCTCTTCGGCAGCCACAATAAAACACGCCAGGACCGGCAAAACGGCCCCATTCATCGTCATGGAAACCGTGACGTCGCTGAGAGGAATCTGATCGAAGAGAATCTTCATGTCCTCGACGGTATCGATGGCCACGCCGGCCTTGCCCACATCGCCTGTTACGCGAGGGTGATCCGAGTCGTAGCCACGGTGAGTCGCAAGATCAAAAGCAACAGAAAGCCCCTGCTGACCCGCCGCAAGGTTGGCCCTGTAGAAGGCATTGGATTCCTCGGCGGTGGAAAAGCCCGCGTATTGGCGAATCGTCCAGGGGCGGTTGGCGTACATAGTGGCGCGAGGGCCCCGCAAGAACGGAAAAATTCCCGGCAGCGTGTCGACTTGCTCCAATTTTTCAAGATCTTCGGCGGTATAGAGCGGCTTGATCTCGATTCCATCCGGACTCGTCCAGGAAAGATCACCCGGATCCTTCCCACGCAATTCTTTGGCGGCAATTTCGCGCCATTTTTCAAGGTCCGGACCCTTCCCGGATCGACTCGCCATCGGTATCTCCTGCCTGTTTGTTCTTACTCAAGTTGCGACGAACGGCGAACTCTAGCCTGTCTCGCCTCTCGGGTGAGAGCTACATCGACCGCCTGTAACGCCCCCCCACCGAAAAAAGCGCTTCGGTGATCTGGCCCAAGCTCGCCACCTTGACGGTTTCCATAAGTTCTCCAAATACGTTGCCATCGGCAAGCGCCACCGTCTTGAGGCGCTCGAGCGCCCCCTCGACATCCTCTGCCCAACACGACTGAAAGTCGGCCAGCGATGAAAGGCGCGCGCCCTTCTCCGCGGCGCTCGAACGCATGAGTTCGGAGGGCTCCAGCGCGGGTGTTCCACTCGCGTTATCGGCTTGGAATGTATTGACCCCAATGATCGGGAGTTCACCCGAATGCTTCAGCGATTCGTAATGAAGACTCTCTTCTTGGATCTTCCCGCGTTGATAAAGCGTCTCCATCGCCCCAAGCACCCCACCGCGATCGGACAACCGCTCGAATTCCTTCAAGACAGCCTCTTCGACTTCATCCGTCAGCGCTTCGATATAGTGCGAACCCTGGAGCGCATTCTCCGACTTGGCCGTTCCCAACTCACGGTTGATCACCAGTTGAATCGCCAAAGCTCGCCGCACCGACTCCTCTGTCGGAGTGGTCACGGCTTCGTCGTAGGCGTTGGTATGAAGGCTGTTGCAATTGTCGCGGATTGCGGTCAGCGCTTGAAGCGTGGTGCGAATATCATTAAATGCCATTTCCTGAGCATGAAGTGATCTGCCCGAGGTCTGGATATGGTATTTCAGCTTTTGGCTGCGTTCGGAAGCCCCGTACCGATCGCGCATGGCGATGGCCCAAATTCGCCGAGCCACGCGCCCCACCACGTCGTACTCCGCCTCGAGTCCATTACTGAAAAAGAACGAAAAGTTGGCTGCAAAATCGTCGATCTTCATTCCTCGAGCCAAGTAGTACTCACAGAACGTCAGCCCATTGGCCAGTGTGAATGCCAACTGGGTAATCGGGTTCGCTCCCGCTTCGGCCATGTGATAGCCCGAAATGGAAACCGAATAGAAGTTCCGAACCGAGTTCTCCGAAAAATACTCCTGGATATCGCCTTGGAGCTTTAGTGCGAAATCGGTCGAAAAAATGCAAGTGTTCTGGGCCTGATCCTCCTTCAGGATATCCGCCTGAACCGTGCCCCGAACTCGGCCCAGAACCTCGGCCTTGATCCTCCGGTAGGTCTCGGAGTCCACCGCCCGATGGCCCGGGATACCCAGCAGACCCAGCCCCAAACCATCGTGGCCGGCCGGAAGATCCTCCGGACCGATGGGCAGACTCGCTCCGCGCGCGGCGAACTCAAGGGACAGAGTCCGGCGAACCTCATCCAGACCTCCTGATTCCATCAGGTGCCGCTCCACCTGTTGATCAATCGCCGCGTTCAAGAAAAACGCCAGCACCATGGGGGCCGGGCCGTTGATGGTCAGCGAAACCGATGTCGACGGACGGCACAAATCAAACCCCGAATAGAGAATCTTCGCATCGTCCAAGGTACAAACCGAAACCCCGGAGTTGCCGACCTTTCCGTAGATGTCGGGCCGCTTCGCGGGATCCCGGCCGTAGAGGGTGACGCTATCGAAGGCCGTCGAAAGCCGCGCAGCGGCCTGGTCCGACGCGAGGAAGTGAAAGCGTCGATTGGTCCGTTCCGGACCGCCCTCCCCTGCGAACATCCGCGTGGGGTCCTCGCTCTCGCGTTTAAAGGGGAATACACCCGCCGTAAAAGGAAAATAGCCCGGTAAGTTTTCCATTCCCAGAAATCGAGCGACCTCACCCCAGTCCTCGGTCTTGGGTACCGAGACCTTCGGGAGCTGAGTTCCCGAAAGGCTCGAGACATGATTGGCAACCTCGATGGCGCCCTCGCGAATCGTGTAGGTCTGGAAATCGGCCGAATAGCGTTCCCGCAGTGCGGGCCAGTCGGCGAGCCCCGCGCGCAGTTCGACGGGCAACGCCTCGAGTCGAGCATTATAAAGCGCGCGGAGTTGGGCCTCGGTCTCCCCCCCGATTTCTTTTCCCTCCAGGGCGGAGTCCAATCGCTGGGCCATGGCCGGCATTGGCTGCCCCAGGGCGCCTAGCGCTCGACCGATTCCGTCGACCTCCGATGCGTTCCGCGCGGAGTCCACAACTCCGGCCTTGTAGCCTCGCACGCATTCGGCGATCTCGGCGAGATAACGAATGCGCTCGGGCGGGATCGAGCCCGCTGGATCGAAGGCCTCTTCAGGCGCTTCGCGTCCGACGAATCCCTCACTCGCGAACCGCCCGCCGGTGAGATCGGACACCCGTTCGCGCAGCACGGTGTAGAGGCGATCGGTTCCGGGATCGCTCCATTTCCGGGCAAGAGTGGGAAATACCGGAATATCTCCCTCGGCAAGTTCGAACTGTTCGTGATTTCGCCGCCACTGTTTTCGCACGTCACGCAGAGCATCCCGAGCCCCTTGCTTGTCGCATTTGTTCAGCACCACCAGATCCGCCAGGTCCAGCATGTCGATTTTCTCGAGCTGGGACGGCGCACCAAATTCCGGAGTCATGACATAAAGGGACAGGTCCACCAGATCCACTATTTCAGAATCGCTCTGACCGATCCCGGCCGTCTCCACCAAGATCAGATCAAAGCCCGCCGCCTGAAGAACCCTCAGTCCGTCGCGAACCGATGTGGGCATCGCAAAATTGGCTCGGCGAGTCGCCATCGAGCGCACGAAAACACCCGGGCCGTGGATGGCATTCATGCGTATCCGATCGCCCAGCAGAGCGCCCCCAGAACGCCTGCGAGTCGGATCGATGAGCAGCATACCCACCGAACGATGGGGAAATTCCTCTCGAAATCTGCGCACCAGTTCGTCCACAACGCTCGATTTTCCAGCGCCCCCGGTTCCCGTGAAGCCCACGACTGCGGCGGGCGGCCTTTGTTGGACTCGCGTATCGAGGCGAGCTCGCAGTCCGGTCCCCAAGGCCGTGGGTTCGCCGGTCTCCTCCTCGAAAAAAGTAATTAGACGGGCGATCTCGGCCTCCTGGTCCGACGCCAACGCGTCCGCCAGTCGGCCGAGTTCATCGGCGGG
>DUCH01000426.1:13713-14318 GCA_012959865.1 Myxococcales bacterium | reverse complement strand
GCCGTAGTCCGCAATCGGATCAAGAGGGGTATTCGCGATTGGTTTCGTCGCGAGCGTGGAGCGCTCCCGGAGAACGTGGACTTGGTTGTAATCGCTCGCCCCAAGGCAAGTCGTCTGATTGAAAAAGGTAGGGTTGCAATTGCGCTCAACCAAACACTGGCTCGCGCGGTGAAGCAGCAGCAAAGGAAAATGACCCATTGACGAATCCGCAACAGCCGGCACGGCCACCCGCCGACCGAGCGTATGAGACTGTTGCAGTGGGTTCGCGGCTGTCGCTGACACGCGGGCTCGTCGCTCTTCTCAACTTCTGGCACTCGTGGTTTTCCCCCTGGTTGGGCCCCGCCTGTCGCTTTGAGCCCAGTTGTTCGCGTTACGCGGGCCAAGCGATTGCGGCCCACGGTCCGGCGCGGGGAGCTTGGCTCGGGCTGCGCCGGCTGCTTCGTTGCCACCCCTTTAATGCGGGTGGCTACGACCCGGTTTCTCGAGGCTGAACGTTGGACCGAAACCTTCTTCTCGCGTTCGCCCTGTCGATGGCGGTTTTCTCTGGCTGGTTGGCTTGGCAGGAGGAAATCCGGGGTCCGGAACGCCGAGCGGCCGCGGAGCGT
>DUCH01000426.1:0-13703 GCA_012959865.1 Myxococcales bacterium | reverse complement strand
GCCGAAGTTGCCACGGCGGAGGAAACCGAAGGCTCAGAGACGTATTCCTTCGATACGGAGCGCGCGAACCCTATTAGCGAACGCGTTCGCAAGGATAGATCGCCCGAGGCGATCGAGGAGTCAGAGGCCCGGGGGAGTCTATTCGGAGCGGAGGATTCTCCGGTTGTCGATGTGTGGAGCGGTTTGCTCGAGTCCGAGTTCGCGCGCGTGGAGTTGAGCAGTCGCGGTGGGGTTCTCACCGGGTGGCGGATTAAGAACTACTACGAGACGCCGCGCGATGAACTCCATGTCGAGTTGATCGACCTTCCAAAAGGAGCCGGGGGCGCGTTGTCGACCCCGTTTGAGAGCCTCGGCCTGGGCGACCTGGAGGAAGCGGTCTATGAGGTCGAAGACGCCGACGCGAACGAGGTCGTGTTTTTACTTCGCCGGGGCGGAATCGAGATTCGCAAGACGTATCGCCGCCCGAGCGATTCGTACACGATGGGTCTGACGATTGAAATTCGCAACGCGAGCCATTCGAGCATCGAGCCCGATATCGCGCTCTTGATTCCCGCGGCAGCCAACGAGCGACCGGACTACAAGGAAGTGTCTTTGGTGGCTCTCGCTAACGACGAAGTCGAACGGGAATTGTTGGCGTCCGTAGGGAGCGGAGGTTTTTTGGGCGGGCTCTTCGGTGGCGATGACGGTCCCTACTCGGCGAGTTCCGGAGTGCAGTGGGGGGGAATGGATCTGCGTTACTTCGCCGGCGTAGTGATCCCAGAAGATCCGGAGGCGACGGCGGTCGAATTTCTTCCCATCGAAAAGGGGAAGTGGGCGGCGACGCAGTTGACGAGTCGCTTGCCTCGCCTTGCGCCGGGAGAAAGTGAATCCCATTCCTATACGATTTTCTTCGGCCCTAAAGAACCGGCCCTACTGAAGGAGGCCGGGTACGACCTCGGGCTTACGATCAGCCAGGGTTGGTCGTGGGTAGCCCCGTTGACGGCGTTCTTCGGTTGGGCGCTCAAGATGGTTTATGGAGTCGTGCCCAATTATGGGCTGGCCATAATTGTTTTGACCATCCTGGTGCGGTTGGCAACATGGCCCATCATGGCGCGCCAAATGAAGTCATCCGAGCGAATGCGCGAGTTGATGCCGCGAATCAAGGTGCTCCAAGAGAAATTCAAAGACGACAAGCAAAAGCAGTCGGAAGAAACGTTCAAACTCTATCGAGAAACGGGTGTAAATCCCCTCGGTGGTTGTTTGCCTATGGTCCTTCAACTACCTGTGTTTATTGGTCTTTTCTATGCCTTGCAAAGTTCGATCGATTTGCGCCATGCGCCCTTCATGCTCTGGATTAACGATCTTTCGGCGCCGGCGACTCTCTTCACACTCCCAGGCATGGATTTGCCGGTTCGAATTTTGCCCATTCTGATGGCCGCATCGATGTTTGGTCAACAGAAGATGATGCCCCAAACCGGCATGGACCCCGCTCAGGCGCGGATGATGCTGATCATGATGCCCGGTATGATGCTTTTTATTTCGTATACATTTCCTTCTGGACTCGTGCTGTACTGGCTGGTAAGCAACATGCTCGGCATCGGGCACCAGCTACTGGTTCGCCAGCGCATGCAGGCTGCGGCCGTCGAGGCCGGCTAGTTCCTGATGGGGCAGCGCGTTTTGTTTAAATTTCGACAACTCGGAAACTCCCCAAATTTTCCCCAATCCCCCAACCGACGAAGCAAAGAGGTTTTCCATGTACGATAAGAAGAGCGAAGCGAACGAGTTTGTGGGCGAGAGCGCCGAAGAAGCCAAGGCCGCTGCTGCGCGTTTTTACGGCGTAGAGGTCAGCGAGTTGAAGGTCTCCGTTCCGAAGGAGGGCGAGGTGTACGGCCTGAACGGCCGGGTCGCACTTGTCGCTTTTCCCAGTTCGGTAGTGCCCGGAAGCAAGCCCGGTGATGACGGAGGAAGGCGCGGTGAGCGCGGCGGCGGTCGTGGCGGCGGCCGTGGTAATGATCGTGGCGGTGACCGTGGTAATGATCGTGGAGGTGATCGCGGTGGACGTAACCGCGATCGTTCGGGTGGCCGTGATCGCGGTCGACGAACCGAAAGCGCCGACGATCGCCCGAGGGATACGGCGAGTCGCGAACCCGCTGTTCCCGCTCCTCTCGCCTCTCCCGCCCCGCCCGCAGAAGCCGTCGAGTCAACGGCTACGCGAGTGGGTGAATTGACCGCGGTCGGAACTTTCGTTCTTGGGGCTCTCGAGAGGATGAGCCTAGGTGACTTTGAGCTGAGCGAGAGCACTGAGGACGATTCGGGCCTGATCGTCGTCCAAATTCGAGGCGAGGCCTCTTCGGTGCTGGGGTCGGGTGGGGTTCGCACGGCGGAAGCCCTGCAACTCCTGGCCAACCAGGCCGCCAAACAAATTTCCCAGGACGCGGGGCGAGTCGTCATCGACGTCGATGGAAACAGTGATGAGCGGGAGACGTCCCTTGCGACATTGGCGGGGAAGGCCGCTGATCGAGCTAGTGATTCGGGACGGACCGTCGCTCTCGATCCGATGAATCCCCGAGACCGCCGTATCGTTCACGTAGCTCTGCGCGACACCGAGAAAATTGCCACCATGAGCATGGGAGAGGGTCGCTATCGCCAGGTTCTGGTGGTTCCCGAAGGCGCCTCCGAGTACGAAAACGCTCAGTCCGCCCAGTCCTAAGCCACTTTCAAACCCAGCACTTCGAATCGGCCCGCAGAACGTTCCACGTGGAACGGTCGCCGGGGCGATTCGATGTGTTCCACGTGGAACGTTCCGATTCCGACTCCCCCCCCCGACGACCGGAATGACACGAGCGATCAGCTTCCCGGCGAGGCCTCGGAGGCTCTGGACGCTTCGCTTGCGGCCCTGGGGCTGGAGATCGACGCCCGGGATCGAGTCCGCCTTTTGGATCTCGCCGGTATGCTTATCGACTGGGGGCGAGCCACTAACCTGACCGGATACCGCGATATTCTCGGCGCGGTGAAACACCTTGTGGTGGGAGCGCTTGCGCTGCACCAAGCAATTGAAGGGCAGATCGGGGCGTTCCGGGTCGGGGACTTCGTCGACCTCGGGTCTGGGGCGGGCTTCCCCGGAATTCCCATCGCGATAGCGCATCCGGGGCTCTCGGCCGTCCTCGTCGAGAGCAGAGAGAAGCGGCATCATTTTCAGCGGGCGGTTCGCCGCGAATTGAGCATCGGCAATATCGAGCCGAAATGGGGCCGAATGGAGCGACTCGCGCCGAGCCCCGCTCGATGGGTGATCGCTCAAGCGGTGGCTCCGCCCCCCCGAGTTCTCGCCTGGGCGATGGATTGGGTACAACCAGGAGGGTTCTTGGTGATTCCGGGCGGCCCAAGACCCCCCGAACCCGGGTCTCATCCGCAGGCAGCGGAGTACGGGGGGATCGAGTACTCGGTGCCCGGCAGCCCATCGGGTCGGTCGTTGTGGTGGTGCCGCCGCGCCGCGCCCTGAAAGGTTGGTTAAGGATGGTTAGAGTCCTGGGACGACGTAGAGGACCGACTCTGTGCTACATCGGACCCATGGGGGTGTGAGAATCAATGTCGGCCGCGCGGATCATAGCTGTCGCGAACCAGAAGGGCGGGGTGGGGAAGACAACCACCGCGGTCAACGTTGCTGCGTGCCTGGCCGCTTCTGAGCGGCGAACCCTCCTCATCGACCTGGATCCCCAGGGAAACGCCAGTAGCGCGTTGGGTGAGGTTAAAACACCACACCATGTTTATAGCGCTTTGTTGGGTGAGTGTACGCTGGCCGAAGTCGTCTTGGGGACCGATCTCGAGTACTTGAGTTTGGTGCCGGCGGGCCCCGACCTCGTCGGCGCGGAAATCGAGTTGGTCAACTCCGAAGAACGCGAGCGAAAGCTCGAGTTGGCCCTCGCCAGTGTGGTCGATCGCTACGAATACATTCTCATCGACTGCGCTCCCTCCTTGGGCATTTTGACGATCAACGCCCTCACGGCAGCCGATTCGATTCTCGTCCCCCTACAATGTGAGTACTACGCGCTCGAAGGTCTCGCCCGGCTCCTGGAAACAACGGAACTCGTTCGGGGCAGCCTGAATCCCGAGCTGGCTCTCGAAGGCATCGTGCTCACGATGGTCGACCTGCGCAACAATCTCAGCCGCCAAGTCGAGGCCGAGGTGCGCGAGCATTTTGGAGAGCGTGTTTTCCAGACTCGAATTCCGCGCAACGTAAGGCTGAGCGAGGCCCCCAGTCACGGGCTCCCGATTCTTCTCTACGATATTCACTCCCGCGGCGCGGTGGCGTACTTGCAACTCACTGAAGAGTTGCTGACGGCGCACGCTGAGTCCCAAGGAGTCTCAACGAGTTCCCAAACAGCGCCGGCGGCGTCCGCCACGTCTGGGGAATCTCTTCGGTCCGGAGGTAACGATGAGCGAACGGCGTAGGGCATTGGGGCGAGGACTGGGCGCGTTGATCTCGAGCGAACGCGGAACCACGCCCACTGCCGTTCCTGCCTCGCCCGACTCTCCGCTGCCCCCGCGGACTCATCCTACACACAATAGTGTCTACGAGGAAGAGCCCTCAGAGCCCTTGAATTCAGGGTTTTCGGCCGGACTGCCGGTCAATCAAATCGACCCGAATCCCGATCAACCTCGGCGACGTTTCGATCCGAGCGAACTCGAGCGGCTAGCGGCTTCGATCCTTCAGCACGGAGTCTTGCAGCCGGTGGTCGTTCGCAAGGTTGCCGATCGCTACGAGCTCATCGTGGGCGAAAGACGATGGCGGGCGAGCCGCGCGGCCGGCCTGACTTCGATCCCGGCAGTGATCGCCGATCTCGCCGCGCAAGAAAGGCTGGAGGTGGCCATCGTTGAGAACGTCCAGCGAAACGATCTAAACCCCCTCGAACTCGCCTACGCCTATCGTGCCCTTGCCGCCGCGGGGGCCACGCAAGAAGAAATCGGAAAGAAGGTCTCCCAGGATCGCTCCTCGGTGGCCAACCACCTCCGCCTGCTCGAACTGTCACGGGATATTCAGGAGGATCTCGAACAGGGGCGCCTGCGAATGGGGCACGCCAAGGCGCTCCTGCAGATCGCCGAAGACGCGGGCCGAGATCGTTTGCGCGATCGCATCATCAAGGAAGGGCTCTCGGTGCGCGCGGCGGAGAAACTCGCCCGGAGAGTCGAGGACCCCAAGGGCGCGGGAGGCGACACGCAAGGGCAGCCTCTCGATCCCAATATCACGCGGAGCCTCGAGGCATTGCAGAACCGCTTCCAGGCGCGGGTGCGGCTGCAAGGAGGGGGGAAGAAGGGCCGAATCGAGATCGACTATTTTGACTCGGAGGATTTTCAGCGAATCTTTTCCCTTCTAATGGATGGCGCCTGATGGCCGAACCTCCCCCCGAAACCCGCTCGCTCCACTCGGCGTTGGACCCGAGTTCGACTCCGATGCGTGCCCCATCCCCTCGGCCCTCTTCTTCCTCCCCCTCTTCTCCCTCCACCTCCACCTCCACCCCGGCCTCTTCTTCCCCATCGCTCGTCCCTCGTGAATGCCGTTTCTTGGGCTCGGTTTTTATCGGATCGGGGGCGGAGATCCATGGCGAAGTGGTGGGCCCTGTCCGGGGGGCGGGCCGTTTGGTGGTCGGCCCCGACGCCAAGATTCGCGGCGCGGTGGAGGTGGGAATTCTCGAGCTGGCGGGCCAAGTGGAGGGCGAGATCACCGCGCTTGAACGCGCTTCCCTGGCCGAGGGTGCAACGCTTCGTGGCACCTTGAGCAGTCCGAGCGTTCGCGTCGCGGAGGGCGCCCATATCCAGGGGCCCTGCCGGATCGGCCCGCTGAGCGGGGTAGCGAAAAGCAGATTCTGATCGCCTTGAATCTGCGCGCACATATGCAAGAATCCCGGTCGCCGCGAATCGGCCCGTTTATGCGAATCGCGCTCCCCCATGACACCGCTCGCCGGACGCCAATGGCACCGAGAGCCGTTCGGCATGGGGCAAGTATGGGGAGAGTGCGGGCCGGTTCGGCGGGCTCGCTTAACGCGTGGACCGGCGGGATGCGCCGAACCCGCGGAGCCCAGCAGTAGAGTCCGCGGTAGGCCGAATGCCCGGCAAAGGGCAGTCGGTGCCCCGCAAACCGAACCAATAATTTCGAACAGACGAAGCCCCAAAAAAACAAGTCGAGCCCATGGGTCGGGGTGAAACAGGCCGGAAGCGGGAGAAGAAAATGCAAGAGCACCGGAGTGGGCAATCGCGTCGGTCCGTGAAAAACGGATCGACTTTCTCAAGCGCCATCGCCACCCGGCGCGGGTCGCTCACTCTTGCATTCCTGCTCGCAACGGCAACACCCGCACAGGCATCCGCCAAGTTGGTTCTAGTGCCCGATGTGCCCACGCTGATCGGACTCATCATTCTCTTCGTCGGGCTGGTGGTCGCCACAAACGCACTGATTTTCAAACCCGTTTTTCAGGCGCTCGACGATCGAGCCCTTCGCGTTGAAGGCGCCCGGCAACGCGCCGAAGAAGTCGACGCCGAAAGCGATGCCCTACTTCAACGCTACGAGGCGTCGATTCGCGAGGCCCGAGCCGAGGCCGAAACGAGTCGAAAAAACAAGCTGGGGCATGCGCGGGAAGAGCAGTTGGGGATGGCCGAAGAGGCTCGCGGTCAAGCCGAAATCCAAGTGGAACACGCCCGCTCCGGACTCGAAGCTGCCCTCGCGGACGCACGCCAATCCCTGCAGGCGGCCAGCCAGGACATCGCGCGGGCAGTGGCCGAGCGCGTGATCGGAAGGAAGCTCTGATGCGAAGTCCCAAGGCGATGTTCGCTGGGTTCGTGCCGGTGTTCGCGTTAATCCCCCGAGCTGCAATGGCCTCCGGGGGAGGCGAAGCCGGCGACCCGCTGATGGACCTGATTTATCAGGTCGGAAATTTTACGCTGCTGATCGCCGTGGTCTTTTTCGTCGCGCGAAAGCCCGTGGTGGCTTATTTCGAAGGCAGGCGCGAGCAGATCAAGAACGATCTCGACCAGGCGGCCCAGTTGCTTGGTGCCGCCGAGGACCGTCAGGCGGAAATCCAAGGGCGGCTTCGCGATCTTCAAACCCAGCTCGATGAGATTCAGGAAATTTCCAAGCAGCGGGCGGAAGAAGAAAGCGAGCGCATCCTCGCGAAGGCTCAGGAGGCAGCGGCTCGAATCAAGTCCGATGCCCTGGAGGCCACGAGCCAGGAACTGCTGCGCGCCCGCCGCGAGCTGCGTGCGGAGGCCGCAGGGCTCGCCATCGAGTTGGCAGGAGAAATCCTGAAAGAACAGGTTGGGGATGCGGACCGCCAGCGACTCCTCGATGAATTCATTACCCGGGTCGAACCAAGATCCGAAAACCAGGTACGCGGCGCATAGCCGCCGAACAACGTCACCGGGAGCCAATGTCACCGGGAGCCACGGGTGATGTCAGCCCTGGACGAGCGAGTCAAACCCGAACACCACGAGATCAAGCATGTCCTCAAAAGCAGCAATCCGATACGCGAAGGCACTTTTTGCACTGGGCAAAGAGGCGCAGAGCCTTTCGGCTCTACGAGGCGAAGTGGACACTTTGGCGGCTCTCCTGACGGAGCATTCGGAATTTCGCGAAGTCCTGCTGACTCCGCTTCATCCCGCGGATGAACGCAAGAAGGTCCTTCGTGAGGTCGCCGATCGGGGCGAACTGTCGCCCCTGCTCAAAAATTTTACCGCCTACCTCATCGACCGGCGCCGGCTGATCGACTTTCCGGAGATTGCCGACGAGTTCAATCGCCTCGCCGATGAAGACGAAGGTCTCCTCACGGCACAAGTCCGGACGGCCAGCCCCCTCGATGTCGAGCGGGAGCAGAGACTGCAGCGCGCTCTTTCCGAACGTACGGGCCGGCGCGTTCGGCTCGATGTTGAACTTGACCCGACTTTGATCGGAGGCGCCATCGCGAAGGTGGGTGATCTGGTGATCGACGGAAGTCTTCGCACGCAGCTGGGTCAGCTGCGCGCCAATCTCATGAAGGGATCCTGAGCATGGATATCAAAGCCGCAGAAATTACCGACATCCTGAAGCGCGAAATCAAGGAATACGATCGCGAGATCGACGTGGCCGAGACCGGCACCGTCCTGAGCGCCGGTGACGGCATCGCCCGGGTATACGGCCTGGCCAACGCCCTGGCGGGCGAACTCGTCGAATTTGAGGGTGGGCCACGGGGCATGGTGCTCAATCTCGAAGAAGACAACGTCGGTGTGGCGGTGATGGGCGAGTCCCACGGCATCAAGGAAGGCGGCCTGGTTCGCCGAACCGGTCGCATTATCGAAGTGCCCGTCGGCGACGAAATGCTCGGACGGGTGGTGGACGGCCTGGGCAATGCCATCGACGGAAAGGGTCCCATCAACAACAGCGAAACCCGGTTGGTTGAAATCAAGGCCCCGGGCATTGTGACACGCAAGTCCGTTAGCCGTTCCCTGGCCACGGGGATCAAGGCGATCGACGCCATGGTGCCCATCGGTCGGGGTCAGCGCGAGCTGATCATTGGCGATCGGCAGACGGGCAAGACGGCGATCGCTATCGACACCATCATCAACCAAAAGGACACCGATGTCTTCTGCATCTACGTGGCCGTTGGCCAAAAACAGTCGACGGTGGCCCAGGTGGTCGACAAGCTGACCCAGCACGGTGCGATGGAATACACCGTGGTGGTCGCGGCGACTGCCTCGGATCCGGCACCTCTCCAGTTCATCTCGCCCTACACGGGCTGTTCCATCGCCGAGCATTTTCTCCACTCCGGCCGCCACGCCTTGATCGTCTTCGACGATCTCTCCAAGCAGGCCGTGGCCTACCGCCAGCTTTCCTTGCTACTGCGCCGGCCGCCCGGGCGCGAAGCCTATCCTGGCGACGTCTTCTACCTCCACTCTCGGCTGCTCGAACGCGCCTGCCAGCTTTCGGACGAACTGGGGGGAGGCAGCCTGACAGCCTTGCCGATCATTGAAACCCAGGCGGGGGATGTGTCGGCGTATATCCCCACCAATGTGATCTCTATTACCGACGGTCAGATTTTCTTGGAGACCGACCTGTTCAATTCGGGTCTGCGGCCCGCGATCAACGTCGGCCTTTCGGTTTCTCGGGTGGGGGGCTCGGCCCAGACCAAAGCGACCAAAGCGGTGGCGGGACAGCTCAAGCTCAATCTGGCCCAGTATCGCGAGATGGCGGCGTTCTCCCAGTTCGGGAGTGATCTCGACAAGGCGACCCAGGAGCAGCTCGCCAACGGCGAGCGTCAGACCGAGATGCTGAAGCAGCCTCAGTACTCGCCCCTGGCCATGGAGGAGCAGGTGGTCGCCATCTACGCGTCGACCCCTGAGTCGGGGCGCGACTCCTGGATTCGCGCGTATTCGTTGGCCGATGTGGGCCGTTACGAGACCGAGATGCTCGAGTGGATGCGATCGAGCCGCTCCGAGGTTCTCGAAGCGATTGCCTCGAGCGGGAAATTCGAAGACGAAGTCGAGGAGAAACTCGTCGCTGCTCTGGACGAGTTCGCCAAGATCTTTCAGCCGTCCAGTAAGGGCGGAAGTTCGGTAGAGGCAGCCTGACCCTTGGCCACCCTAAGCGACATCAAGCGACGGATCACCAGTATCCAGTCGACCCAAAAAATCACCAGCGCCATGAAGATGGTGTCGGCGGCGAAACTGCGCCGCGCCCAGGAAGCCATCGAGGCAGCGCGACCCTACGCCCAGCGCATGCGGGATACCCTCGAAGAGGTGGGGAGCGCCGAGGCGAATCATCCGCTGTTCGAACAGCGCGAGAAGAAGAGCCGGGTGGAGATCGTGGTCATCACTTCGGACCGCGGACTGGCGGGCGCCTACAACGCCCAGGTCATCAAGGCGACAGAAGGCCTGGTGGCCGCCAAGCGGTCGGATTCCCTGGAAGTATCGGTGACCATCGTGGGCAAGAAGGCGTCGGACTATTTCAAGGGTCCCAGGGGCGTCGAGGTTTCCAGTTCCCGGCCCGTGGGTCCCAACGTGAACTACCTCGAAGCCAAGCAGGTCGCCGGCGGTCTGATCGCGCGCTTCGAGGCCGGGGAGATCGACGAGGTCGTCGTCGTCCATAACGAGTTCGCTTCGGTGATGAGCCAGCCCGTCAAGGTGGTTCCGCTTCTGCCCTTCGTTCCGCCCGAGGAAGAGACCGACAATGGCGACGCCGCCGAGGAACGGGCGCCCTATGAAGTGGAGCCCAACGCCGAGCGGCTACTCGCCAGCTTGGTACCCAAAGCCGTGGAAGTCGAACTCTTTCGTGCCCTGTTGGAAAACCAGGCGGGCGAGCACGCAGCGCGCATGACCGCCATGGATAATGCCACCAAGAACACCCAGGAGCTGATCGAGAAGCTGACTCTCGAGTACAACCGCGCCCGGCAGGCCGCGATTACCAGCGAGCTGGTTGAAATCATTACGGGAGCCCAGGCCCTCGAGTAAATGCCGACGGGCGAGAGCTCGCGCGGGGAATTAATCGCCCGCCCGACCCATTGGGTCAGAGGCGAACCAAGGGGAGAAGAAATGCAGAGCGGAAAAATCATACAGGTGATGGGTCCCGTCGTGGACGTCGAGTTCCCCCCCGGAGAAATCCCGGAGATCATGACGGCACTTCGCACGAGCAACCCCGGGATCGACGATCGGGAAGACAATCTCGTGGTTGAGGTGGCCCTGCATCTGGGCGAAAACACGGTGCGCTGCATCGCTATGGATACCACCGATGGCCTCAGGCGCGGCCAGGATGTGCGCAGCACGGGCGAGCCCATCTCGATTCCTGTCGGTCCTGAAACGCTGGGCCGGATCATGAACGTGATCGGCGAGCCCGTGGACGAGCGCGGCGAGATCAGCGCCAAGATGAGGTACCCCATCCACCGCCCGGCGCCCGAATTTGTCGACCAATCCACGACGGTGGAAATTCTTGAGACCGGCATCAAGGTCGTGGATCTGATCGCTCCCTATCCCAAGGGCGGAAAAGTCGGCCTCTTCGGCGGCGCCGGCGTGGGCAAGACCGTGGTCATCATGGAACTCATCAACAATATCGCCAAGGAGCACTCGGGCTACTCGGTCTTCGGCGGTGTTGGGGAGCGGACCCGCGAAGGCAACGACCTTTGGAATGAAATGGCCGAGGCGGTGCTCGCCGACGGCTCGACGGTGCTCGATAAAACGGCTCTTGTCTACGGCCAGATGAACGAGCCCCCGGGCGCGCGCGCCCGCGTGGGACTCTCGGCGCTGACCGCAGCGGAGTATTTCCGCGACGAAGAGGGCAAGGACGTCCTTCTCTTTATCGACAACATCTTTCGGTTTACCCAGGCTGGCTCCGAGGTTTCGGCGCTGCTCGGCCGCATTCCTTCGGCGGTGGGTTACCAGCCTACCCTGGCCACGGATATGGGCGAACTCCAGGAACGAATCACTTCGACCAAGAAGGGATCGATCACCTCGGTTCAGGCGATTTACGTTCCTGCGGACGATCTGACTGACCCCGCTCCCGCGACGGCGTTTACGCATCTTGATGCGCAGGTTGTGCTCAGCCGTGCGCTCACCGAGATCGGGATCTACCCGGCGGTGGATCCCCTCGACTCGAACTCCCGGATTCTGGATCCCCAGGTCGTGGGAGAGGACCACTATGAGGTGGCCCGATCCGTCCAGCAGACCCTTCAGAAATACAAGGATCTTCAGGACATCATCGCGATTCTCGGGATGGACGAGCTCTCGGAAGACGACAAGATCACAGTGGCCCGGGCACGAAAGATCCAGAAATTCCTTTCCCAGCCTTTCTCGGTGGCCGAGCAGTTCACCGGAACGCCGGGAACCTACGTGCGCCTCGAGGATACGGTGCGGGGATTCCGCGAAATTCTGGATGGCAAGCACGACGACCTGCCCGAGCAGGCCTTCTACATGGTGGGCACCATCGAGGATGCCCGCGAAAAGGCGAAGACCCTGACCGACTAGGCGCGAAACTAGGGGAAATGAAGGCGCCGGATTGCAGCTACGCCCGGCGTGCTATGGGATACGGGAGTTTCAAAGATGCCGTTCGATCTGATCGTTGTCACACCGCAAGGGGAGTCTTTTTCCGAAGTGGTGGAGCAAGTGGTTCTGCCCGGCGCCGAAGGCGAGTTCGGCGTGCTGGAGAGCCACGAAAAATTTCTGACCGCGCTCAAGCCCGGCCCTGTGGAGATCAAACTTCCCGATGGCAGCACCGAGTGGGCGGCGATCAGCGATGGCTTTGCCGAAGTGACCGGGAGCCAGGTCGTGGTCTTGGTGGACGAGTGCTTCAAGGCCCACGAAATCGACCTCGAACACGCCCAGCACACCCGGGCCGAAGCCGAAGGTGAACTCGAGCGAATGTTGGAGCAGATCGAGACCGAAGAGACCCGGGCACAACTTGAGGCCACCGTGGTTCGGGCGAGCGCGATGATCGAGGTTCACGGCCGGCATCACGGTTAACCGTCGCTGGGCCGGGGGGCGAAGTTAGAAAACTCTCCCGGGCGGGGTCCTCGCGCTCGCGACGCTAGTCGCGGCGTGCCGAGGCCTTTAATTTGACCTTTCCGTCGGTCACCACGACCCGGAAGTCAACGTTCTCGCAACCGAGACGGTCTTTGAGCGCCGCCTCTTGGCGCCGTATGGCGGCTTGAAGCTTGTCGGGTGTCAGGCTCTCGACGTTTTGGCCGCAAGCCCGCGCGGCTTCCTTGTACGACTCGAAGAGGGTCGCCAGTTTCTCCGGCGGCGCTTCGACCTCGCTCTTGGCGGCCGTCGAAACCGCTGGGCCGCGAAGATTGGCTTTGAAGACATGGCGCTTGTAAGTCCCCGCCTCGATTTGGCGCAAAGTCAAATCCCACTGGCGCTTCAGCGCTTGGAAACGCGAATTCAGCGAGTTGAAGCGAAAGCGTGACGCTGTGTTTCGAATCGGCGAACTGCTGTGCCGAATAAACTGTTTCTGAACCTCTGCACGCAAGTTGGAGGGCTCGCGCGGGTGTCGGCCGAGGAAATAATGCTCGTAGTCGATCCTTAACTGCTTGAGTTTGTGATCGAGTACTTGGAGTTCTTCGTCAAAAGAGGTCACGCCGGTGGTCTCCTGGTCTTGGGCGGGCTGCCGGTCCCCCCGACCCGCCGCGGGGCGCACGATAGTTCGCTATCGCCCCTGCGGCCCACAGGTCTCGGGAGAGATTTCACTCCTCAAATCACTCCCCAAGCCACTCTCCACTCACTCTCCAAGCCACTCTCCCACTCCCCAGCCACCGCCCAAACCACCTCCAAGCGATGGGCCTCTACTCGCATCGGAAAATGGTGCGATCGCTATGACGCGAATTGACCAAAAATAACGCATATTTGCACGTCGTATGACGCAACTAAAAACAGTGCTCAGCACGTTCGATGATCGCAACGGAGCCCTCGAGATCAAAGTCCATTAAAGCTGTTGGATAACAGATATTTAGGAGTCAGCACATCCCCAGGCACTCAAATGGCTGGATCGGGAATTTTAAAATGATGCATTTTGACCTTCTCAGGTCGGATATAAATGACGCAACGAGAGAAAAATGACGCACTTGGGGCATTATTTTGACGCATGTGAGATTGCGGAACTGGAACCCGCGTCGGGGTCAGTGCCGAGTCGTGCGAGCAAACGGTCGCAGTCCAGCCAATCCTCGGCGGGCGCCTCGTCTCCTCCAAGCGGCGGCAAAATCCCGACCAGTCGATCGCCC
>DUCH01000425.1 GCA_012959865.1 Myxococcales bacterium | reverse complement strand
CGGCCAGGCCGCACTGCGCGATGAAAGGCCAGCAAAGCTGGCCCATAACCGGCGACCCTCAGCTTGGGAAGACGATCCAAGGGCAAGAAGTAACGCCTACTTACGCTCAGCGCACTGCAGGGGACTGCATGGAGCGGCACAGAGCGGCATCGGTGACGGCAGACGGCAGTAGACGGCACCGGGTTTTTCGGTTGAGGCCTTTGGTGGCAGGACTTCCCAATTTCCCTCTAGCGCTTTTCCGAGCCCCCACCCCCCTATCTCAGAGCGGGTCCCTCTGGCTGGCTATACACAGGGTTTTGCTCGTCCGAAGAGCTTGGGGCCCCAGACGGGGCCGGTACGAATTTCAGGATCGATGCGAACCCTGGTTCCGGGATGCTTCAGGGTTGTGCGTGAACTCTTCCGCGCCGCAATTTCGCAAGGCCCAGGAGCCCATTCTAAAGCCCCTTGGACATGCAGGGTACAGGCTATAGGAGGGAACACAGGGGCTCTTGAGAGCGGGCCGGCGTCCGGCGGCGATCCGCCGCGGGAGAACAAGGGTGAGGACGTGTGAAGCATTTCACATCCGGCAGGCGTGCAGCGAACGACTGAGAAGGCGTGGCACGAAGAACTCACAAACGCTTGAAAAATCGTCCGCCACAAGGAAATTCTCAACCCAACCCTACCGAGCAATGAATGGAGCGATTCGAACATGACTCGTCACACCGATGCAGTAATCACAAACGCAAACAACAAAGCAGCCACCAGCACGGGGCAGAATTCTGGAAAGCGCTTTTTCTGGGCGATCCCTCTTCTCGCCCTGGTACTTCTCACCACCGGGGCCTGCTCGACCAAGATCAGCGTACGCCGGCACCCGACTGTGCCTCTTACCAACGCCGACGCAACATCCATCCTGAATAACTTTGGTACCCTGATACGCACCGCCGACACCGCTACGGATTTCGCCTGTGCGAGCGACTTCGGCACCATAAAGGGCATCAAAATCCAGCCGGCTTTCTACGTTCGTGATGGTGCGGTGGGGGCCTATGCTGGCGTATCCGACATCAATTCAGAGGCCGACTTCAACGCGGTGATCGGAACACCCGGCTACGCGAAGGTGGTCAATAGCATCAATTATTGCGGCAAGATCAAGCCGAATATCGTTGGATGCGCGCCGACCCCGGGGAATTCGTTCGCGATCGTCCGTTTCACGAACGACCAGGAAGGAATCCTCTGGGCTCATGAATTCGGCCATACAGTGGGCTTACCCCACCGAAACGGGCCGACGCTCTTGATGAACGAATACATTTCACCGAATCGAAAGGAGGTCAACGCCAACGAGTGCTACGCGGTGGTCAGCAAGGCCGAGAACAATCCATTCACCAATCCCGCCGGAGCCGCCTCCGGCGCTGCCGCGGGGGGCGCCTGGATCGGAGACCCGGGGGACCGCCTGGTCGATGGCGATCTTCCCCACGAACTCGACCCGAATATCGGCCTCATCCAGTTCGTCCGGAGGGCATACCCGCATGGGACTCCCATGGGCTTTGCCAGGCGCTTCGAAGGCTCGAGGGAGATCCCAGAACTTCTCGATATGCTTCGAAATCCGAGTGAACAACACTCCTGGGGGAATATCGCCGCTGTGCTGGGGATGATCGGTGACTCGAGAGTGACTCCCGAGCTACTCAATTTCATCCAGCTTAGGGCCGGTGAGATCCCGAGGACTGGCGGCCCGCGGTTGCTCACCGCGGCGATGATGGCGTTGGGGTATCTCGTGAATCAGACGGGCGACCTCGATGCCCTGAAATTCCTCGCCGAGGCCTCATCGCCTTCCTTCTGGGCAGACGTGCCCCAGGCCTGTGGCCCCGAGAGCACCAACATCAGCGGCATCGTCGGCGCGGGCCAGGACGGGACTGGCGAGTACAGCTGTCCCGACCAACTCGCCACGGTCGCGGCCATAGGCCTCGCGCTCTCCGGCTCGGGCGAAGGG
Organism: Myxococcales bacterium; assembly: GCA_012959865.1. GTDB lineage: Bacteria > Myxococcota_A > UBA9160 > UBA9160 > UBA4427 > JAZXM01. Next base: position 448 of record DUCH01000425.1, on the reverse strand, counting down.
CAGGAAATCCTGCGCCGTGCCTACAGGGATGCCCTTGCACGCCAGGACGAAAAGCTCGCGGAGACCCTCATTGAATACATATCGGTCAACGACGAAATCGCGAATATCGGCCTGGGGGGATATTATGGAAACTGAAGCGCCTCCATCGCGATGAATCGGCTCATTTCCGGTTCTCCGCAGGCAGTACCACGTCGGCTCCGGATCTCGGGGCCGGCGCGCAGTTTTGAGTGTCTCCCCGAGACTTTTGCGACCCCGAATGACCGCCGACCAGTTCTAACCGGCGCGCGACTCTACCGCGTCCCGAGACTGGTTGTGGCAGTGGCTGGTGTTATGTCAATTCCCGCTGGGGACCAAGCGGCGGGAGCTTTCTACCGGACGTGAGACTCGTAGAAGGCGGAGTGGAAAGCGAAGCTGCCTTCAGCCTTCGTCGCACTCAGGAGCTTGAGTT
>DUCH01000424.1:4701-14382 GCA_012959865.1 Myxococcales bacterium | reverse complement strand
TGGCGCGCAGCAGCCCTGTGGCCGAAGAAATGCTGAAAGAGCGTTATCTGAGCCCAGTTCCCGACACGGACTATCTCTCGTCTCTCGCCGAGGGAAGCCTTGGCCGGGAATTCGCTCGTTATCTGTGCGACAACAATCTCGATGTAAACCTGCTCCGCGAGTCCGCATTCATCGACGCCCACAGAGCGCGCGGTGACGAGGTTGGCTACCTGGCCGAACGGGGCTTTCAACTCCATGACCTTTTCCACGTGCTGACGGGCTACGACACCACGCCTTTGGGAGAAGTGCGTGTGGTGAGCTTTACCGTTGCGCAGATTCCCGCACCGTATCCCGCCATGATTATTGCGACCCGACCGCTTCAGATGGTGCTTTACAAGCCCGAACTTCTTCCGATCGTGATGGATGCCGTTACGGAAGGCTGGGCGCTAGGCCGGCGGGCAAAGCCCCTGATCGGCGTGCACTGGGAAGAGTACTGGGACCACCCGCTATCGGATCTCCGCCAGGCGTACGATCTCGCCTGATGGCGGAGTCTTACAGCATTCCCCAGGGCTACTCGATCGGTCTCGCGCGTACCGACGAGGTCGCGCTTCTCCCGGCCATCGAGGAGGCATCGGAGAATCTCTTCCCCCTCAAGGATATTCCGCTTGAACTCCGGAAAAATTCGGGGTTGCCCCTGTCCTTCTTCGAGCAGGCGAGGCTCGCCCAACGGCTCTGGGTCGCGCGTGCGCTCGACCCTGCAATGCCAGTGGGCTTTGGGGCCGCGATCCTGCTCGATGCCGGGGCTCACCTCCACCAGCTCTCGGTGTTGCCCGCCCACGGGCGCCGCGGCCTGGGCCGGGCGCTCGTCCTCGAGATCGCGCGCTGGGCGCGGAAAGAGGATTTTGCCTCCCTGACTCTCACAACCTTTCGGCATCTCGCATTCAACGGACCCTTCTATGCAAGCCTTGGCTTCGAGCCGATTCCCGTCGCCCACCAGGGCCGAGAAATTCGAGCCGCCCTGGCCCGGGAAGCCGAGCAGGGTCTCGACCCCAGCACGCGCATTGCCATGCGTTTGGAGCGAGCGCGCTTTCCCGACTCCCCCTAGCGAGCCAGGGGGGCTGTCGCGATCTTGGCGGTCGGGTGCTCGGTCTGGATCGCGATGATGTCGGGCCCGCTTGTTGGATCAGGGCGCGAAGCTTCCCCATTGGGTGCCGACGGCCACCCCGGGCTCGCAGCTCCCGGTTTTCGCGCTGGCATTGAGGAGGTCGCCATCGGTGAAATGCTCGACCACGTGGCCCCAGGGATCCTTCCAGTAATCGTAGACCTGGGAGCCGAGGATATGGCGACCGATCCCCGTGTGATGGTCGTAACCCGCTTTACTGAGGTGATCGTTGCCCAGCATCACCGCGTCGAAGTCTTCCACCTCGAATGCGGCATGGTCGAACGCGGCTTCGCCGAGCCCGATGCAGAGCAGGGAATGGTGATCCACATAGGTGTCGCCCCGGTCGCAACGCATGAAGGCGGTGAGTTCGTTTTTTGGGTCGCCCACGTAGACGGAATCCGAGACGAGAAAACCAAAACGCGACTGGTACCAGTCGGCGCTGGCCCTGTAATTCGAGACCCGCAGCACGCAATGGCCCAGGCGTTTGATCTGGGCGGGCCCGGCTTCCACGCGCTGGAGGGTCCCGAAGCGGACGGGATTGCTCCCGGTGTTGATGGGGCTGCCCCGGCGCACTTCGAGACCAGGAAGCGGCGCACGACCGTGGACGACTTCCACCGGGAAGCCGTCGGGGTCGGAAAATCGGACCCGCTGCCCCCCGCCCGGACCCTCGAGGGGTTCCACTTTGGAAGCCCCTTCGAGCTGAGACGCGGCCTTTAAATCTTCGGCGCTCACCGCGTCGAAAGCGATTCCAGAAAAGCCCGGCTCGCCGAGCTGAGTGACGTGGATGTAGGGTTCGGGATCGGTGCCTCTGCAATAGAGGGTTTGGTCGGTTCGTTCGCTGATCGCCAGACCGAAAGCCTCGGCGAAGTGTTCCATCGCATCGAGATCGGGCGCGGAAAAGCGAACGAATGCGACGTCGGCAATCTTGATCATGGCTGAATCTCCATCTGCAGGTTGCTCAAATTAAAATTTTATTGAAGGAGGGCGCCAACCCTCGCTGAGGCACACGCTTCGGCCTTTTTTGTCTCTAGGAGGGAGGGAGCGGGCCGAACCAATTCCCAATCAGGGCCTTCACGCGATCGCGGACCGCGTCGCGCTCGGAGGTATCGACATCCGCGATCAGCATGATGAAGTCTTCAAGCGCGACCCAACCGAGTTGAAGCGCGGCCACCGCGGCAAAGCTTGCCTTGAAGTCGAGATCGGTTTCGGCAATTTTGAGACGATCTCGCAAGCTCTCGAGGGCTCGCCTGGGGACGGAGATCCCCTCGGTGACTTCGAGGCCCGCAAGCTCGAGGTCGCCTTCCATCACGCATCGGCAGACCGCCTGCCAGTAGTGGCGGTCTTCGGCCAATTGGAGAGCCCGGGGAATGGGATTGCCCTTGGAGCCAGCGGTTGCGTTGGCCAGATGTTCGGAAGCCAGATGGTGCATGGTGGCCTTGAGGAGGCCACGCCTTCCCCCGAAATAGTGATGGATCTGGCCATGGTTGACCCCGGCCGTTCGGGCGACTTCGCGCACCGAGACCGCCCCGGGCCCGGACTCGGCCAGGATGCAGGCCGTCGCCTCGATCAGGGCACGGCGAACGGCATCGCTCCCGCGAACCGCGCTGGCGTCGCTCATCTCGGGCCTGTTCGGGTTGGGCCCAAGGTATTCACTCCTGGGGGTAGGGTTGGGGTGGTGTGGGGGAAGTGTGGGGAAGGGAGGTGGGGGAGGTGTGGGAGAGGGGCGGGGTGAGCGAGGACGGAACCATTCTAGACAAATGTCTAGAAAATGCTAGAAAGTCCTTTCCCTCGGCACGGCATGCCCCGCAGAGATTGCCGCCCGCCACACTAGAAGGAAGGACACCCAAAATGAGGCTGGTCACTTTTACCGCAGGGGGGAATCCTCGGATCGGAATCCTCGAGGGCGAAGAAGTCGTCGACTTGCAATCGGCTGCCCCCGATTTGCCCCGGGAAATGGTCGCCTTTCTCGAGGCCGGCGATGCCGCGCTCGCGACGGCGCGTGCAGCCCAGGCCGCCGGGGGTTCGCGTCTCGCCTTGGCGGACGTGGTGTTGCAATCGCCGATTTTGCGACCGCCCAAGATTCTGGCCGTGGGCCTCAACTACGCCGACCACGTTGCGGAAGCCGGCATGGACACACCGAAGTTCCCCATGATCTTCAACAAGCAGTCCACGGCCGCGCATCCCCCCCATGCGCCCTTTCACCTGCCCAGGGCTTCTGGGGCGCTCGACTACGAGGGCGAGTTGGCGTTGGTCATCGGCAAGCGCTGCCGCCACGTACCCAAGGAGCGAGCCCACGAAGTGATCGCCGGTTACACGATTTGCAACGATGTTTCGGTACGGGATTGGCAGCTCCGTGTGCCAACCTTCACGATGGGGAAATCCTTCGACACCCACTGTCCCCTGGGTCCCGCCATCGTAACGCCCGACGAGGTCACGGATCCCCATTGCCTGGACCTTCGGACCTGGGTAAACGGTGAGCTTCGCCAGTCGAGCAATACCAAGCACCTGATTTTCGACTGCCACACCCTGATCGAACACCTCTCCACGGCGTTTACCCTGGAACCGGGCGACGTTATTTCCACCGGAACCCCGAGCGGTGTCGGCGCCGTCATGAAGCCGCCGAAATTTCTGGTGGCCGGGGACGTGGTGAAGATCGCCATCTCGGGGTTGGGAGAAATCGAGAACTCGGTCATTGCCGAGCCCGAAAGCACGGTCCGTATCGGATGACATCCGCTGCGGGGGCGGTGGAGCCGGAGTACTGCGACGTTGCGATTGTGGGATACGGCCCGGTAGGCGTGACTCTGGCGAGCCTTCTCGGGCGCGAAGGACTCCGCGTTCGGGTATTCGAGTGCGAAAGGGCGATCTACACGCTGCCCCGGGCGGTGCATTTCGATCACGAGGTCATGCGCGTTTTTCAGTCCTTGGGCTTGGGCGACGGCGACTTCGGTCATACCGCGCCGATTCTCGGCTATGACTTCGTGAACGGTCACGGAGACGTGCTCTTTTCCCTGCCCATGAACAATCAAGGCGTGACCCATCAAGGTTGGCGGCCGGATTACATGTTCCATCAGCCCGATCTCGAGCGCGTCCTGCGAGGAAATGCCTCGGGTCACAAGACCTTGCAAGTGGATCTGGAGCACGAAGCCCTGCGGATGGAAGAGCGGGAAGACTGGGTCGAGTTGGATGCTCGGGATTTGCAGACTGGAAAAATTCGAACCGTGCGGGCGAATTTTGTCGTGGGCTGCGATGGGGCGAATAGTTTTGTCCGTAAGGCGGCCGGGCTCGGCCTCGACGACCTCGAATTCGACGAACCCTGGCTCGTGGTGGACGCCACGGTGGAGACACCCCCCACCGAGTTGGGCTTACCCCCGTACCCCACCCAGTACTGCGACCCGGCGCGCCCGGTCACCTATGTTCCTGTCGCCGGGCCCTATATCCGCTGGGAGTTCATGCTCCTTCCGGGCGAAACCCGGGAGGAGATGCTCCGTCCCGAGCGCGTGCGGGGGCTGATTGCCGAGCAAGTCGATCCGGACCGGGTCGAGGTCATCCGCAGCGCGGTCTATGACTTTCACGCGCTGGTGGCCAAGCGCTGGGGCACTCGGCGCGTTTTCCTCGCAGGAGATTCCGCGCACCAAACCCCGCCTTTTCTGGGTCAGGGCATGTGCGCTGGGATTCGCGACGCCGCGAACCTGGCCTGGCGGCTCGTTCTGGCGGTTCGGGGCCAGGCTTCGCTGGAACTTCTCGACAGCTACCAGAGCGAGCGCGAGCCGCACGTTCGCGCGCTGATCGGCATCGCGGTCAACATGGGGGGCATTATCTGCGTTCGGGACCCTGAAGCCGCGTCGGCCCGGGATGCCGAGTTCCTAGCTCGAGAAAGCCGCGTCCTGCCGTCTCCTGCCTTTCCCAATGTCGGACCGGGCTTCCACCAGGGTGACCACCGGGGGGGGCATCTCGGTCTTCAAGCGAGGGTGCGCGGTCCGGGGGGCAGCTCGAAACTTCTCGACGACGCGGTGGGTCCGGGCTTTACCCTGATGACCCGGGGCGACGCTTCCTGTGAAATTCCTGCCCGCGCCGGGGACCTCTGCGCTGCTTTGGAGATTTCCCGGGTGCTTATCAATCCGGAAAGCGATGTCGACGGGGCCTATTCGCTGTGGTTCGATTCGCACGATTGCGACGCGGTACTGGTTCGGCCGGACAATATTGTTTTCGGCCAGTGTCGGGGCCCCAACGCCGAGGCCCGGCTTCTGGCCGAGCTGGACCAGCGCCTCCAGGTTGGAACCCCACCCGCTTTCCCCGCGGGCTGACCTCTCCCGCCGCTCTCGGCCAGGCTCCCTGGGTTCGAGTTCAGCGCTTCAGGGCCCGCCGCTGCTGGGCCCCCGCCACTCCGGGCTCCGATCTTTCACGCCCTCGACTACCTGGCGACTCGGTGATCCATTTCCGGAGACTTGCCCGACTCCCACTCCAAGGATGCCGGAATGTTTTAGGCCCCGGCGCAATTCAAATATTCGGACCGCTGACCCGGCCAATCCCACTAGGAGACTGATATGAGCAGCTTGCCCTCTTTCGCTTCGACTCTGTCAAACAACTCAGGACTACGACGCGCGAGTCGTATGGCGCAACCAACCACGGGACGGATCGATCCGCCGGTGGCGGAAGCGACGGACGAGGAAGCGGCGCCCATGACCTTCTCCAAGCGGATTCGCGCCGAAACCGCGCAAGCCCATCGCATCACCGAGTCCACCAGTTTTGTGAAGGGAATCCTTCGCGGCGCCGTGGACATGGAAAGCTACCGAAATATGCAGACCGGTCTCTACGTCATCTACAGCGCGATGGAAAGGGAACTCGAGCGGCACAATCTCAACCCGCTCGTTCGGAGCGTGTACTTCCCTTCCCTGACCCGCAGCCGGGCCCTGGAACAGGACTTGGATGCGCTCTGGGGCGGCGAGTGGAAGAATCGGATGACCATCACGCCGGCTCGCCAGAATTATCTCGACCGAATTCGTTGGGTGGGTGAGAACGATCCCGGCCTCCTCGTGGCGCATAGTTACACGCGCTACATGGGCGATCTCTCCGGTGGTCAAGTCGTGGAACGCATCGTGCGCCGTTCGCTCAAGGCCGAGGGGAAAGAGGGATTCCGTTTCTTTCACTTCGATGATATTTCTGATGTGAAGGCGTTCAAGAACATTTACCGGCGTTGTCTGGACGGGTTGCCCATCAGCGGCGACCAGGGAGATCAAATCATTGCCGAATCGAACAGGGTCTTCACTCTCAATCAGAAAATTTTTGAAGAGTTGGATGGAAGCTGGATACGCGCGCTGGTCAAGCTCGCGCCCATAGGCTTCTCCCAGCGCCAGGCTGTTAGTTACTGATTTCGCTTACTTCCCATTCATTCATTCATTCATTCCGAAGGAACCCATCATGGACATCGTAACTCTGGGCGGCGAAAGCGCCGCTGAAAATGCCGACCACGGCTTCGACAGTGACGCCTTCCGCGAGTTCATCCGCTTTGACGTCGGGAACGGTTCGCCTCTTTACTGGCATAGCCTGGGCAAGCTTTACCGTCATCCCGGAGGCGAGATCATCGCCGACGTAGAGGCGCTCGTGAGCAATCGCCTGATCGCTCACGACGAAAACACCGCCGAGGCGATCTGTCGAACCATCGTTCTCTATCGCGACCCGGAGACCCACGAAATTCTTCAAGATGCCGATGGCCGCCATATCGTTCGAGAATATCCGTATATCATTGCTCGCTTCGAGCATCGGGGGCGTCGCCTCATTATCGAAACCGAGGGTCTCAGTGGGCCCCACGGCAACGGTCACTACGGACTGGCCCGAGTGACGAACGATAAGGTTTTTGCCCACGAATCCGCAGGCTCGACGTTCTTTTACTGGACCCTCTTCGGCCAGGTCGATACCCCGGTGGGAAAGGTCTGGTTCAACGAAGCCTACAACGCGTCGACCTCCCCGGACATCATGGTGATGAACCGAAACGGCACGCTGCCCGCCTTCGCCGGCCTGGGCGACGGCCTCATGCAGACCACGGCTCGCTGTTTCAAAAACTACGAAGAGCTTCCCGAATCCCTGCGCGAATACGTCGACCGCTACGTTCCGACTCATCGTGCTCCGCCGGTGGATCACGCGGAAATCGAAATCCTCAAGGAGCAGTACCTGGAAGAAGCGCCGCCTGCCCCTCCCCAATCCGCCCCGCCCAAAACCGTGAGTGAGGAGCAGGTTCGCGAGGTGGTAGGCGCTTACTTCTCATCATTGCGAACCATGGATGTTGACCGTCTCCACGAGCTTTTCGACGACGATGCCTTGAGCTGGGACCCGGTTGGCTCGCCCCCCATGCGGGTGCGGGATAAGTCCACGAATTATTTTCGAGCGTTGTCGAATATTTTCGAGAAAATGGCGCTCACCGAGGACGACATTTTTGTTTGTGGGAACGAGGTCGCGGTCCGTTGGACGGGTGTCGCGATGCTTCGATCGAAACCGACCGAAGTGACCTTTGAGGGAGCTTCAGTTTTCGAAGTCAATCAAGACGGGTTCATCCAGTCCATCCGGTCCTACTGGGACAAAAAGGCTTTGATGTCTCGTCTCTAGGCGGGTTCGAGGCCACGTTCGAGAGAAAAATTCAACTTGGGTCATGGTCGGAATAGGAGAAGAGTCGTGTACAACCCTGAGAAATTCGCTGCTGTCGAAGACAACTTCATCCACATCCACGGTGCGCTGGTTAGAGATCTCGCGAGAATTATCGAAGGTGGGGAGAGGCTCTTTTTTGAATCGTTTCCCCGCTTTGCGCGAATTCTGAAGGCGCATACCCAACTCGAAGAAGAACTTTTCTTTCCCGCGCTGGAGGAACGCGCACCGGGAGCGACCTCGACCACCGAGGCCCCGCATCGCGAACTCGAAGATCACCTGGCTCAGCTTGTCGCGTGGTCGGAAGGTACGGGTTTTCTCGACTTCAACCGAGTGCAAGAGCGGTTGGGTGGATTCCAGCGGGAGTTGGAATGTCATTTGATCGAGGAGCGCCGTGTCGTCATGCCGGCCATGATGGAGAATTTCAGCGCCGAGGAACTCTGGGCCCTGGACGGACGCATCATGGAGTTCTGCTCCCCCGAGTTCATGGAAGAGATGATGCCGTGGTGGTTCATTCATATGGACCTGGCGGGACGCGTTGCGGTGGGGGGCAACATGGTTGCGGGTGTGGATGAGGGCTTTGTCCCCGTGCTCGCGCAATGGATTTCCGATGGACTGGACACCGGCGCTTGGCTCGAGTTGGTCGCTCAGGTACCGGCGCTTGGCGCCGGATCGACCCGCGTCCAGGTGCAGGTGGCTGGCTAATCGCCGGCCCTTGGGTCCTCGGCCTGGTTTGTCAGGGCTGCACGAAAGCCCTTGGGGTCGCGGAGGGGGGACGCCCGCAAGGCTTCGACTTCGGCGGCGCTGAAGCGAGGCTGCAGATCCAAACCGGAATACTCGGCAAGGACCCAGTTGAGGAGTCTGGCGAGTCGAGAGGGGGAGAGCGGCGCCTGGGCGACACCGGGCACACGGACCAGATACTCGCGTCCGCGGGGGAGCGCGAGCAACGGGGTGAGGTTCCGAAGCGAAGGAACCAGTTCCGGAGAGCCTCTTCCGTCCCGGGTATGACAGGCCGAGCAGTGGAGTGCGTAGTCCTCTGCGGCGCTGGGTTTGGGAAAATCCGTTCGGGGGAAATCGGATCCAGCCGCGAGAATTGGACCGAGAAGAGATCCGAGAAGAACGGCGGCAAAGCCGCTACGCGTGCGCTTCATCGCTCGGGCTGTTGCTCGCTGGCGCGCCCGATCACCCGGGCCACCGAACAGTGGTAGGCCTGGCTGCTCGCACCGGCGCACCAGTTGATGTCGTTGGCGCGGTACCAGTGATAGTCGGGGCGCTCACCTTCGTTCCGATTGCAAGCGCACCGGCCGCAAAAGCCCTTCCCGCAGCAGTCGTTGTAAGAAATCATGTAATGCTGGTTGTCGGCGGGGTTGAGACAAGTTCCGATCCAAGTCACCGGGCTCGACGAAGTGCCGGGCGGACAGGCGGTCGCGCTCCCGCCGCAGCAAGCGCACAGAAAACCGTCGATGGCGCAATGGCGCCAATACTCACAGTTTTCCGGGTCTCCCTCGGCTCCCTCCACTTCGTCAGGCAGGGCCTGGGGTTCGTTGCTCGCCCGGGCCACGGGTAAAATGGGCAACGCGGAGGCGCCGATGAGTCCCGCCGAGATCCGACCCACCCGGGCCAAGAAACCGCGACGCCCCGAGTTCCGGGCCAACCCACGGGCCGAGTCTTCGAGCCAGCGATCGAGTCGACTCATTTTTGAACCTCCAGATGAATCACCGAGTCATTGGACGGTTGTCTCTGTGCAATGAATTGCTGGATCGAGCCGGCTCCAAGTTCGTGGGCCGTGAAAAGGCTTTCAAGATGTTCACGGGTGTTCACAATTCCCTTGGCGCGAACGATGCCTTCTTCATCGATCAGGATAGCCGTCGGCAACTTGGAAACCGCAAACGCCAGACCGAGTT
>DUCH01000424.1:0-4655 GCA_012959865.1 Myxococcales bacterium | reverse complement strand
TGCTCTTGGGGATCGCCGTCACTGGCCAGAACCAGACGAAGCCCCGGCGCTTCGTCCCGAGCCACGCGAAGAAGGGTGGGCAGCAGGGTTTCGCATACGGGGCAGGTGGGCGACAAGAAAAAGATCAGGGTGCGGATGCCCGGAATAGCTCCACCGAGATCCAGAGCCCGGCCCGAAAGGTCGACGAGCTCGTGCCGCGGCGCGGCGTCGCCGACTTCGGGGCCGCGTTCCGGGGCAAGAGCGCCCATGGGGGCCAGCCTTTCGTGAAGCAATCCGATTTGCCGGGTGAGCGCCATCACGAGGACACCGAGAAAAAGAAGCGCGACCCAGAGCAGGGTATTGGAAACCACGAGAGCATCGGTCATGGATTTTTTCCGAGTACCGATTCCGAACGCCCCGCCACGGCGAGCTCGTGGGCGGCTAGCCAGATCAGAACCGCCACGCCGAGTCCTGCCGCAATGGATATCAGGTCGAGCCAGCCCAAGGGGCGCCCGCTTGAGTGCGTGATCAAGAGCAGCATAGGCAGGGCGCCGAGGCCCGTGTTTCGAAGCAGCAGCCATCCGCTGAGGGTCTGGCGCTGCTGGCCGAAGCCGTTGCACCCGCAGTCGATATCACGACGCCCTCGGGCCAGGTTGATTCCGATTGCGCCGCTGTAGAGAGCCAGCAGGCCCAGGGCACCCCACGGGCCCAGGGGATCGAGCCGGGGTAAAAGCAGACACAGGGCGACTGCGGCTTCCCAAGAGGCAAGGGCCCTGGCCCCAAAGTTTGAAGCCCATCCGGGCACGATGCGATAGTCGCGAATCGTGCCCGCGAAATCCGAAAGGTCGCGTGCCTTGTGGAGCGCCGCACTGAGAAAGAGGCCGCTCAGACCGAGCCGAATAAGAACGGAAAAAACCGGGTCTACTCCTTCGACAAAGGGGGTCATCGCGGCACCGCCAATCGATTGCCCGCCAATCCAATTTCCTCAATATCACGGAGATGGACGCCGCTCTCGGCATCGAGAACCGCCATGACGGGCAGGCCCGAATTGCGCACCAAGAGCAAGGGGTCACTGTCCTGGGTGACCGTTACCGTATCGGCGCCGGTGGCCGGAACGAGGAGTTCGAAGAGCCAACCCGAGAGGCCACCGTCCAGTCCGAGGATCCCCGCAAAGGCGGTTGCATCCATGTTGGGCACTTCGAAGCGGCCCACTCGCTGTCGGGTCTCAAGGTCAAAGGCCCAGATTTCGGGTCCTGGATCCTTGTGAGTGCCCGAGCCGCCCTGATGAAAAAGAACGTATAGGCGCCCAAGGTCACGGTGAACGGCGGTGAGTTGCCGCCCGCCCGGACGCCAGTCGGCCTGCCTCTCGGCGTCGCTCACCGCCGACCAGAATCGAGTCGCGGGCGGTGATTGGCCGAAATCGACTTCGTGGATCACGCCCGCGAAAGAAACGAAAAACCAGCGGTCTCCGACCCGGGCACCCTGCATCATGATGGGATCCTGGACTGGGTCGAAGAAAACCGCCGAGGACTCCGACCGGGTCACGTTGCCCTGAGAGTCAAATCGGACGTGGAGGAGAGTACCGTTGCCGCAGAGGGTGGCGAAGCTTTGTGCGCCGGTGGCGTAGACCCCTGCGCAGCCGCCAGTCGGAATCGAATCGACGAAGCTGCGTGCTTCAAGGTCGACAATGGAAACCGTCTGGACGGGAAATTGGTTGAATACCGCGAGAATTCGATTGCCGTCCAGCAAAGCCGAGTAGGCGAGATTGGCGGCACTCTCGGCGCTTTGGGTGGGGACGATGATTTGGCCCTTTGCGGTCATGGTCGTCGCGTCGTAAACGGTGACAAAATCGGTGCGCTTTCCCCGGTGCCCCCACTCGTATTTCGCCTCGACGACGTAGTACTCGTTTCGGGAGTCCGAAAAAATGGGCGTCTTGGGAAAAGATCCCAAAGCGTTGTCGATGGAGGCGAGCATTTCGCCGCTTCCGGCATCGAAGAGCTGGCTGTGACGAATAAGCTGATCGGTGACCCAGACCCAGTGCGGACCCACCGGGGCGAGCTCAGTTTTTCCAAGTTCGTCGAAGGGCTGAGGTGGCGTGAGTGGCGTGGGTGGCGTGAGCGACGCGAGTGGTGTGGGTGACGTGGGTGACGCGGACGGCTGGGCATGGACGCCCTGGGCGCTGATCACGAAGGAGAGCCAGAATAGAGCGACTGCTCGGATCACGGGTACCTCGCGGATAGTCGAAGTGGGCGCGCGCGTGGATGACTGCCGGGTCTGCTGCAAGGCGGGATTCTAGCGCCGCCGGCTGGGCTTGGCGGGGAACCCCAGCCGGCGGCGAGTTCGGACTAGAGATGTTCGCCCAGCTGGCTTGCTATTTCTTCGGGTGTTGTCGTCGGGCCAAAGCGGGCGATGACCTGCCCGTTTTTCCCGACCAGGAATTTCGTGAAATTCCAGGCGATATCCTCTTTGCCCTCGTCGTCGGGATTGCCCTTCTTGAGGAAATCGTAGAGCTCGCAAGCGCCGTCTCCGTTGACTTCGACTTTGGCAAATATCGGAAAAGAGGCGTCAAATTTGGATTCAGCGAACTCGAGGATCTCTTCGTGGGAGCCGGGCTCCTGGCCCCCAAACTGATTGCAGGGGAAAGCGAGAACCGCAAATCCTCTGGCTTTATTTTCTTCGTGCAGTGTACGCAGACCTGCGTACTGGGGAGTGAGGCCTCACTTGCTTGCGACGTTGACAATCAGGCAGACCCGACCTTCGTAGTTCGAAAGCCGAACGCTCTCGCCCGTAATTGAAGTCATTTCGAAATCGTGAATGCTCGCCATGGTGTTCTCCTTTTGAGTGCAGAAAAAATAGCATTGGGTCGGGGGAACGCCCGCGCCGGGGATTTGCTGCGAATTCGGGCTATCCTGGATCCAGGGGAAACGGCCACATCGTAAAGCTGAGCTTCGAGTGGGGAACCCTGTCGAGGAATTTCGTATGAATCAGTTTGATCCTTTCGACCCCGAATTCTGGATTCGGGTCGCTGTTGCTGTTTTTTCGGGTGGTCTCATCGGGGTCGAACGTCAGATGCGCGGGAAGCCGGTTGGCGTTCGCACAAGTATCTTGATCTGCTTGGGTACTTCGATATTCGTCGAGCTTGGAGGCGTTTCGGGGAGCGTTCAAGCGGACCCCACCCGGGTTCTAGGACAAGTTGTGACCGGTGTCGGTTTTCTCGGCGCAGGGGTCATCATCTCTCGGGGGGGCGTCGTGATCGGCGTAACCACCGCAGCAGTGATCTGGATTCTGGCGGCGATCGGCGCTTGTATCGGCCTTGGGTTTTACGCGGCTGCCCTCGTGTTTTCTGGACTGACGGTCGGGCTCCTGGTCGGCGTCGGCTTGCTTGAATCGGTGTTCAATCGGCTTCGCACCGGGGATTACTCCCCCGACGTAGAGAGCGACAAGTAGCGAGCGACAAGTAGTTAGAGTCGGGCTGGATCCCAGATCTCGTCTCGATTCGCGATCGTACTCGCACCCGGTCGGGGAAAAGGGCCCGGAATTGTGAAGCTGCTGGGCTCGAACCCATCGGGCTCAGCCGTTAAGGCGGACGGGGAGGACCCTTGGACCCCGGAGTGTCGTGCCGTGGGGGCGTGCGGCGAATTCATCGTGCAATTCGATGTTGGGGTAACGATCAAGAATCGCCTGGGCGGCGATGCGAATATTGGCGCGGGCCATATGAAGACCGGGGCAAGAATGTGAACCCAGCCCGAAGGTAAGTTTGTCCCGGGTTCGCCGATCCGGGTCGAAACAATCGGGCCGATCAAAGCGTGTGGGATCCCGATTCGCGGCCGCGATGGCAAACAGAACCTGGGATTCGGGCGGAATCGATACTCCGCAGAGAGTGGTTCCCGTCAAGCAGAGGCGCGGGAGCAGCGCGACGGGCGGTTCCCAGCGGAGTAATTCTTCCGTGGCGAGAGACATTCTCTCGGGACTGTGGCGCACGGCTTCGAGTTCTTCCGGGTGGGTGAGAAGGGCATAGAGGAGATTGCCCAGGGCATCGTGGGTCGTCGTCCCTCCGGCCGAAAAAAGCAGACGGATATGCGAGAGAACTTCTTCCTCGCTCAGGTGCTGGCCGTTCACCTCGGCATGGAGAAGTCCACTCAACACGTCCTCCTGGGGATGCACGCGCCGCTCGGCGATCACCGGCCGCATGTACTCGCTGAATTCTCGGGCCGCTCCCGGGTCGAAGCGAAGAATGCCCAGGGCCCAACCCACAAATTGGGCTTCGCGATCGGTTGGAATGCCGAGAACCCTGGAGATCACCTGGAAGGGGAAGCGGGCGACAAAGCTGCCCATCAGGTCCAGTTCTCCCGTCCGCGGAAGCGCGCCGAGAAGTTCGTGGGCGAGTTCGCCGATTCCCTCGGCTTCCATGCGGTCCACCGCCCGGGACCGGAACGCGGGGGTTGCCAGTCGCCGATAGAGCACGTGGTCGGGGCCGTCCATGCTCTCGAAGGTGCGTCCTTGGGTGGGTTCGATGACCCGGCGGTACCACTCCCCCGCCGGGAAAGCGGTTTCGTCGCGGAAGGCGTCGCCCAGGGCTTCATGCCCTGCGATGAGCCAGCAGGGTTGCCCTCCCATGCGAACTTCGCTGACCGGAGATTCGTCGCGGTATTGGGCGAGCGCGCGATGGAGTTCAT
>DUCH01000423.1 GCA_012959865.1 Myxococcales bacterium | reverse complement strand
AGGACATACAAGCTGGGTTCTGGCACAACGTCCGAGCCTGGGCGTTATGTTAAATCCCTAGGGGAGCCCGTGACGGGGCATCGGGAGCGTCGAGCGAGTAGATCGCCGTCCCCGCGCCCGAGTCTCGTGAGCAGATCAGAGCCAATCCGATAGATTCCCTACTCTCTCGCCTAGCGAATCCGGGGCTTATTCTTCCTATGCACAGAGGTTCGCCAGGAGCAAGAGGGGGATTGCTTTGGAGAAGAGGAGGCGGAGGCTTTTCGCCGGGGTGGATCTTTTTACCCTCTGGTTGTTCGGCGCCTGGAGCCTGTACGTCGTACTCGTCTACCCCTCCGTCGCAGCACTGGCCGCGCCCTTCAGTCGCGTCCTGGCCGAGGGCATACGTTTCTTCATTCTTGCGGCGCCCGCAATGTTCCTCATCTACGGGGTCCGCTCGACTCTTCGCCTGGGCCCGTTGGGACCGGCGCTCAAGGCTGGTGCCCTGGTCTCTCTTGCCTGGATTGCCGGGAGCGCGGCCTTCGGCCTGACGCTTCAGGGATTGTCTCTTTCGACTGCAAAGCTCGATCTCGTTTTCTGGCTGACCACATTTTCCGTCTCCTGCCTGAGCGAGGAGATCGCGTTTCGAGGAACCCTGCTGAGAGGATGGCTTGAATCGGGCCGCCGGTGGGCGATTCCTGTGTCGGCGCTGTGCTTTGTTTTCATCCACGTACCCGGATGGGTTGTTCGGGACATGTTCTCGTCGCCCCTGGAGTGGGTCATTACGCCAGCTTCCATCTTCATTCTTGGGCTCGTCATTGGCTGGCTCTATACCCGCTATCGATCGATTTGGCCGGGCGTCATGCTCCATGCGGCGAACAATTTCGCCGCTGCGGTGCTCGTGTAGAAAGCCGACCTCAGCCCGGCGCGATCTGCTCAAGAAAGCACTGAATGCGGTCGAAGTAGGGCCGTCCGCCGACGAGGGTAGTATCGTTGTGGCCTTTGCTGACTTCCGAGCCGCGAATCTCGGCGCCAAACGGCTCTATCCGGCCGCGAGAAATACTTCCCTGGAAAATCGGTACCCACTGAGCTCCCCACTCTGTACAGAGTATTTTTGCTGCGGAAAGCCGGCGAGAAAAATCCCATGGCAATAGACAGCTTCTCCTTCGATTGGCATTTCGCCTTGCCCGCCAGCGCCGAGGATTAGCCACACAGCTTCGAGACTCTGCGACCCTTTGAAGAGAAACAGCAGCAATTCTTGCCCACGGCAATAATCAGCCCAGCGATCGTTTCCGCTCCACCCGATGAATCGCTTGATCTCGATCTCATCCGCTGCCGCACCGCGAATCACCTTCATCGTGTTCAATCGAAACGTGTCGTCGGGTATAGGACATACAAGCTGCGTTCTGACACAACGTCCGAGTATGGGCCTTATGTTAAATCCCTAGGGGAGCCCCGTGACGGGCGAGCCGAGGATCTGCTTGAGATCCTGGCATTGGCGGACTATATCGCCAGCAAACCCGAGATCAGCGCCTTCTTTCGCCGCTCCTAGAAACCCTGCCACGATCAAATCTTGCGCCGGTTCTTAAGGGGGCTTGAGAGCAAGTATCGCGTGGATGCAGGCGATGCTCTCCCGAGTGAAGACGGGGGCAGTTAGCAGCCTGCAAGCGGGCGAGGCCGGTGAGTAGAACGAGGGCCGTAGGCCCCGTCACGGGATCCCCTAGGGATTTAACATAACGCCCATACTCGCACGTTATGCCAGAAGACAGCTTGAACGTCCTATACCGCTCACGCGATGTGCCTGCCGGAAAAATCTTATTGGCGCACCTCGAAAAGGCTGATCACTTTTTTGGACTGTGATGTCTCGGGGAAGTAAAGTACATAAATTGGTGCGGGCGAGGAGTAGAGCCCGAGCCGATTCTCTGTAAACAATCTGAAGGAGACCTGTTTTGTTGCAGCCGCCATTAACTGTTGAAAAACTATTGTCGATGAGCGACGAATTCAATGAGACAAGCGTTCGCGCCCTGGAGGCCGTCTACCACCCCGAGGTGAAATTCCGCGATGCCATTCAAAGCCTGGAAGGGCGCGAGGCGTTCATCGAAATGAACTTGCGCATGATTAAAAAGATGGATGTCAGTTTCGAGGTATTGAACATCGTGGGGACCCCCACCTGCATTTTCCAGTCGTGGAATATGGAAATGCGTGCCCGGGGCAGGTTCAAGGGCGTCATGTCGATCAACGGCGCGACCGAACTGGTGCTGGATGAAGACGGGATGGTGATATCCCATACGGACCACTGGGATCTTTGGGGACCTGTCTGGGAAGGAACGCCTCTCAGGGGCGCCTATCGCTGGCTGGTAGGCAAAATGGGTTGAAGACTTAGACTACTGAGATTTGAGTTGGGAATGTCTGGTCGCGTCGTACGCATCGTGATCGAGACCCGCCTCCAGCAACG
>DUCH01000422.1 GCA_012959865.1 Myxococcales bacterium | reverse complement strand
GTATAGATACACCATGCACTGTTTTCGCCGTCGCTATAACCCCGGGCGGGCGAGCCCTGGCTGGCCTGCTCGAGGGTGAGCCCCGTCAGGTACATCCCGTTCTGGTTGATGCCCGAGAACTCAGCGGTCATGATGGTGCCTGCACCCGCTGCCATCTCCTCGACAAAGCCGCGCATCTGAAAGAGGCGACCGAATACTTCGTAGAGGTTGCTCACCCAGGTCACCGCCGGCGCCCAGGCCACACCCGAAGCGGCCTCATAATTGAGTTCGAAGGGATTCGCCCAGGATCCACCCGGTGGCATCTCGACATTCCAAGCCGCGATTGGACCCGAATTGAACATGTCAAAGCCCACGATATGCGAGTAACCCATCATCAGGCCCGACTTCAGCGCCGTGGGACTGATGTTTTCGCCGAACGGCACGGTGCCACTTGCGCCCTGGAGCGAGAGGTCCACGCTGGCGTCGGCGTTAATCGTGAGTTCCATGGGGAGATTGAATGCACAATCAATATCCTGCTTGGCCAAGAGCACTCGCTTGCCCTTCATGGCCAGGTCCTTGAACTGGGATTTTCGAATTCGGCCCGGCACGGTCTGGGTCTTGACCCGGCCCACCGCGTAGCGGCGGCTGTCCTCGATATATTCGTTGCCCGCGTCCATAATGAAATCGAGCCCGTATTTCTCGATGACCTCCTCAAGACGCTCACGCATGGTCAGGCACCCCGCGAGGCGCCCTCGGGCGTCACCCATCACGAAATCCGGGGTGCGCGTCCGGGATCGGATCCGCATCTCGTACCAAGGATAGAAGCGATCGCCCTCCCCTACCCGTTCCATTGAGATCGGCAGTCCATCGGAGTAGCAGTCGGGATTCAGGAAGCCGATGGAGCCCGGCGTGACCGAACCCGCGTCGGCGACATGGCTCACGCACGACGCCCAGAAGATCAACTTCCCGTCATAAAAGAGCGGCATACACATATCGAAATCGGGCGAGTGGATGCCGCCATAGTGGGGATCGTTGTTCTCGAAGATATCGCCGGGCTTGAAGCCGGGATTGTCCTCGTACCCCAGGGCAATAAAATTCTTGATCATGTCCGAGAGCAGCCCGGCGTGCGCCGAGATCCCTCGAGAGATGCAGATCGCCTCACCGGTCGCCGTATGCAGACCCCAGAGCGCATCGCCGCCCTCGGCGGCGATGGGCGAAGACGACACCTTGCACCCTGTCGCCCATGCGGCATTGCACAAGTTTGACAGGATATGCCAGACCGCCTCGTAGGTACCGGGATCCTCTTCCTTGCGGGTCAGAGTCTCGAGCCCAAAGAGACTTCCGGTCTTCTTGAAAGCGTCGGCGTTGGCCTGTGTTTGTTCGCGAAGAGAGAGCGCCATTACGAATCCTTCCTCGTGATCCAGTAGATGTCGTGGGCGTCGATGCGCACGTGCCATTCCGGCGGAACCAACAGCGTGGTATTCGAGGCTTCGATCACCGCGAGACCGTCGATTTCGTTGCCGGGAACCAGCTTCTCCATTTCCCAGATATCCGCATCCTGCCAGGCCCCCCGCATGTAGACCGGGCGGGAGCACTTGTAGGCCGCCTTGTCCGGGGCCTTACCCGCAAGTTCGAATTCGCGCAGCTTCGGCTTGACGGTGGCCACCTTCGCGATCACACACACTTCGGTGATGTGAAAGGCGCCCCCATCCGGCCGCGCCGCCAGAGTAAACATCTTTGCGTACAGATCTTCGAAGCTCTTGATCAGCGCATTCATGTCGCCGATGGTGCCCAGGCTGGCCACCGGCGAGTCCACTTCGACGTCGTCGAGTTGTCCGTAGTACTTCATGTACACCACGCGAGAGACGGAAACCTGATCGGGGTCAAAGCCTTCGACCTTCAGTTCCTCCCGAAGCTCGGCCTCGAGTTCGTCCCATGCCGCGGTCACGGGCTGTAGATATTGCAGCTTCGTGGCGTCATCCAGATCCGGCGTCACCACGGCGCCCACGCTCTTGTGGCGGCGATGGGAATAATCCATGCAGGCGCCCCCCCAAGCCGAGAAGCCTCCGGCATGGGGCACGGTGCAAACCGCCTTCCAGGGAAAATCACCCGCATAGCCCAGAAGGTGGAGCGGGCCCCCTCCCCCATACCCGAGCAGTACGTATTCCCGGAGGTCGTGGCCGACCATCAAGGAGTTCACGAGATGCTCGCGCATCATCACATTCAGCAGTTCGAGACAGGTCTCCGCCGCATCATACATATCCATGCCCAGCGGGTCGGCGACCTTCTCCTTGAAGAGCTTCTCGGAAACGGACTTGTTGATTTTGACCTTCCCGCCGAGATAATTGGTCTCGGAGAGAATGCCCAGTAGCAGGTTCACGTCGTTGATGGTCGGCGTGGTGTTGCCCGCCTCCATGAAGGTCGGGCCGGGCGTGCCCCCCGCGGAATCCGGGCCGAGCTTGATCCGGTTCGT
>DUCH01000421.1 GCA_012959865.1 Myxococcales bacterium | reverse complement strand
TATATCGGGAAATTCTGGATTCAGTTTCGTCCCCAATTCGTGACGAAGGCTTCGGGCCACTCCTTCTCGGGTCGAATTCAAATTCGTCGATTCTTGAATGGACGCTACGAGTACATTGAAATTTCGGGCGGTGCAGGCGACGATTTGGGTTCGGATCTCGTCGACACCTCGTCGGATTTGGATTCGAGCTCGGTGCGACTGACATACAATCGACGCATCAGGGATAGCTTAGTGCTGAAGACAAGTGTGGGGATAGGGCGCGAAAGGCTTTCGAGCGGGTCTAATCGCGATGGAATTTTTTTCAGGCTCGGTCTCGACTACTTGTTTTGAGTTGACGTCATGAAGAAAATTTTGATTTTCGTGCTCTTCTTGATCTGTGTTGGATTTGTGTTGGGGACGATCACGCTCCGGGGTCCATTGCGCGCGCTGATCGAGTCCGGCCGGGACCAGGGCCGCTCCGCAGAGGCGGAAAGCGTCTTGGTTCGACTCGTGATTGTCCTGCTCGTAGCGGTTTCGCTGCTCGCGGCGGGCTGGCTCTCGCGCAAGGTGAATCGGACTTCATCGCGAACCCTTGAATTCGGTCTACCGGCACTGTCGGTTTTATTGGCCGGAGGGTGTGTCGGATGGTGGCTTCTTTCGGCTCCGGAAAGCTCTAGACCCGACAGTTTTGTGGGCTCTCGGTTTACGTTCGGCGCCTATCCCAGCGAAGCCCGCATATCCCAACTTCCCGCGGTGGTGCCCTTCGAGACCCGGTTGATCGAACAGGAGCGGTCGGCAGTGGTCGCCGCAGGTCTCGAGTTTGTGCATGCACCCATGCTGCCGTGGGTCAGCGACAACCGAGAATCGCTGGCTACCGTCGAGACCATTGTTGAACGCGGACACGGCCGCTACTACGTCCACTGTCTGCTAGGGAAAGATCGCGTTCGGATTGTCGAGCGCTGGATTCGAGAAATCGATCGCGAGGGGAAGGGCGAGTCCGGCCTTGAAATCGCTCGGACAAAAAAAGAGCGTCGCCTACGCGACGGAATGCTCTGGGAAAGGGGCGGAGTGGCGTTCGTAGGGGAGGGGATTTTCGTGACCCCCCAGCCGGCAGCGTCCGAGTACATGAGTTACCTCCTGGCGGGCGTGAACGGCCGCGTCATCTCGCTGCTGGATCCGAATCGTCCGGAGGATCGTGCCTGGCTCGAGGAAGAACAGCGCATTCTTGAGGGAAACGGCTTGCAACTGGTTTCGCATCCCATTCCTGTCGATCCCTACGATGGACAAAGGGTCTTGGATGTCGTCGATCGAGTCCGCCGAATTCCGGGTCAGAAAGTCGTGCACGCTTTCCTCTCGCTGGACTCCGGCCGTTCGCCGTCTGCCGAAGCCTTCGTTCAGGCCCTGTACTCGGGACTGCCTCCTCTTCCGCCCTCGCTCTTCAGCGAGCCCCTCGACCTGGGTCGTGCGCGGGTCATCGCGCCGAATGTCGCCTTCGGACCGCGCCCTCGGCAAGATGAGTTCGCAGGAACCCTGCACCGGCGCGGGGTGCGCAAGTTCGTTTACTTGGGCGATGCCCGTGACCCCGAAGCTCGACAGGACGAAAAGATCTGCCTCGAGGCGGGGCTCGAGTGGCGCGCGCTGAGCGAAGCGTCGGAACTGCTGGAGGTTCTGGCCAAGGGGGGTCCCTGGTATTTGTACGGTCCGCGGGCGCACGATCTGGGGCCTTGGGTCGCCGAGACCCTGGGTCCGGCTCTTCCTCCCCGGGGCTCCGGCGAGGATTCTCGGGTGCCCTGATGGAGGCCCGCAAACCCCGGTTCCTCGATGGAGTCCGAACCCTGGTCGCGCTCGGCGTCATTCTTCCGGGTGCGCTGGTGGGTGTCTGGACGGCGATCCGAACCGGCGACCGCCGGCGGGCTTTCAACCGTGCGGTGGCGCTTTGGGGCGGATGGGGGACTCGCGCTGCGGGGATCGAGTTGTGTATTCAAGGCGCCGAATTCCTCGACGTTCGTCCGGCGGTCTTTGTAATCAACCATCAAAGTGGTGTGGACCCGATCCTGGTTTGCGCGTTGCTGCGGCGCGACTTCGTTGGCGTTGCCAAGGCCGAACTTCGGCGGAACCCCGTGCTGGGCCCGGCATTCGCACTGGCGGGAACTATCTTCCTGGATCGGGGCGACGGCCCCTCGGCGCGCAAGCGTCTGGAGGCCGGGTCGGAGATCCTCGCCCAAGGAATTGCAGTCGCGATTGCGCCCGAAGGCACTCGCAGCCCCGGGGCTCGGTTGGGGGACTTCAAGACCGGCGCATTTCGTTTGGCCGCGGCGGCTGGGGTTCCCGTGATCCCGGTGGTGATCCACGATGCGGGGAAGATCCTTCCGCCCGGCGGCTTCATCATGCGCGCCGGGAGTGTGCACGTGAGCGTGGAGCCGCCGATCTCAACTGTCGACTGGGATCTCGAATCGGTCCACGACCACGTCGCGTCGGTCCAGGCAGTT
>DUCH01000420.1 GCA_012959865.1 Myxococcales bacterium | reverse complement strand
GAAGCGAAGGAATCGCGGTTCTTCGCTTCGCGCCCTCGGCGTCTACCAGCCCCGGAGATCCACCGGCCAACGATCCACAACCTGCTCTCCGTCGACGAGGTGAAAGACCTCGTGGTACGCCACCGTGGGATCGACATGGGCCGGAGTCACCCGGATTCGGTCGCCAACCGCGACCGGTTCCTCGGGAACGAACGTCACATGCTCGTCGGAGCAGAACCAGACCCGGGCGCCCTGAATGGTGGGGTTACCGTGATCCATCCCCAAGGCCTTGAGCCCACAGTCGGCCACCGCAAAACCGTCGCCCAGAGATATCACCGTGGCCAGCACCCAAAAGGCTTGCACAAAGGGCAACTCGAGATTGGCATAGGCGGTATCCATCAATACATAGGAACCCGCTTGAATCTCACTCGCCCACGCGTTGCAGGCATAGGTGCCGGTCCCTCCGGCGGAGATCAACTCGCCGCCTACGTCCGCGTGAGCTTGCAGAAGAATCTCCATGCTGGCGCTGCAGCCCTGCTCCCGCTCGACTCGAGGAACGACGCCCACGATGTGACCCTCGTAGCCCATGACCCCGCGAACCCCCAGCCCGCGGCGGCGGGCCGAATCCGCCAGCGCGCCCGCCTGGCCGGGCGGACAGCCGCAACGGGGTAAACCCACATTGACATCGATGAGAACCTCGCCGACGCCTCCCCGGGCGGCCGCGTCGAGGGTCTCCTCCGAGTCCACCGCCACCGTCACCCGGGCATCCAGCACACCGAGTCGGCGCGCGTCGAGCACTTCGTTGGCCAAAAGCAAATCTTCGCCAAACCCCGCCGCGGCCATGCCTTCCATTTCGCGCACCGTCGCGCAGCAGAAAAGCGAATGACCGGCCGCGCGCTGGCGGCCCGCGATGGCCGTGCACTTGTGGGCTTTGACGTGGGGCCGCAATCGGTTCCCGGGAAGCGCCTCCGCCATGACTTGGATATTCGAGTCCAGAGCTTTGGGATCCAGCAGCAGCGCGGGGGTCTGGAGTTCGTGGACCGTCGTCACCGCCGTCAGACCGTGGGCCAGGTGTCAAAGCATTGGGTATGGCGCTCAAAAGCCCGAGCCACCTGGAGGACGAGATCATCGCGATGACGCGGCCCAACAATCTGCAAGCCCACGGGAAGCCCCGCGGTGGATAGGCCTGCGCGCACGGTGGCCGCAGGATGCCACGAAAGATTGAACGGCATGGTAAAGGATCCGTAGTTGGCCGCGGGCTGGCGGCGGCCCTCGAGTTCGGCCAGAAAGGGCCCCCGAGCGGGCGGGGGGTCGTAGGGAACCGTCGGAGTCAGCAGCACGTCGTACCGCTCGAAGATTTCCGCAAGTTGGTTGTTGATCTCAGCGCGCAGCCGTCGCATATCGCCCCAGCGCTCGGCGGTCATTCTTGAACCCGCCTTCACACCGCCGATGAAGGAGCGCCCGAAATCCTCTTCCTGCTCGGGGAGCATCGTATGCAGCCGGGCCAGGAGTTCCCAGGAACCGCTGAACCCCCAGGCCCCGCCGGGCTCGGGCAGGTCCACTTCCAGGGCCTCCAAGGAAATCCCAAACTCGGGCAGCAGGCCCGCCGCCGCTTCGGTGATTTCCGCAACGTCGGACTGCACCACCGAGTAGCCGAGATCCGGCGAGTAGGCAGCTCGCAGGCCACTGGGCAGATCGTCGAGGATGGCCCGGTAGGAAAAACCGGCCGCGGGCAGGGAATTGGGGTCAAGGGGGTGCGGACCCGCCACCACATCGAGATGGAGCGCCGCATCGGCCACCGTTCGTGTGAGCGGCCCGTGAACCGCGGTGTCATCCATCACCCAGAGATCGTGGGGGCCGCTGGGGATCCGCCCATAGCTTCCCTTCAGGCCGAAGCAGCCGGTCACCGAGGCCGGAATCCGCACCGAACCGCCCCCGTCGCTGGCCGTCGCCAGGGCGATCACGCCCCCCGCGATGCCCGCCGCCGATCCGCCACTGGAACCCCCGGGCGTCCGATCCAGATCCCAGGGATTGTGCGAAGCACCGAAGAGAAGGTTTTTTGAAATCGCCGTATAGCCGAACTCGGGGGTATTGGTCTTGCCCACCACGATGGCGCCCCCAGCGCGAAGTCGTTCGGTTTGAAGCGAGTCGCGCGTGGCGCGGTTGTCCTTGAAGGGCACCGATCCATAACTCGTCACCATGCCTTCGACGTCTTCGAGATCCTTCACGCCAAGCGGGATCCCCTCCAACTCTCGGCCGTCCCCCGCCGCAATGCGCCCATCGGCTCGGCGCGCCTGGTCGAGGAGATCCTCTTCATCGGCCAAGCTCGTAAAGCAGTTGAGAGTCGACTGGGTTTCTTCGATGCGCTGCAAAGTGGTGCGCATCAACTCTTCGGCTGAGATTTCGCGGGCCGTCAGGCCCGCAACGATCTCGGTCAGGGGCCGCTGTAGCCATTCCTTCATAAGCGCCTCTCTCAGGGAGTCATCCGACTCCTCTATTAGTCGTTTTTAGTAGTCGTTTCTAGTCCTTAGAGTAGTCGTTTCTAGTCGTTAGAATTTTCCGGCGACTCACTGACTGAAAAAGATCCTCTTTTCAATAAAAGCCATCGCACAGGAAATCAAATCGGAAAATCAAAAATGGCACATCGCGCCAAGACGAATCATCCCAATCCCGGAAATCGAGTTGCTGTTGCTCGCATAGTAGTTGCTCTCGATGAAAGTCCCCCAATGTTTGCTGATCATGACTTCCATGCCCACCCCGATACGGAAGAGAAAAACCGTCTCGCTCAGCGAACTCCCAAAAGCGGGAGAGCCACGCAGCGTCTGCTCGAAAATCCCGCTCCCCAAGCCGAAGGCCACATAGGGTTGGATCCAGCCCGGCACGTAACGCGAAGTCAGTACAAAGGGATAAAACTTAATTGCAGCGCCCACGGAAAGTAGCGAGGCGTCGGCATTCGCCGCGCCGTTCTTGACGACATCGCCTCCACCCAGCCACATGACTTCGACATCGGCACCCACCCAGCCATTGAAGCGATAGCCGGCGTTGAACGAAAAGCCGGCCATCGTTCCGTCGGTGGTGCCGAATTCGCTGGGTCCCGCCATGTTGTTCCAACCGATAGGGACCGAAAATTGCCCGTAAAAGCCCTGAGCATCCCGATAGGTCTGCGCCTGGGCGGGGAACGAGATCGCGCCGAGCAGGAGTAGTACCCCAGTTAGAAAAATCAAATTCTTCAACGAATCAAAGCCTTTCTGGTCTTTTCTGAATAAAAAACTGAAGTCTGATAATCACCTCCGGACACCGGGGCCATCTCCAATTTCGACCCGGGTCCCCGGGCGACTGGCGACCGGGGTACGTCGGACCCCACACCATTTGCTGTTCGGCAATCACAGACCCGGGAATGTCAACGCCAGCCAAGGCCGGCGACCCGCTCTGTCTTCAGAGCGCTCTGTCTTACATAGCGCACTGTCTTCGTTAATAGCGCTCTGTGTTAATAGCGCTCTGTCTTAGTAGCGCTCTGTGTTCGTCAATAGCGCTCTGTGTTCATAAATAGCTGAGCCATTGGGCGTAGCGATCGTCCCGGCCCTCAACGATGTCGAAGTACGCCCTCTGCAATTTTTCGGTGATCGGCCCTCGCTTGCCCGAACCAATGGGGCGGTGATCGATCTCTCGAATCGGCGTCACTTCGGCGGCGGTCCCGGTCAGGAAAATTTCGTCCGCGATATAGAGATCGTCCCGGGTGACACTCGTCTCCTCGATCTGCAGCCCCATGTCTCTAGCGACCTGGATCACCGTGGAGCGGGTAATGCCATCGAGTATCGTTCCCAAGGACGGCGTCCTTATTTTACCGTCGCGAACGACAAAAATGTTCTCTCCCGAACATTCCGATACGAATCCCTGGGTGTCCAGCATCACCGCTTCATCGTAACCGTCGAGCAGCGCCTCGCGCTTGGCGAGAATGGAGTTCACGTAATCTCCACAGGTCTTCCCGTTGGTCATTTTCGCATTCACATGGTGGCGCGCAAAAGTCGAAACCTTGGCGCGGATGCCCCGCGCCATGCCCTCTTCTCCGAGATATTTCCCCCACTGCCAGGCGATCACCGCGACGCGAATCGCGTTGTCACCGGGGTTCAGCCCCATGGCACCGTCGCCGATGAAGACCAGCGGACGGATGTAGCCTTCGGCCAGGTGGTTGCGCCGGAGACAATCGAGAATTACATCGCTGAGCATCTCGGCCTTGTAGGGCACGTCGAGCATATTGATATGCGCCGAATCGTAGAGTCGCCGCACATGCTCGGGCAGACGAAAAACCGCGGAGCGATCGTCTGCGGTTCGGTAACAACGAATGCCTTCGAATACGCCAAGGCCATAGTGGAGGCTATGGGTCAGCACATGAACGCGCGCCTCCTCCCAGGCCACGAATTCACCGTCGAGCCAGATCGTCTCGCCGTTTACACCCTGGGCGGCGTCCTCACCCATACCTTGACTCCTCTTCCAATCGGTTGCGCCCGCGCCAGCGCTGAAATCAACTGATCGGGCCGCCCCAGTTTGGCCGTCCGCGGCCGCGCTTGCAACGGCAGGAATGTCTTCACGAATCCGGCCGAAAGAGCGCCGCGATGGCCTGCTGGGAAGGGGGCTGGACCAGGCCCTTTTCGGTCACCAGGGCAGTCACCAGGGCCGCAGGGGTGACGTCAAAGGCGGGCTGACGCACCCCGACTTGCTCGGGGAGAAGGGTCCGTCCGCCAATCCGGGCGATCTCGTCCCGCCCCCGGATTTCGATAGGAATCGCGGATCCATCGGCAATTTTCAGGTCGATGGTGGACAGGGGCGCCGCCACATAGAACGGGATCGAGTGGGCATTGGCGAGCACCGCCAGGCCGTAGGTTCCGATTTTGTTGGCCACGTCGCCGTTGGCCGCGATCCTGTCGGCGCCCACCACTACCAGGTCCACTTCGCCCTGTTGCATCAGATACCCCGCCATATTGTCGGTGCACACCTCCACGGGAATATCGTCCCGGGAAAGCTCCCATGCGGTGAGGCGCGCACCCTGGAGGAGCGGGCGGGTTTCATCGGCCAAGACACGGATGCTTCGCCCCGCCTCCACGGCGGCGCGCACTACGCCCAGCGCCGTCCCGTAGCCACCGGTTGCCAGGGCGCCCGCATTGCAGTGAGTCAACACCTGGGCGCCATCGGGTATCAAGTCGATCCCCGCCTGGCCGATCTCCCGGCAGATCGCTTTGTCGTCTTCGAGAATCGTCTCGGCTTCGGCCAACAGGCCTGCCCGCAAGGATTCCGTGGAGGCCCCCGGTGCCTGGGCGAGCTTGGCCAGCGTCCCACGCATACGATCCAGAGCCCAAAAGAGATTGATCGCCGTCGGGCGCGTCCTCTCAAGCCTGGGGATCACTCGGGATTCGAGTTCGCCCACCATCGCGTCGAGGTCGCGGGCATCGCTCCGCCATGCACCCAGGGCCACTCCCATGGCGGCCGCGCAGCCTATGGCCGGCGCTCCTCGAATGGCCAGCTCTTCGATGGCTTCGGCGACCTCTTCCACTTCGGTCAGCGACAGATAGCGCTCTTCATTCGGGAGCTCGCGCTGGTCGAGCAACTCGACCCTGTCCGAATTCCACCGAATCGTGAACCACTCGCCTTCCCCGGTTCCCCTAGACGCCACCACGGATAATCTCCATCAATCGCGTGCGGACTTCGCCCGGGTTGGCCTTGCCCCCCGCAGCCTTCATGACCTGTCCCATGAGAAAGTTGAGCGGTTTGTCGTCCCCCGCACGCACGCTTTCCACCGCCGCGGCATTGGCCCCGATCACTTCCTGCACCCACTCATCGATCAGCCCCGAGTCGGTAACCGCTTCGAGCCCCCGTTCTTGCATCAAGGCCGCGGGATCACCGCCTTGGGTCACCAACTCGGGAAGCAGATCCCGCGCATTTTTTGCAGTGAGACGACCCTCTTCCACCAGACCGATCAATCGGGCGAGGGTCTCGGCGTCGAGGGCCGAATCCTCGACTTCGAGGCTTCGATCGTTCAATGCCTGACGCAGATCGCGAGCGATCCAATTGGCCGCTGCCTTGGCGGAGCCGCAGGCCTGAACACATCGCTCGAAAAAATCCGCCAGTTCTCGGCTGGAAATCAGGATCTGCGTCGTCTCGGCCGGGAGTGCATATTTCGCGTCGAAGCGCTCACGTTTCTGCTCGGGCAACTCGGGCAGGTCGGCCCGGACGGCTTCGATCAGGTCTTCGTCGATGCGGAGCGGAATGAGATCGGGGTCGTCAAAATAACGGTAGTCATCGGCGTTTTCCTTCAAACGAAGAACCCGGGTTCGACGGCGGTCAACGTCGTAAGCCATAGTCGCCTGCTGGATCTCGCCCCCATCGTCGAGAATTTCCGACTGCCGAACGATCTCGGCCTCGATCGCGCCTTCGACGTTGCTGAAGGAATTCAGGTTCTTGGTTTCCGTCCGGGTTCCCAATTCGGAACTCCCGTGCAGGCGCAGGGAGACATTGGCGTCGCAGCGAAACTGCCCCTTCTCCATGTCGGCGTCGGAAACTTCGATGTAGCGGAGAATGGATCGCAGGGTCCGGAGGTAGGCACCCGCCTCGGCGGCCGAGCGCAGATCGGGTTCTGAAACAATTTCGAGCAACGGCACTCCGGCGCGATTCAGATCGATATGCGTCCCATCGGCGCCGGTGACGGCCACATCGTGAATCGACTTTCCGGCATCTTCCTCCAGATGCGCCCGTGTCACCCCGATTCGCTTGATCGTGGTCGCCGCATTCTTCTTTTTCTTTTGGGCCCCTCCGGTTCCGGCTTCCGCCGGAACCTCGATTTCGATCCAGCCGTCGCTGACCACGGGTTCCTCGTACTGCGAAATTTGATAGCCCTTGGGAAGGTCGGGGTAGAAATAGTTCTTCCTGGAAAAGACCGAACGCGTATTGACCCGGCTGTGGGTGGCCAAACCCAGGCGAATCGCCAGACCGATTACCTTTTCGTTGAGTACGGGCAGCACTCCCGGCATGCCGAGATCAATGGGATGCACGTCGTGGTTCGGGGCATCGCCGTAGCGAACCGGGGCCGGGCTGAAGAGCTTGGACTCGGTCTTGAGATGGGTATGGACCTCGAGCCCAATGACCACCTCGTATCGATCTAGGGGATTTTCACTCATGCCTTGTTCCCCGCATGGGCGGAACCATCGCCTTGGGGCCTTTGCTCGTGGTGATCAGTCCGCCGCTGGAAAGCATCGGCGACCCGAAGCAGGGTGGCCTCATCGAGGGCTTTCCCGAGCAGTTGCATGCCCACCGGAAGTCCTCCAAGTTGACCGCAGGGAAGCGATATGCCCGGCAGGCCCGCGAGGTTCGCCGAAACCGTGTAGATGTCGCCGAGGTAGAGACTCACCGGATCGTCATTTTTTGCCCCGATGGGGAATGCCACCTCGGGATACGTGGGCCCAGCGATGACATCGCAGGCTTCGAAGGCCGCTTCAAAATCGCCGCGCACCAGCGTGCGGACCTGCTGGGCCTTGCGGTAATAGGCATCGAAATAGCCCGCGGAAAGCACGTATGTGCCCAACAAAATCCTCCGCTTGACCTCGGCCCCGAACCCTTCGGATCGCGATCGGCGGTACATATCGTCGAGATCTCGAACTTCATCGGCTCGCCGCCCGAAGCGTGCGCCGTCATAGCGGGCCAGATTGCTCGAGGCTTCGGCGGTGGCCACCAAGTAGTAGGTGGAGACCACATAGGGTGTATGGGGCAGCGTAACCTCCACCACCTGAGCGCCGGCGGCCTCGAGCTCGGCCACCCCGCGACGCACCGCATCGATGACTCCCGGCTCGGCCCCATCATCGACGAAATATTCCCGCGGCAGACCGATCCGAAGACCGGCGACATCCCCGGTCAGCGAAGACTCCAGGGCGGGCGCGGCTTCGGGGAGCGAAGTCGAATCCCGTGGATCGTGACCCGAGATGGCTTCCAACACCCAGGCGGCTTCCCGGGCGGTATGGGTGAAGGGACCGATTTGATCGAGGGAAGAGGCGAAGGCCACCAGGCCCCAACGCGAAACCCGGCCATAAGTCGGCTTCATGCCCACGACACCGCAAAAAGAAGCCGGCTGACGAATGGATCCCCCGGTATCGCTGCCCAGGGCAAAGCCGGTGAGCCCGGCCGCAACCGACGCCGCCGAACCGCCGGACGAACCGCCGCAGGTCCGCTCGGGATCCCAGGGGTTTCGAGCGGGGCCGAAGATCGAGTTTTCCGTGGTCGCCCCCATGGCGAACTCGTCCATATTGGCCCGGCCCAGGATGATGGCGCCCGCCGCCTGGAGGCACTGCGCCGCCGAACCGTCGTAGGGGGAGACAAAAGGCTCGAGGATCCGCGATGCGCAGGTGGTGGGCTCGCCCTTCATCACCATGTTGTCCTTGAGGAGAACCGGCGTCCCTTCCAAGGGGGAGCGCGTTTCACCGGCCCTGCGACGCTCATCGGATTGCTCGGCCTCGGCCAGCGCGGCTTCGGCCCTCAGGCCCACCACCGCACCCAGGCTCCTCCCCTCGCTCTCGGCCCGCGCCAGGGCGGAGCTCACCAACTCCACCGAGGAAAGCTCCGACGCCTCCAAGGCTGCACGCTGCGCCTCCAGGGTCTCCACCCTCAGTTCTCCTCCCCATCGATCACCTTTGGGACCACAAATGCGCTGGCTTCCCGCACGGGCGCGTTTGCCAGGGCGAGGTCGGGATCAATCCCAGGGCTTGCCCGATCGGCGCGCAGGGGAGTGGCCAGGGGGATCGCATGGGCTGTGGGCTCGATGCCTTCGGTGTCGAGGGCCTGGAGCTGATCGACATGGTCGAGGATGCGATCCAGATCGTGGGTCATTGCCTCGATCTCATCGGCGGAAAGCGACAGGCGCGCCAGTTCGGCGGTGCGCTCGACATCTTTCCGGGTAATCCTCGACATGGCGCGCAAAGCTAGCACGGCGGCCACGCGCCCCCCGACTCGTTCCCCCGGCGAAGTCGAAATCGCCTGGCGCCGAGGCGCATTGCCAAGCCCCCGACCGGGGCCTAGGCTAGGCCCCCTATATGACTGAACTTTCTGAACTTTTCGCTGAAGTCGCCGAAGACATCCAAACCTCCATCCGCGAGCTCGGGTGGCACACCCCCACCACGGTGCAGGCCAAGGCAATTCCCCTGATGCGCGGAGGGGGAGACCTCATCGTCCAAGCCCAAACGGGCAGCGGCAAGACCGGCGCTTTTGGAATTCCCCTGGTCGAGGGCATCGACACCTCGATTGCCCGCATCCAAGCGCTCGTGATGCTGCCTACCCGCGAGTTGGCCAATCA
This sequence comes from Myxococcales bacterium, assembly GCA_012959865.1. GTDB lineage: Bacteria > Myxococcota_A > UBA9160 > UBA9160 > UBA4427 > JAZXM01. Next base: position 5,406 of record DUCH01000420.1, on the reverse strand, counting down.
GGTGGCGGTGGAGCTGACCACCCTAGGGCGGCACCGGGGCGTGCTCGTCCTGCCCGTCTACGGGGGGACGGGCTACGCGGAACAAGTCGATGCCCTGGAGACAGGCGTCCACATCATTGTCGGAACCCCGGGGCGTATTCTCGACCATCTTGGCAACGGCCGGATGGATCTGCGCGATGTCGGCGCACTGGTTCTCGATGAAGCCGATGAAATGCTCTCTCTGGGTTTCTGGCCCGATATGCGCGAGATTGGCACCTACCTACCCGAGAAACGTCAATCGCATCTCTTCTCGGCGACCATCCCCGAGAAGGTTCGATCGCTTTCGCGCTTCTTCCTTACCGATGCCGAATTTGTCGCGGTGGATGACGGCCTCAGTGCCCCACAGCAAATCGAGCATTACTACTATGTCTGCAGCGCGAACGAGAAGGAGGCGCTGCTTGCCCGCATCCTCGAGTTCGAAGATCCCGAGAGCGCAATTATTTTCTGTAACACCAAGGCCGACGTTCGCTTCATCACCGGTTACCTGAGCAAGCGCGGCTTCAACGCCGACCAGATTTCGGGCGACCTCGCCCAAGCCGCCCGGGAGCGAGCGCTCAAAAGGATCAAGTCCGGGGAACTGCGTTTTCTGGTGGCCACCGATGTGGCCGCCCGGGGAATCGATATCAGCGACCTCTCCCATGTCATCAGCTACGCGACCGCCGATGCTCCCGAAGTTTACGTCCACCGAACCGGGCGGACCGGACGCGCGGGCAAGGCGGGCATTGCCATCTCCCTGGTCTCTGGCCTGGATATCGGCAATTTCAAGCACATGCAAAACGTCAACAACATCGAGGTCGTCGAGCGCACGCCGCCCAGCGAGAGCGATATGCTGACGCGCATTCGGGAGCGCATTCAGGTCAAGGTCGAACATGAAATGCGCGGCTTGAGCCCGGCTCAGACCGATTTTGAAGTCAATCGCCTGATCCCCGTGGTGGAGGCGATGGCGACGAGCCACGAAGGACGAAGGGATCTGGCGGGGATCTGCGCCGCCTATCTCTCCGAGCACCGCCCGGAGACCACCGTCCCGGAAGAACCGAATGCGGATGCCCCGCCCCCGGAGAGACGCCGAGGCTCCAGTGACGGACGCAGGAACGGAAGCGGCCGTGGCGGAAATCGTGGCGGTGGCCGGGGGGGAAATCGTGGCGGCGGTGGAGGCAATCGCGGAGGCGGACGGGGACGGCGCTAGCTCCCGGCCAAGCTCTTCGCCAAGCCCTTCGCCAAGCTCTTAGCGAAGCCCTCAGCGAAGCCCACCCTCCGACTTGACCCGAGCCCGGGAGGGGGGTGCTTGATCGGCCGGAAGCCCGCAGCTCTTGAATCGCAGGTCCGCTCGTTGGATGGCGGTTTCCGCCGCTTTCGCGAGCCCGGCGCTTGGCTCTTCGTCGCGATTGCGGCCGGGGCAGGCATGCGGATCTTTCTCGCTTTCGCGAGCGAAGGGACCCTGGACGTCGAGATCTGGCAAGCGCACGCGCAGACCCTCACCGAAACTCCCCTGATCGACTACTACCACGGCGGTCGTTTCACCTTCAATCACCCGCCCCCCATGGGCCTGGCCGCCCGCGAACTCTATGCCCTCGCCCAGGCGACCGGGCTCAGTTTCGGCTTCCTGCTCCGCTTTCCCTTCGCCCTCCTCGACGCTTTTACGGCAATTCTGCTCTTTAGCGCGCTCGCCGAAGCCAAAGATCGACGACTGCGGCGCGCCCGGTACGCGTTGGCGAGTCTCTACTGGGTCTCTCCGATGGCGGCAATTTTCTCGGCCTACCACGGCAACACCGATTCTTCGGTGGGCTTCTTCCTCATCGCTGCCACGCTCTGTCTGTTGAGAGCCAAGCCGGGTTGGGCCGGCGCCGTTCTGGGGTTCTCGCTTTGGATTAAAATTCCGGGGGTCCTCGCCCTTCCGGTCCTGCTCCTTGCCATGTCCAATGGGCGCGAGCGTTGGCGCTTTTGCACCGCAATGGCCGCGACGGTTCTTGCGGGCTATCTGCCCTGGCTCGTCCAGGACCCCACCGCGGTCGTCCGCTCGGTGTTCTTCTACTCGGGCCTCATGATCCAAACCCCGGTGGGCGTACCCATCTGGGGCCTCCAGGTTTTCTACCCCGATCCCGCGGAGCTTTCGCCCGCCGCCTTCGACTTCTTCCGCCGGTTCAGGGGGGGCTACTACCAGTGGAATACAGTCATCGCCTTGACCCCGGTGGTGCTCTACGCCCTGCTCCGGAACCGGGCCCGCAACGCCGAATCAATTCTGGCGGGAATCGCGGGCAGCTATTTCATTTTTTATGGGCTGACGAATTTCTGGGCCTTCCAGTATCTCGCCTGGGCGCTCCCCCTCTGGGCATTTTTGGGCTTTCGAATCGCCGGAATCGCCCAGACCCTGACTTTTTTTTACATCTACGGTCTCTACGCCTGGCTCTGCGGTGACCCTTTTCTACTGGGAAAATGGGATTTCATCGCCAAGGGGGACTGGCCCATCGGTATTCGTGGGATCCGCGACGCCTGCGTGCTTTTCTTTTTCGGCGCTGCCCTCTATTTTCTGATGGGTGCCGCGCGAGAGGCGGGGGCACGCTGGCGGGGCGGACCGGGTCGGTTAAGCTCGCCGCGACGAGGCCGCTGAACTCTCCACAGGAGATGATTCTTCAAGCGCCATGCTTTTCAGTTCGACCCTCTTCCTCTTTGTCTTCCTGCCTGTATTCCTGGGGCTCTATCTCGCCCTTCCGAATATCCGTCTCCGGAACGCGCTGCTCCTGGTGGGCAGTCTCTTCTTCTACGCATGGGGGGAGACCGTCTATGTCCTGATCCTGGTCGCCTCTATCGGGCTTAACTACGTCTTGGGCCTCTGGATCGAACGGCAGCGCGATCGGCCCGCCGGCCATCGGGCGCTCGTTCTCGCGGTCGGGCTCAATCTCCTGATCCTTACGCTCTTCAAGTACGCAAATTTTCTCATCGACAACTTGAACCTCGTACTCGGTGGCCTGGGAGTCGATCCCATCGTTCTGGCCCCAGTTCACCTTCCGCTCGGAATTTCTTTTTTCTCCTTCCAGGCCATCACCTATGCGGTCGATATCCACCGCAGGCAGGCCTCGGCGCAAAAAAATCCACTCCGAGTCGCGCTGTACATCGCGCTCTTCCCCCAGCTCATCGCCGGACCCATCGTCCGCTACAAGCAGATCGCCGCGCAGCTCCAGAGCCGGACAAGCCGTCTCGAAGATATTGCCGAGGGCATTCGCCGCTTCATCGTCGGCCTCGCCAAGAAAGTGCTTATCGCCAATACCCTCGCCCTACCCGCCGATCGTATTTTTTCCGTTCCCGGCGCCCAGCTCGAGCCGTCGGTGGCGTGGCTGGGCATCGTTTGTTTCAGCTTCCAGATCTACTTTGACTTCGCGGGTTATTCCGACATGGCCATCGGGCTTGGGCGCTGCTTCGGGTTTCGCTTTCCCGAGAACTTCGACTGGCCCCTACTCTCGCGCTCCATGCGCGAATTCTGGCGGCGCTGGCATATGACGCTTTCGGGATTTTTTCGCGACTACGTCTACATTCCCTTGGGTGGCAACCGGCGGGGCGGGCTACGCACCGGCTTCAATCTCGTCACCGTCTTTTTCCTGTGTGGCCTATGGCACGGTGCCAGCTGGAACTTTGTTCTCTGGGGTCTGGTCCACGGTGCATTTCTGGCCGCTGAGCGCCTGCCCTTGGGCGGGTATATCCGTTCGGCACCTCGAGCGGTCCAGAGCTTCTACACGCTGGGTGTCATGAGTCTGGCGTGGGTCTTCTTTCGAACCGACGACCTCAGCCATGCCAATGCTTTCTTTGCCGCTCTCGTAGGTCTCGGGGGTCTCGAGGAAGGCGGCGGCGCATACCCCGTGGCCCTCTACCTCAATAACCGCGTTCTCTTCGTCCTTGGTTTGGCGAGCCTTTCGGCGCTCCCGCGATTCGGCCGAGGCTGGGAAGCCCTTTCCCTCAAGGCCTCAGATCTCGGCCTGCTCCACGAAACCATCCGCTTCGCGGCGCTCTTTGGGGCTCTTGGCCTCTGCGCCATGTCCCTCGCCATGGGGACCTACAACCCATTCATTTACTTCCGCTTCTGAGGAAACGAACGTGTCTGCGGATTTTTCACAGCATTTCCACGCCAACCCCAGTCGAAGGCGGAAGATCGCCGACTTCGTCACCGTCATTTTTTTCTTCGGCCTTTTGGGGTCGCCCCTAACAGCCCTGCTCCTGGGCAACGTCTCCGAAATATCGAACCCTGAAAATCGACGGCTCGCCGAGCCGCCCGCCCTGGAAGCCCGATGGGAAAGCTGGGCAAGCTTTCCCCGTCGCAGCGAAAACTATTTCGACGATCATTTGGGCTTTCGCGAGACCATGATTCGAAATTTCGCCCGGCTGAATCTCGCTGCCTTTGGCGTTTCGCCGAGCGACAAGCTCGTGGTGGGACGCGAGGGATGGCTCTTTTTCGGCGACGAGAACGCGATCGCGGGCTATCGCGGAACCGATCCCCTGAGCCCGGGCGAGTTGGCACATTGGCGCAGCGTGCTGGAGGAGAGAAGGGACTGGCTAACCGAAAGAGGGATCGCCTATCTCGTCATCCTTGTCCCCGACAAGCACGAATTCTACGCAGAATACATGCCGGCCTCGTTGCCTCGAGCGACGGATATCCATCCGATGGATCAACTGGTGGATTTTCTTGCCGAACACTCCGACATCGAAATTCTCGACCTGCGACCAGCCCTCGAGGCCGAGAAACTCAAGCGGCGCGTCTATCACCGAACGGATACCCACTGGAACGATGCCGGTGCCCACGCGGCCTATCGAGCGATCCTTCGGCGCCTGGATGCCCTACTTCCGGGGATCGAAAATGCGCAGCCCGCCCGGGTGAAACGCGGCCAATACGACGCCCCTGGGCTAGGGCTGGCCGGTCTCGTCGGGCTCGAGGATGTCCTTCGCGAGGAGGTACTCTCCGCCCGGCTCATCCGGCCCCGAGCCGAAGTCGCACGCGAACATCGGGCACACTACAAACAACGCACCCGGACCTTGCAGCCGCTCGCCCACGGCGTCGCCAACCCGAAACTGCCCCGGGCCGTGATGTTTCGCGACTCTTTCGGGAACGCTTTGATCCCCTACCTATCGGAGCATTTCCGAAGAATCCTCTACGTCTGGAATCGCGACGTCGATCCCGAGGTGGTCGTGGTTGAAAAGCCCGACATCGTGATTCAGCAGATCGTGGGACGTTTTCTCCCAAGGCGGCCCCGGACCGTCGCCGAGTTGCAAGCCGCCAGTGCAGCAGAAACCCGATGAGGCGATCCGAACGGACGCGATAGAGACGCTCGGTCGGGGTGGGTGGGTGGGTGGGTAGGTGGGTAGGTGGGTAGGTAGGTGGGT
>DUCH01000419.1:357-2479 GCA_012959865.1 Myxococcales bacterium | reverse complement strand
TCGCACCAGGCGCGAACGGTCCTTCATGAGCGCTTCGCATTCGGTCCGAATCGTGGCGTAGTTGTCCTCGATGAGACCAAATTGCGGGTAGGTGCCGAGATAATCGGACTCGAAGGCGGGTTGCCGAGGAAAGGCGCCCCGCGCCTCGGCGGACTCGAAGATTCCGTTCATCGCGTCCTTGATCGCGGTTTTCTGCTGGCCATCCATTCGCTGAACGCGGCGCCAGACCCCCAAGACGACAAGGGCAGTGCTGGCAAGGATGACTCCGAGAAGCACCATACTGGCTCCCGTTATTTTCGACCCCGACGGATGCCGAGGGCGAATTTCTATGAAGTGGTCGGGGTGGTGGGGATCGAACCCACGACACTGAACCCCCAAAGTTCAGGCTCTACCACTGAGCTACACCCCGGCCGATGAGGAGGCTACCACGCCTCCCCGCTCGCAGGCAGCAGACGCTCGGATCCCCTCGACCGATCCGACCCAGCCCCCGAGGCCAAGCGCCTCTGCAGTGGCCATGGGCGAGGGGCCGAAGCCCCGGCACCGTGCTATTCCCCTGTCCCTCAGGCATCTCGACCCAATTCGCACCCGTGCGTGGAATGACTCAATGAGCGAACAACCGACCCATCTCTTCGGAAAAACCTGGCGAGCCCACCAAGTTTGCGAACTGCCCGGAGGCCAAACCCAACTCTTCATCGGGACCCATCTGGTTCACGAAGTCACCAGCCCCCAGGCTTTCGCGATGCTACGCGAGTTGGACCTTCGGGTTCGCTTCCCGGAGCGCACCTTCGCCACCGCCGACCACATCATGCCCACGGATTCCCAGGCCCGGCCCTTGGCCGACCCCCTGGCGGAAACCATGCTTTCCGAACTCGAGCGCAACTGCCAGGAGTTCGGTGTCACTTTTTTCGGGGCCGAAAGCGGCCATCAGGGCATCGTGCACGTCATCGGTCCCGAGCTTGGGCTGACCGTGCCGGGCTCCACCATCGCGTGCGGCGACAGCCATACTTCCACCCACGGCGCTTTCGGGACCATCGCCCTGGGGATCGGAACCAGCCAGGTACGCGACGTGCTGGCCACCCAAACCCTTGCCATGGCGAGCCTCAAGGTGCGACGGATCGAGATCACCGGGGCGTTGGGCCCGGGTGTCTATGCCAAAGACGTGATTTTGGCGATCATTCGTAAACTCGGGGTGAACGGCGGAGTCGGCTTCGCCTACGAGTACGCGGGAGAAGCCATCGAAGCCATGGACATGGAGCAGCGGATGACCCTCTGCAATATGTCCATCGAGGGAGGGGCGCGCTGCGGCTATGTGAACCCCGATGCGACCACCGTCGAGTATCTGCGCGGCCGGGAGTTTTCACCCAAGGGCGAGGCCTTCGATCGGGCCGCCGCCCAGTGGCTGGCGGCCGCCAGCGACCCAGGGGCCGAGTACGACGATGGGGTCCGCCTCGACGGCTCACAGATCGAACCCTCGGTGACCTGGGGAATCCATCCCGGGCACAACATCGGGGTCGGAGAGCGAATTCCGACCGCCGCCCACGCTGGCGATGAGGACCGGGCCGGCGTCGAAGAAGCCCTCGAATATATGGACCTTGATCCCGGCAGCCCGATCGCGGGCACTCCCGTGGATGTCGCCTTTATCGGCTCGTGCACCAACGGACGGATATCGGACCTTCGAGAAGCCGCCCGGGTGGCAAAGACCGGTCAAGTCCAAGAGGGCGTTCGCGCCCTGGTGGTTCCGGGCTCCCAAGAGGTGGCCCGGCAGGCGATCGCCGAAGGCCTGGACGATATCTTCCGCCAGGCGGGTTTCGACTGGCGCGAGCCCGGCTGCTCCATGTGCTTGGCGATGAACCCCGACAAATTGATCGGCCGAGAAATTTGCGCCTCGTCGAGCAATCGGAATTTCAAGGGGCGTCAGGGTTCGCCCTCAGGCCGCACCCTTCTCATGTCCCCCGCCATGGTGGCCGCGGCCGCCCTGGCCGGGCGGATCGTGGATGTCCGGGAGGTTCTCTGAAATGAGCCCGAGTCAGCCGACGACCATCGACAAGATCAGCGGCACCTGCTGCGTGGTGCGCGGCGATGACATCGACACGGATCGCATCATTCCCGCCCGTTTCATGAA
>DUCH01000419.1:0-271 GCA_012959865.1 Myxococcales bacterium | reverse complement strand
ACCTTCGACGCCATGGGACACCACCTCTTCGAAGACGCCCGCAAAGCCGCCAAGGGCAACCATCCCCTGGACGATGAGCGTTTCTTCGGCTCCGAGATCCTGGTGGTGGGCAAAAATTTTGGCTGCGGATCGTCCCGGGAGCATGCTCCCCAATCGCTGATGCGCTTCGGCTTTCGCGCCTTCATCGGGGAATCCTTCGCCGACATCTTCGCCGGCAACTGCTGCAGCCTGGGCCTGGTCTGCATCACCCTCGGCGAAGGCGATGCCGAAT
>DUCH01000418.1:4018-14771 GCA_012959865.1 Myxococcales bacterium | reverse complement strand
GGAGAGGAGAGGAGGGAATGGAGAGGGAGGCGAATGCGGCGAACTCCGCGCACGAGAAATGCGCCGAGCGGACCCCGCGCGACGCCTGCCCCGATTTTCGCCAGCACTGGGTATACCCACACTAGGCATAGCAGAAATCGGGGCCCTAAAAACTCCACCGGCAGCCGCACCAGCGCTGGAATTCAATCCTTTCGCCGCTCCTCGGCGACTCGCATGAGTTCCTCGACGAGATGGTCGCGCTCCTTGCAGACTCGCCCGTCGACCCGGTCCGACAGCAGCTGCCGCCCCTCGGCGAGATCGACGGCAAAATCTTCGACGAGCGTCCCGGACAGGTTCGCCCGGTCGAAGGCCTCTCCTTGATAGAGCACGATGTCCGAGACCACGATGCGGGCAAGCCGCGCCGCTTTGGCGCGGTCTTCGTCGAGGCCATCCGCCGCTGAAGCGGTGGGCTTTTCTGTGGGCGCGGCGGGTGACGAGCTCGGGGCTCTTCCCACGCTCATGGGGAGTTCGAACTCGCTCATGAGTTCGTGCAGATCGTCGAGCAGGTCCATCCGGGCGCGGCGGGCGTCGGGACCGAATTCTCCGAGATCGGCCACGAATTGCGAATCCGGCGAATCGGCAATCAAAATCACCCGGATCTTCTGGAGAGATTCGTTGCGCTTGATCACCTCGCAAATCTGCAAGCCGTCCATGCCCGGCAGCGCGGTATCCAAAATCACCACACGCGGCAGCGTGCGCTGAATCGCAAGCATGGTCTCAGCCCCATGAGAAACCGCCAGAGCCTGGAGCCCCCATGCCTCCAGGGCCGAAGCCGTCGCATCGACGATCTGGGCCTCGGCGGTCGCCACCACCACGAGCCTTTCGGCGTCGTATTCTTGCTCGCCCGGCGCGATTCCGGGCCGGGCCAGAGACCCCTCTGCGGCCCGGGCCCGGCCAGCGACCGCCGCCTCAGGGGCGGGGGTGGGAGCCGGAGCGGGGGGGGGGGTGGGGGTGGGGATCGACCCGGGAGCGGCAATCCGAAAGACGGTCGAGCATTTCGCACAGCGCATCCGAGCGCCCTTCGCGCCCACCTTGGCCTCGTCGACCCGATAGCGGGCCGCACACTCGGGGCATGCTGCAATCATCGGCCTGTCTCCTCGCTAGCATCCATCGGTTGAGAACCGGCATTCTTGAGCGGGTAGCATCGGCCCAACCGAAGCGAACGCGCACCCGGGTTGGGGTTCTGCCCGGCGTTCGGTACCCGCATCAGGGTCGGGAATGTGCAGCGCCGCGGCGCGGCATCTCCCGCGCAGGCGAGGGATTGTGGTGACGGCGGGTGACGGGACGGATGACGATTCCCGGGTCTTCGAATGCAGAGACCGCCTGCTCGAGGGCCTCCGATGCGATCTCGATCCCCGCTTCCGGGACCGAGAGGCGAACTTCGAAATCGCCCGGAATCTGCGCGACGCCGTCCCTCCCCCGAATTGCCTCGGCGGCTCCCCCCGCCACCGCGGCCGCGTGCCGAATGAAATCATCCGACGCAACGCCCAGCGGCGCCAAGGCGATGCGCCGAACCCCGAGAGCGATGCACCGCTCTATCGCCTCCCGCATCAAATCCTGGGCCGCCGTCAAGCCAAAGTCGGCCCGAGAGCCCAGGCCCAAGAGCATAATCCGGGGGGCCCGGAAAACGCCGGTCGCGGCCACAAGGGCTGCGGAACCCCTTTCGGCACCGATTGACTCGGCGGCGAGCATCGCGGAGATCTGGCCGCAAAGCCGCCAGTCCACTCGACCCGCCCCCCCGCGCAATGGCCGATCTTCGAGGAAGATACCCGCCACCGCCACATCCGCGTCCATGGCGTCCAGCGGGAGGCTATCCAACCCGAGTTCGAATCGAGGCCTCATGGCTCACACTCTCGCACGACCCGGGCCACCGCGTCGAGGATTCCGTTGACAAAAGCCGGAGACGGGTCGTTGCTGAAGCGCCGAGCCAGATCGATCGCTTCGTTGAGAATCACCGGCGCCGGAGTCGCGGTATGGGTGAGTTCGTAGGTGCCCAGGCGGAGGATATTGCGGTCCACCGCGGCCATGCGCTCAATTCGCCAATTGGACGAGTGACGACTGATGGAGCCATCGAGCTGAGCAAGATTCTCGTGCACTCGCTCGACCAGTTCCCGCGCGAAGTCTCGAGCCCCTTCGGGCATTTCAAAATTCGCCGCGACGGCCTCGAACATCGAACCCGGTTCCGAGGCGATGGGGGCCGTTCCACTTGGCTCCGGCGCCTCGATGTTGTCCCCGGGAGCGAGCACCGTGCCACCCGAAGACGAAAGGCCTCTGCCCAGATCGAGGGCGTAGAGAACTTGAAGGGCCACTTCCCTCGCGCGTCGCCGAGAAGAACCGACCCCCTGAGCGTCCATTACGCGCCCTCCTCGGGGGCTTTTCCGAGCTCCTCGCAGAGCCGAGCCATCTCGATCGCGACCCGGGCCGCCTCTTCGCCCTTGTGCCCGTGCTCGCCCCCGCAGCGGGCCAGTGCCTGATCGATGTCGTCCGTGGTCAGAACCCCAAAGGCCACCGGAATACCCGTATCCCGCATGACTTCACGCACCCCATCGGTCACCCCGCTGCACACATAGTCGAAATGCGGCGTTCCCCCGCGAATCACCGAGCCCAGAACGATAACCCCCGCGTAACGACCGCTCTGGGCCAACGCCCGGGCGGCCAAGGGAATCTCGAAAGCGCCGGGCACCCAGGCCACATCGATGGCATCCGGCTCGGCCCCCCGCTCCATCAGCGTGCGCTCGCAGCCCTCGAGCAGAGCCGTGCTGACCAAGTGATTGAAACGCGAAACAACCACGGCGAAGCGCAAGCCGCCGGCTTCGAGGTTTGAGGGGTATACCTTCACTTTAAGTTGTCTCCGCGACCCGCTCGCCGGCGTGCCTTGATGTGAATGTCGTCGCCCAGGCGGCCGATCCCCAGCCACTCGAGTCTGGGCGTCTGCGACAGCGCCTGAACCCCCAAACCCGCCAGGGCCGGGAGCCCATCGCCCCCCACCAGCCGGGGAGCCAGAATCCAGTGTATCTCGTCGACCAGATCCTCGCGCAGGAGCGCAGCAGCCAGCCCCCCTCCGCCTTCGACCAGCACCGTGGTCAGGCCAGCACCGGCCAGGGCGCGCATTCCCTCGGCGAGATCCAGGCCGCCGGGAGGTCCGGGCAGGTCTAGCAACTCGGCGCCGGTCGCCGCCACGTTCCGACGTCCCCGAGCCCCTTTTCGAGTCAAAACCAGAGTTCGGGCGTCCTCATGCCGGCGGTAGATCTGGGCAGCGGTCGGAACTCGCAAACGCGAGTCGAGCAGGACACGAACCGGCCGACCCACCACCCGCTGTCCGCGCCGCGCGGTCAGCGCCGGATCGTCGGCCAGGGCCGTCCCCGATCCCACCATCACGGCATCGCTACGCCCACGCATGCGGTGGACCAGAGCCCGAGCCTGGGAACCCGTGATCCAGCGAGACTCCCCGGAAGCCGTTGCAATGCGGGCATCGAGAGTCGAGCCCAGTTTCAGAGTCACATAGGGCCGCCCGTGCTCGCAAACCGCGAAAAAACCCCGGTGGTGTTCTCGGCAAGCGGCTTCCGCAATGCCCACATGAACTTCGATTCCCGCTTTTCGCAGCTTGGCGATACCTCGGCCCGATACCCGGGCATGCGGATCCCGGCAGCCCACATAGACCCGCCGAATCCCGGCGTCGATGATCGCGCGAGTACACGGTGCCGTGCGGCCTTGAAAGCAACAGGGCTCGAGGGTCACCCCCATGGAAGCGCCCCGCACCGCGCGTTCACCGTGGCGCCGGATTGCCCGGCTCAGAGCCACCACCTCCGCATGGGGTCCGCCGGGCGGGCGAGTCACGCCTCGACCAAGAACCTCCGCGCCCTTCCAGATCACCGCGCCTACACTTGGATTGGGGTAGGTCTTGCCCGCACCACGGCGAGCGCTCTCCAGAGCCAGGCCCATACGGGCTCTGGGAACCGCGAGATCCTTCATCTCATTGATCCTCCGGCTCCGCGTCCAGCCTCTCCATAAACGCCGCATAATCGGCGGTACTGCCGAAGCTCTGATAGACCGATGCGAAGCGAATGGCTGACAGAGCATCCAGAGCCTTCAGGTCCGCCATCACGCGATCCCCAATACTCCGGCTTGGAACTTCCCGATCCCCCGCTTCATGGAGCCAAGCTTCTACGCGGTCCGCCAGGCGGGCGATGGCATCGGCCGAAACCGGCCGCTTCACACAGGCGCTCATGATGCCAGTCACCAGTTTCTGGCGTTCGTAGTCTTCGCGGCGCTGGTCGCGCTTGATCACCTGGGGGAGCGAGATTTCGAGACGTTCACGGGTCGTGAATCGGCGACCGCACTCTTCGCACTCGCGGCGACGGCGAATTTCACTGCCCTCGCGACCAACACGGGTATCGATCACGCGCGTCGAATGGTCGCCACATGAAGGACAGTACACGGATCAGCCCTGATCGCTCCAGCGATGGGTGTAGAGGGGGAACTCTCGACACAGCGTTTCGACCTCGCCTCGAATACGGTCGAGTCCCTCGACATCGCCGGGGTTCTGCAGCACGCGGTGCAGGAAATCGGCCACCGCGACCATTTCGGGCTCCCGCATTCCCCGGGTGGTGACCGCCGGAGTTCCGATACGAACCCCCGATGTCACCATGGGCTTGCGGGGGTCGAAAGGCACCATGTTCTTGTTGGCCGTGATGCCCGCTCTATCGAGAGAGAGTTGCGCGGCCTTTCCAGTCGTGTCGCGATCCACCAGCGAGAGTAGAAACAGATGGTTGTCGGTTCCTCCAGAGACAATTTTGTACCCCCGAGCCGTCACTGCATCGGCCAACGCCTGGGCATTCGCCACGATCTGCCTGGAGTATTCCTTAAAACTCGGCGAAAGAGCCTCTTTGAAAGCCACCGCCTTGCCCGCGATGACGTGCATCAGCGGGCCACCCTGGAGTCCTGGGAAAATCGCGCTGTCGATCTTTTTAGCCAAATCCGCATCGCAGAGAATCATCCCTCCCCGAGGTCCGCGCAGCGTTTTATGGGTGGTGGTGGTGAAAACCTGGGCCAAGCCCGCCGGGCTGGGGTGAACGCCGGTGGCGACCAAACCCGCGATATGTGCAATGTCAGCGAAAAGGAAGGCACCGACTTCATCCGCAATGGCGCGAAAGCCCGCGAAGTCAATCGTTCTCGAATACGCGGTAGCGCCGCATTGAATCATCTTCGGGCGATGCTCCAAAGCCAAAGCCCGCACTTCGTCCATGTCGATGCACTCGGTCTCACGGCTGACACCGTAGGGTACAATCCGATAGGTCTTGCCCGAGAAATTGACCGGGCTCCCGTGAGTGAGGTGGCCCCCGTGATCCAGGTTCATCGCCAGAATCGTATCTCCGGGCTCCAGCAGAGCGTGGTAGACCGCCGCGTTAGCCTGGGAGCCCGAGTGGGGCTGAACGTTCGCGTGGGCCACACCAAAGAGTTGCTTCGCGCGTTCGATGGCGAGGGTCTCGACTTCGTCGACGAACTCACAGCCGCCGTAATAGCGTCGACCGGGATAGCCCTCGGCATATTTATTGGTGAGCACACTACCGACAGCCTCGAGAACCGCCTCAGAAACAAAGTTCTCCGAGGCAATCAACTCGATGGAAAGTCCCTGTCGACGCCCCTCCTGACGAACGAAATTCGCGACTTCGGCATCGACGATATCGAGTTCCGGGGTCAGTGACCGATCCATGCGTTCCTTCCTGGCGAGTTTGACCCCACCAGAGGTCGTCTGCCTCGCCAATGGGATCAAATCTCAAACTTGGTTGGGCACTATAGCGGCGATGAAGTCCAGCGTCCGGCGGGACACGTTCGGTCAGAGCCCGCCCAGACCCAGCACCAGGGAAGCATTGGTCCCCCCGAAGCCGAAGGAATTCGACAAGGCCACATCCACCCGAACCGAGCGCGCCCGGTTCGCTACATGATCCAGTGCACAGGCGGGATCTGGATCGTCCAGATTGATGGTGGGGGGGAGTCGGCCTCCCTCCATGGCGCCAATCGAAAGAATCGCCTCTACGCTCCCCGCGGCCCCCAGAAGGTGACCGGTCATGGATTTCGTCGCCGATACAGGCAGCCGATCCAGATAATCCCCAAAGGTGCGCCGAAGGGCGACCACCTCGGCGGGATCGCCGGCCGGAGTGCTGGTGGCGTGGGCGTTCACATAGCCCACGTCCTCGGGCCGGATGCCCGCGTCTTCCAGGGCCAGATCCATGCAGCGAGAGGCTGCCTCGCCTGCGGGATCGGGGGCGACGGCGTGGGTGGCATCGGCCGTGGCTCCGTAGCCCATGACTTCAGCACGGATCGAGGCACCCCGGGCTTGGGCGTGCTCCAAGGATTCGATCACGAGAACGCCCGCGCCCTCCCCCACCACGAAGCCGTCCCGGCCCCGGTCGAAGGGGCGGCTCGCCCGCTCGGGGTCGTCGTTGCGGGTACTCAGCGCCTTCATGGATGCGAACCCCGCCACGGTGACACCCAGGATCGGGGCCTCGGCGCCACCCACGATCATGACATCGGCCTGGCCACGCTCGATGAGTTTCGCCGCTTCACCGATCGCGTGGGCACCCGAAGCACAGGCGCTCACGTGACAAATATTGGGCCCGCGAATCGAGTAATGCACGGAAATCATCCCGCTGGACATATTCGCAATGCCCATCGGGATGGTGAAGGGCGAGACCCGACGAGGACCTTTTTCCCTGAGAATCGCGTCGTTTTCAAGGATCGTACCTAGGCCCCCGATTCCCGAACCGATCGCGACCCCGATACGATTTCGATTTCCGTCATCGATTTCAAGACCGGAATCGGCGAGGGCTTCCGCTGTCGCCTCCAGGGCGAAGAGAACGCAACGGTTGGTTCGCCGCAGATCCCGGGCTGCCAATATATCGGGGGCGAGGGGCTCGGTGTATTCGGCCGCGATGCGGCAGGAAAACTCCGAGGGATCAAAATGCGTGATGGCGCCGGCCCCGGAACGACCCGCCCAGGCCGCCTCCAGAGTCGAGGCGTAGTTCCCTCCCAGGGGCGTGACACAGCCGAGCCCAGTGACGACTACACGTTTCGTCCGGGCCGATGCCCCTGCCATGGAAGTCAGTTCTCCAAACGCTCTTTCAGATAGCTGACCGCGTCGCCTATGGTCTGCATCTTTTCGGCATCGTCATCAGGAATTTCGATATCGAAGGATTCCTCCATCGACATAACCAACTCGACTATATCAAGGGAGTCTGCACCCAGATCGTCGACAAACGAAGCGGTGGTAATCACCTCGTCGCGAGACACGCCGAGTTGCTCGACGATCAAATCGGTCACGCGAACTTCCAGGGACATGGACAATACCCTCCAATCGAAAAATCAAAGCCCTCAATCCGTCGGGCTCACAGTGCAAATCTGAAGCCGAGACAATAGCACTGTCCTAAAGAGGACAATATCCCTCACACTTCAGCAACAAATTTCCGCGAATTTTCGAGATCCGCAGCGGTGGACAGGCTTGCTCGTCGGCTACGACGTTCAATTCGAGCCAGCAGACCGTTCAGCACTCGGCCGGCACCCACTTCTAAATAGTGGGTCACTCCGTCTGTTTTGAGCCGTGCAACCATCTCGGTGAAACGCACTGGCGCTGTCACCTGGCGCAGCAGCAGGTCCGGAATCCGGGCGGCCTCGGTATTCGGCGCGGCGTCCACGTTGGTCACCACCGGGAACAAAGGTCTCCGAAAGGTCACACTCTCAATGACATTTTTCAACTTTTCGGCGGCCGGAGCCATCAGTGCACAGTGGAAGGGAGCCGAAACCGCCAGTTCGACCACTTTCTTCGCTCCCATCTCCCGAGCGCGTTCGCAGGCGGCCGCTACGGCGGCCCGAGCCCCCGCGATGACCGTCTGTTGGGGAGAATTGTAGTTGGCCGGCGAGACGATTTCGCCCGTTGCCTCCGCGACTTCACCGCAGAGATCGGCAACATCCCCTGGGCTCCACCCGAGGATGGCCGCCATCGCTCCGCTGCCCTCAGCGACCGCTTCTTGCATAAAACGCCCTCGAGCATTGACGACGCGGACAGCGTCCTCAAAATCCATCGCGCCCGAAGCCACCAGCGCCGAATATTCACCGAGGCTGTGCCCTGCCACAAAGGCCGGCTCCACCGGACCGCTCTCACCGAGTGCTCTCAGCAGGGCGATGCTCGTCGTAAGCAGAGCGGGCTGCTGAATTTCGGTCCGACGCAGATCTTCTTCGGGTCCTTCGAAGCAATATCGCGACACTTCAAAGCCCAAGGCCCGGTCAGCAGCGGAAAAAACATCCCTCGCCGCCTGCGAACTCTCGAAAACATCTCGGCCCATGCCCACCTGGTGCGAGCCCTGACCGGGAAATAGCAATGCCAGCACTGGAACTCAGTCCTGGTCCATCTCGATGAGTGTCCGCCCTTTGTAGCTTCCACACGACCCGCAAATCCGGTGCGGCACTTTGGGAGCTCCGCATTGCGGACACGTGCTCCGCGGAGGTGCTGCCAAGCCGTCGTGGCTCCGGCGTTTGTCTCTGCGGGACTTGGATGTTTTTTGTTTGGGGACTGCCATTTCAAGAACTCCCTTCCGTCTTCTCCCTCAACGCCGCAAGTACGGCGAAGGGCGAAGCGGGCTTGCTGTCTTCACAATTGCATTTTTGTTCGCTTCGACTGATCCCGCAAGCCGGACAAAGGCCTGGGCACTCGTCGTCACAAAGCGGTTGTACCGGTATCGCGAGCGAGATGATCTCGACAAAGAACTCACCCAACTCGATTTCCGGACCCCGATACCAGCCAGCTTCCAGATCTTCCCCAAGACACATCCCACTACGCTCCAGGGCATGCACACCCTCCGGATCGGCGGGCGTCTCCCCGTCGCCCAAGGGCGCGAGGATCAAGCGAAAGGAATCTCGAAGGACCTGACGATAGCGTCTGGTACAGCGCCCGCATTCGGCATCGAGCATTCCCTCCAGTTCGCCCTTGAGACCGACGTTCTCACCGCGCACTCGGGCCCGAATCTCGATCACGGGCTCGCCCACCAGTAGAATGCCCGACGCCCCGACGTCGGCAAACCGCTCGTCCCACCAGCCGCGCTCGATGGAGTAGCGAAAGGTTTCAGAGGACCCCTTCAGGCCATCTATGGCCAGTTTCATGGTGTCGGATCCGCAGGCGGAAATATCTATATTCCCTTCAAATTCAATGGCTTGAAAGAGTCCTTCCAACGCTTCTCGGCCAACCGAATAGCAGACGCCCCCAGAACGCGCCAAGCGGCTGCGGTATGCTGCGCCGCCCATGACGAATATCCGTACCCGATTCGCACCTAGCCCCACGGGGTTCCTCCATCTGGGGAGCGCCCGGACCGCGCTCTACAACTGGGCCTACGCCCGGCGTCATGGGGGCTGCTTCGTGCTCCGAATCGAGGATACCGACCTCGAGCGCTCCACCCGCGAGTCCGAAATGACTGTTCTCGAGGGCCTGGGCTGGCTTGGCCTCGACTGGGATGAGGGCCCCTACCGCCAAACCGAGAGACGGGAGCAGCACTCGGAGGCCATCGCGGAACTGCTCGCCCGAGGCAAAGCCTACCGCTGCCAGTGCTCGCGGGAAGATCTCGAGGCGCGCAAAGACGCGGATCTCGCCCGAGGCGGACCGGGAACCTACGACGAACGGTGCCGCGATCTCGACCTGGGGCCCGATTGCGGGCCCCATACCGTGCGTCTTCGCGTTCCCAAAGAGGGAATTCTCGGTTGGGACGATGCCGTTTTTGGCCCAAGCGGCCAGGATGCGGGCCAGATTGGCGACGCAATCATCCAGCGCGGTGATGGAACGCCGCTGTACAACCTCGCCGTTGTCGTCGACGACATCGACATGGCGATCAGCCACGTGATCCGAGGAGCCGACCACCACCCCAACACCTCGCTTCAAATCGCCCTCTACCAAGCCCTGGAAGCACCGCTCCCCACTTTTGCCCACCTCCCGCTGATCGTGGGCGAATCGGGGAAAAAACTCTCCAAGCGGCGCGACAACGTCTCCATTCAAGATTTCAGAGACGAGGGGCACCTGCCCGAAGCCTTGGTCAATTGGCTTGTCCGCCTGGGCTGGTCCCACGGCGACGACGAGGTTTTCTCCCTCGATGAAATCGCCCAACTCTTCGGTCTCGAGAATGTCGGGCGGTCCCCGGCCCGGGCCGAGCCTCCCAAACTCGCCTGGCTGGGACAGCACTACATCAAGCAGATCTCCGGCGATGATCTTTTCGCTCGGGCTAGGCCCCACCTGGAACGCGTCAAGGGTGGACCCGTCGCGGACGAGGACGGCTTGCGAAAACTGCTCGACCTTCTTCGTGAACGCAGTCGAACCTTGAGCGAAATGGCCGAGTTGGCCCGTTGGAAACTTTCCGATGCCATCGAATACGACGAAAAGGCCGTCAAAAAGCACCTTCGCCCCGCGGCCCTCCCCGTTCTACGCACGCTCGAGAAAGCCCTGCAACAGCTTCCCGAGTGGACCCTTGCCGGACTCGAAAAAGTCTTCGACGAAACGTCCGCCGCGCTGGGCGATGTCAAGCTCGGCAAACTCGCGCAGCCGGTGCGGGTTGCGGTCACCGGCGGGCCGAATTCGCCGGGGATCTTCGAAACCCTCGAAGTTCTCGGACGCGAGCGCACCCTGGAACGCGTCAATCACGCCGTCGGAATCGTCGAGGCGCGGGTAGAATCCGCCGCC
>DUCH01000418.1:0-3872 GCA_012959865.1 Myxococcales bacterium | reverse complement strand
CCGGTTTCGACGCCCGCCAACGCGATCTGAAGCCATAGCCCGTGCAGGGGCACAAGCAGCGCGAGCAGTGCTCCGGCTGCAATGGCCGGCCCGAAGCCGAATGGGCTCGACCAACTGCGGCTCACCAGCCCCCAGAGCAACCCCAGCCCAAGGCCCAGGAGTGAAGCGCCCAGGAGCGTATCCAGCACTCCCCACGGACCCACAAAGGCTCCGACCATCGCCAAAAGCTTGACGTCCCCGAGGCCCATTCCGGGAAACCAGAGCCAATAGTCCGGTTCGGTGGGCCGCGGCAGAGCTTCCCCCTCGCCGGGCCAATGCGGAAATCGCCGGCCCATAGTCGCCGACAAACGCGCATGAAAGAAGCCCACAGACCAGAGAAAGCCGGCTCCGATACACGCGCCCAGAATGCTCCGCCACAACTCGGACAAGTAGGCGTCGCCTTCGGTGAGGCTCCGGATCACAGGAACGATGGCCAATCCCAAAACGAGCCCACCCAGGGAGATCTCGTCCGGAATGATCTGGTGATCGAAGTCGATCAGCGCGACCACCACCATGGCGGATGCGAAGAGCATGAAAAGGGGCGCCATCGCGCTCGGACCAAATCGCCACGCCATGCCGACAAAGAGCAGGCCCGTGACCAACTCCACCGCGGGATATCGAGCAGAGACAGGTTGACGACAGTTGCGACAGCGTCCCCCCAGCAGGAGATAGGAAATCAGCGGAATATTGTCGCGCGCTGCTATTGCGCTTTCGCAGCCCGGACAGCGGGAACGGGGCGAAACCACCGATTGACCCAGGGGCAACCGATAGATCACCACGTTTAGGAAGGAACCCACCACCAACCCAAAGGCCAATGCCGACCCATAGATGAATGGAAAGCCCAACTCTTCGATCACATCGGCTCCGTCCCGAAGACGACCCCGACTCGGGGCATCTATTGAAGATCGCGCCGCTGAAAAATAAACGACGCCAGTATGAGGAGCGCAGTCGAGTACCCAACGCCGTAGAGAACCGCCCAGCCAACTTCAGCTCCCGAAATTGGCAAGCCGTGCACCGCTTGAATGGAAAGATTGAAGCTTTCGAGGTCGGGGAGTACGCGATAGATCAGGGTAGCGGTGTATTTTACGACTTCGACGTCGGACTCCTGTCCGAGTAAATGCAGATTCCGAGACAGGTGGCCCAATGCGTAGATGCCGACGGTAAAGAATGCGGCCAGCATAGGGGTTGTGAAAGCGGAGAAGAGCGTCGCTACCGCCACGATGACCATCAGTTCGATCCCGACAAGGAGCAACGCCTCTCCATACCCCAAATCCAAACCCGCACCGGCCAGAAGCGACACCAGGCCGAAAGCCAATGCCATCAGGAAGAGTTGCAACCAAACGGCGAGGAGAAGGCCCAGAAATTTCCCCAACAAGAATTCCGGGCGCGTCACTGGCTTGGAAAGAATCGTATAGATCGTGCGGCGCTCGACTTCTCCGTGAATCAAGCCGATTCCAACAAAAATTGCTATGCCAACGCTGAACAAACGAATCGATGCCAAGCCCATATCCTGAATGATCCGCTCGCCCTCGACGTAGGAGAGACTGGCGATGAAAACCGAAAATCCGATCATCGTCACCGCAAAAAAGAGCAGGGCATAGAGGAGTCGATTGCGGACGGCCTCGCGCAGAGTATTGGTCGCAATGGACCAGACTCGGCGTAAAGACTTCAGCATGACCTTTCCTCCCCTTTAGGGCCCCGCGAACTGTCGGCCCGCTCGCCCTGCTCTACAGCTTCGAGGAATATATTCTCCAGCGAGACTCTGTTCGGGGTAACGGAAAGCACCTCGGCATGGGACTCCAGTGCCGATTGGAGGAAATCGCGCACCTGCCCATCTCTGACCTGCACCTCGACCTGCTCGCCCACGGTCTGCACCCGCGCCGAAAACTTTTCGCCCAGGAGCCGGGCTTCTTCGGGAGCGAGGGCCGCAAGGACGATATCGCTCCGCATCTCGTCTTTTGCTAGGAAATCCTGAATTGCTCCTTCATGACGAATCCGACCCTTCACGATGATGGCCACCCGGTCGCAAATCATCTCCACATCGTTCAGGATGTGGGTGTTCATGAAAACCGTTTTTCGCTCCTGTTTGAGCCGCAGAATGATGTCACGAATATCCTTGCGACCGATTGGGTCAAGGCCGCTCATGGGCTCGTCGAGAAAGACAACCTGAGGGTTGTGAATCAGCGCCTGGGCGATCCCAATCCGCTGCAACATACCCTTCGAATACGTACTCATCCGTTCGTCGCAGGAATTCTCGAGGCCGACCAACTCAATCAGGGCGTCGGCACTCCGAGTGATATCTCGGGCATCGACCCCGGAAAGTCGAGCATAGAAGCGAAGGGTCTCTCGACCGGTCAGGAATGGGTAAAAATACGGGTTCTCGGGAAGAAATCCGATGTGCTGGCGGAAACCGGTCTCCGTCACATCGCAATCCAAAATCGTCGCGTTGCCCGAAGTCGGACGAATCAACCCCATCAGGATCTTGAGGGTCGTGGTTTTGCCTGCCCCGTTAGGCCCCACGAATCCATAGATCTCGCCCTCACGCACCGCAAATGAAACCCCGTGCAAGACCCGCTTGGCTCGGAGGCCCAGCCCCGGCCTGAAATCCTTGACAATGGCGTCGACGCGAACGATTTCGCGAAGATCATCGGTCATGACGTGGCGCTCCACTCATGGTCTTTCCAGGTTCGCCTTCCACCGCCTCAGCCCGCTCCCTTTTCCTTCGCTCTTCGGCCCACCGTTCGGCCCGGTCGCGGTCGGCTTCTCCCACGTGAAGCCTGTAGCGTTTCCCATAGTAGGCCGAAACGATTCGATCGCTCGCGGGATCCAGTTGCCATCTCGAACCGCGTTGCAGGGCTCGGGGCAGTGAAGACGGCTCCGCTGAAGGAAGCGTGGCCAGTACAGGCGATTCACCTTCGACCAAGTCGGCAACAGTGGATATATCTCGATCATTCCGTTCCCTGAACCGAACGCGCGCGCTATCGAGCAGCCGCGCGCGTTGTTCGACCTCGATTTCATCAAGGGCCGCCCGGTAGCCCTCTTTCGCCGCCTGGTCTTCGCTCGTATTCAGCATTTCGCGCAGGAACACCGCGGCCACCTCGAGATCCTCCGACTCGGATTTCAGGCGGGCGGAGAGACGCCCGAGATAGCGCGGCGCACCGGGCATCGCGCTGGCTCGCTCAAGGATCTCCCCGGCCCGTTGATTCTCGAGCAAATAGAAAAAATGATTGAATCCGAGATAGAAGTGGTTTCGCCAGTCATCGGGATGGAACTCGATGCCGCGCCTGAGCAAACGATTCGCGGTCCTCACGTTCTCCTCGCTCTCGGTCATCCATATCGCGGCGAACCGGTAGGGGTGGCCCACTCGAGGGTTGAGAGTCGTGACCACGTCGATCAACCTGCCCAGGTGGTCACCGAGTTCGGGGGTCATCTGGACATTGCCCCCAACGGCCTGAATGGCTTGAAGCCAGTAGAAATCCGCTACTACCGCGCCAAAGCCCAGCGAAAAGATCCGGGCAAGCGCCGGATCGGGAACAAACGCCTCTTCCCGGCCCCGATCCTCGTATGGGGGCAATCGCGAATGAAGCGCATCTACCGCCAAGGCGACGAAAATGCCCAACGCCAACCAGGCGACGACCCCGACTGGCCGACGCCAGGCGGATCGCGGAGTTATTCGCTGCTTTGCGGGCGATTCTTCCATCGTTCCCAGGGATTCTCTCCGTTCCGACAACCGCTTCATGCTGAACGCGGGCCCGGCCCGGTTCTCCGCACGGGTTGGCGAGTCCCCCACTGCCTCGCGGCTCCCGCCAATCCCCCGATCGCCCCAGCACAGG
>DUCH01000417.1:901-2488 GCA_012959865.1 Myxococcales bacterium | reverse complement strand
AGCCTCCTTGGAAGCCCGACGCGCTACCCGAGAAGCCCCCGCTTGCGCCCCCATAGGGGTCGTCGGAAATCGGCCAGTCGCGAAACTGAGCGAAGCGGCCCTCAAACTCGAGTTTCACCGTGTCCGTCGGACCATTGCGCTGCTTGGCGATAATCAACTCGGCCATATTCTCGTGTTCGGTCTCTCGGTTGTACACCACATCGCGGTAAATGAAGCCGATGATGTCGGCATCCTGCTCGATCGCTCCAGACTCCCGCAAATCGGCCAGCATGGGCCGTTTGTCTTCTTTGCGACTCTCGGGACCTCGATTCAACTGGGAGAGCGCCAAAACAGGAATATCCAGTTCCTTGGCGAGACCCTTGAGACCCCTGCTGATCTCGGAAATTTCCTGCTCCCGGCTCCCCGCCCCACCATCACCGTGGGCCAATTGCAAATAATCGACCACCACCAGGTCGAGACCGTGTTCGGCGCGTAGGCGACGACTTTTCGAACGAATTTCGAGTACCGTCGCTGCACCCGTATCATCGATCCAGACGCCAGCTTCGGCAAGGCTCGCAGCCGCCACCATTAAGCGCCCATGCACTTCGCCTGAAATCAGCCCACTCCGAAATGTGGAAAAGTCGACCTGGGCCTCGGAGGAAAGCATGCGCATGACCAGCGAGCGGGTGGTCATTTCCAGAGAAAACACCGCGACTTTCTTGCCTCCATCCACCGCAGCATTCCGGGCGATATTCAGGGCCAGGGCCGTCTTCCCCATACTCGGCCGAGCCGCCAAAATAAAGAGATCCCCCGCCTGGAGACCCCCGGTCAATTGATCGAGTTTTGAATACCCGGTGGAGAGGCCCGTCAGTTCCCCGCTGCGGTTCATCAGCATGTCGACATGGTCCATCGCGTCGTGGACACCCGACTTCAGGCTCTCCAGCGATTGACTGCCCTGCTCTTGCCCCAGGGCAAAGATCCGCCCCTGGGCACTGTCGAGCAATTTATCCGCGGCCTCCCTGCGGTCGTAGCCCAGACTGGCGATTTCCGACGCCACGCTGATGAGATTTCTCTTCTTGGCCGCCTCGCGAACAATCCCCGCGTAGTGGACGGCGTTTGCCGCGGTGGCCTCGTAGTCGGCGATCTCCGCCAATACGATCACGCCTCCCACTGCATCGAGCAAGTCTTCGACCTGCAGATGGTAATTGAGAGTCGTTAAATCAACGGGCTGATTGCGATCCTTGAGTTGCACCATGGCCCGGAAAAGAAGCTGGTGGGCGGGATGATAGAAGTCCTCATCCTTCAACTCGGTCACCAAGGTATGGATGACCCCATTGTCGAGCAGAATCGCCGACAACACTGCCTTCTCGGCCGATAAGTCATGGGGCGGCTCACGCCCGGAACTCATGCCCAGGCTGCGTCCTTGTGCGGACCGACCGGGAATCTCGTCGAGACTCATCCCACCCCCCTATCGGTCGTCCCATGTCGGAAAGGATTGGGGACTGCCGATAGGATCATCATATCATCCGACGCCCGCGAACGGAAACCTTGATCCGCATTTGGATCAAAGAAGTTTTGCGCGGCGGGCAATCGGGGCTTTGGCGCCGG
>DUCH01000417.1:0-786 GCA_012959865.1 Myxococcales bacterium | reverse complement strand
AGCGAGAGAGGAAAAAGAGAGAGCCTCTCAGTCGATCGCCTTGACGATGACCTTCACATCGGCCGTCACGTCGCCCTGCAGGCGGATCGAAACCGTATGCTCGCCCACGCTTCGGATCGGCTCTTCGAGCGAGATCTTGCGTCGATCGACGACCTGGCCCTTTTCAGCCAGCTGATCGGCCAGTTGCTGGGCCGTCACCGAACCAAAGAGCTTGCCCTCTTCGCCGACTTGAGCCTCAAACTCCAAGACCACGGCTTCCATCCGAATCTTTAGCGCTTCGAGGTCCTTGAGTTCCTTGGCTCGCCGGTCGCCGATAACCCGCTGCTGGTGTTCAATTTCCTGGACCTTGCCCCGGGTCGCCAAAACGGCTTTTCCCTGGGGCAGAAGAAAATTCCGCGCGTAACCGGGCTTGACGCTCACCACGTCCCCGGCCGCTCCCAAACGGTAGATCTTTTCGCGCAAAATAATTCGTACCTGCGACATGGGTTCAGCCTCCGCCTAGTAGTGACTCGGCGCATACGGGAGCAACGCGATATGCCGGGCCCGCTTGATTTCGGTTGCGAGCTTTCGCTGATGCTTGGCACAGGTCCCAGAAATTCTGCGCGGGGTGATTCTTCCGGTCTCCGAGATGAAAAGCGAGAGGGTCTTCGCCTCTCGGTAGCTCAGGACCGCGGTCTTATCGGCGCAGAAGCGGCAAACCTTCCTGCGCTGGAACATGCCCTTCTTCTGGCCCTTCCGAGCCTTTTTCCGGGCTGCCGAGCGCAATCGGGCTTTAACGCTCCAAGT
>DUCH01000416.1 GCA_012959865.1 Myxococcales bacterium | reverse complement strand
CTACTTCGACCTGCTGAACGGAAACAACGGCGTGCTGCCCATGGGGAGCGAGGCCGAAATCGAGGCGCCCCCCCACTTTGAAGTACGGGCCGTGGGCGCCTTCGAACAACTTCCCGGCTGTCCAGACTTTGTTCATGAAAGGCTGTCTCCCGAGCGCCTGGAGCGCCTCTGCCTGGGCGAGTGCTACCACCCCAGCGATCGACGTCGCCCCATCGAGCGCGTGGAAATAGTACGGATTCGCAAGCAACGCGCCCCGGACGAGGCCGTAAGCGAACTCATCGAGGATCCCTGGCGAAGTTTCGAATGCCCTCCCTCCCGCGAAGGATGCAAAATTCGCTTTACCGATTCCGACTGGGATCCCACCCGGGAAACGGTCTACTACGCCCGAGCCTTCCAGCGGGCTACGCCCGCCATCGGAGGCGATCCCCTGCGTTGCGAAACCGACGAGCACGGCAATTGCGTCCGCGCACATTCCTGCCCGGCAGCCGGACCCGACTTTGACCCCAACGACAACTGCCTGTCCCCGGCCCAGGAAAGGGCTTGGTCTTCGCCGATCTTCCTCCGAGGCCCTGGAATCTAGGCGGTATCCAGAGACTTGCCGAAGAGTTGTAGGCAATCGAGCAATTCCTCGGGTTCGTACGGCTTCTTCAAAAATCCGGCCAGACCCAGATCCGCGAAACGCGCCATCGCAGCGCGCTCGGGGTATCCACTGCAGAGAATAACCTGGACATCCGGGCGAACTTGTCTCAGCCGCGAGTACGTCTCGACACCATCCATACGCGGCATCGTAAGATCCAGCAGAACCCAGCGAAATTCGTCGGGCTGAGCCTGAAATATCGCTACTGCCTCGACTCCGTCGTGGGCCTCGACCACCTCGATGCCGGCCCGCTCGAACACGATTCGAGCCAGTTCCCGGGCGGCGTCCTCGTCCTCCACTAGGAGCACCTTGCCCTGTCCCCTCCGATCGCCCAGCTCCTGCCGAAAGGGCTGAGGCAGGGCCGCCACATCCGCGGCTCCTGCCGGGAAGAGCACCGAAACCGTGCTCCCCCGATCGACCTCACTCTCGATATCAATGCCTCCCCCGTGGCTGCGAACGATCCCCACCACCGCCGCCAGTCCCAGGCCCCTGCCCGCAAACTTGGTGGTATAGAACGGCTCGAAAAGCTTCTCTTTGGTCGCGTCGTCCATACCGCTGCCTGTATCGCTCACCGTCAGAATCACGTACTGGCCTGGCTCGAGATCTTCGGAAAATGTCATCTTGGATAAATCTTCGGTGCTGTACTCGAAAGTTCGCACCGAGAGCATAATTTCGCCCCCGGTCTCTCCGATCGACTCAGAAGCGTTGGTGATGAGATTCAAAGCAACCTGGCGAATCTGACTGGCGTCCGCTCGCAGACACGGAACCTCCTTGTCGAAGCTGTAACGAATCGAAGTCGAAGACGGAATCGACGCGCGAAGCAGATCGCCAATCTCTTGCACGACGCCCTCGAGTTCTATTGACTGTGTATCAATTGGGACCTTGCCCGCGTAGGCAAGCATCTGACCGCACAGATCACCCGCCTGCCGAGCAGCCTTGATGACACTCTTCAGATTGCGCTGAACCGGCGAATCCGGCGGAAGGTCTTCTTCGGCCAGCCGAGCATGGCCCAACATGGCGACTAGCAAATTGTTGAAGTCGTGGGCAACGCCACCTGCGAGTACGCCAAGACTGTCCAGCCTTTGTGATTGTTGAAAACGCGATTCGAGTTGAAGACGCTCCTCCTGGGCCTCCTTCATCTCGGTCACATCCCGACTGACCCCATCCAGGCGCCTGCCCGATTCGATATGTGTTGTTCGAACACTGTCCGACATGTATCGAACCGATCCATCCGCACGAACCAGGCGGTATTCGATATCCACCCTCTCCCTTCTTCCCGAGAGCATATCCCCAACGATCTTTTCAGCATCGGCGCGGTCTTCGGGGTGAAGAACCCGAAGCCAACCCTCCGGGCTCCCATCGAAAAAATCATCCGGCTGACCGCTGATCTCCGCCAGGACAGTCGACATCCGACGTGGCACATATTCTCCGGTGGAAGAGACCGTTGCGCTCCAAACATGAACCGGAAGGGAATTCAGGGTTTCAACCAACTCGGCCTCGGTCTCGCTGGTCACCTTTTCGGCCCGATCCCTGAGCGCCATTTCATTTTGCAAGCGAAGGTTGGCGAGCTGGAGTCGCTGGGCCTTTCGCCGACTGTCCACTCCCATGTAGAGCGCCAGGCCCGTAAGCAGGGCGAAAAACGCCCCTCCAAAACCAATCGAAACGGGGAGCCACGTCAGATAGGTGTTCAAGACTTCAGTGCTTGGCGAAACCGCGATATCCCAGTTCAAGTTCAAGCTGGACGCCGTCCCATAACGGACTGGACCACCGAGAGGCGTCTCACCCGGGCTCTCCCAGATTGCTCCATCGGCGTCGGCAACCTCGACGCGAAAACCCGAAGGCTCGGTGACAAAAATCCTGGAGAGCAAGGACTCGAGTCCGTAGGCCCCGATCGCAAAGCCCCTGGGTTTCCCCTGGGCGTGAAGAGCGATATGCACCATCAGGAACTTATTCTGATCTGGATCCTCGGTGACCACACCGACAATTCTTCGTTTTTTCGCCGAGAGCTTGAGCGCGTTCAGGATGATCTCCCGATCGGGCGCGGCAAGTTCTATAACTCCTCCGCCGGTGGCCGGTTCATGAACGAGAACCTTATAGTCTTTGTCGAGCCAGACGATCCCGTGAAGTAGGGGCAGTTCGTCGATCAGCCCACGGGCCTCTCTTCTCCAATTCTCCCGAGCATCGCCGTCACTCCACTTCCACTTCCAGGCCAGTGTGATCACGCCGTAAAGCTGGCGGTCGACCCCCTGCTCAATTTCAGTGGTGATCGTATCCAACGCGGCATCAACGGCCGCTTCAAGCGCTCGGTTCTCCGCGTTGCGGAGAACCATCGCAGCCAGCACGGAAGCCAGCAGGATGCTCGCTCCCACCAGCACCGGCAACGCGTACCA
Source organism: Myxococcales bacterium (assembly GCA_012959865.1). GTDB lineage: Bacteria > Myxococcota_A > UBA9160 > UBA9160 > UBA4427 > JAZXM01. The sequence goes on along the minus strand of DUCH01000416.1, from coordinate 11,832 downwards.
ATCTCGACTCGGCAGGCTTACTTCATCCGCACCGCCCAGGCCCTCCGATTCGTCGAGGGATTGTCGATCCGACCCATTCAGCGGCATACCAGGCACTCCTCGATTGACCGTCTCCTGTCGAGAATACTCTCCGATCCGCAAGTCGGGGAAAATAAGACAACCAATCGTCCTCCGGGGTGGGCTGGACGCTCCCCAGCCCGCGAAGGATAGCCCGGGGGCTAGCGGCCCCGAAAAGTCGAGAATCGCGGCTCAGGAACTCGAGAAGCGGACTAGACGAGCCGAAATTCCGCCGGGGGGTCTTCGAGTACCCCCTCATCGATCAGCTTCTCGATTTCATCCGGGGAAAGACCCAACAAGCGCTCGGCGATCGCCCGGGTGTGCTCTCCTAGGAGCGGAGCCTGCTGGGTGATGACTTCGGGCAAATCACTGCCAAGAAAGGCCGGACCCTCAAGAAGAATAGTGCTCAGTTCCTGCTGCTCGACGGGCTTCGCGTACTCGCGGTAAAGCATTTGGGGGTCGCTCATGTGATGGCCCGGATGGCAGACGATGCCGCAGGGCACCCCGACGCCCTGCAGAATTTCCATTGCTTCCTTCGGCGATCGCTGCCGGGTCCACGTGGACAGGCCGGCCTCGATGGCCTCACGAGAAGCCAGGCGTCCGGCTGCGGTTCGGTAGCTCGATTCCGCTGCCCAAGCGGGATCGCCCATCGCCCCCCGAAGTCCTTCCCACTCTTCGTCGCTGCGCACCGTAATCACACACCACTCTTCCTGCTCGGAGTCCGCGCAGGGAAAGCAACCCCAGGGCGCCCCTCTTGAACTGGCGTTGCCCAGTGGATGTACGCTCCCCGGTGTCAAGCTCTCCTGGGCAAAGAGATCGCCCAGCAAACCGATCGCCACTTCAAACTGCGCAGCGTCGTGGTGCGAGCCCTGTCCTGTCCGCTCTCGAGCGATCAGACCGGCGAGCACCGCCATGGCGCCGATTCGGCCGACGAAGTGATCGGGGTAGACCGCCGTCGAGCCCGCCGGGCTTTCCTCGTCCTCGGGGTAGTTCCAGAGAAATTGCAGACCGCTCACGGGATGTGTGTTGGGTCCGTAGCCAATCCAGTCCTTCCAGGGGCCATAGCTCCCCACCATTTGGCTCGAGAAACTGACAATGCGCGGATTGATCTCGCGCATCGCCGCCGGCCCGAAGCCCATCCGCTCGATGGCGCCAGTGCCGTTGTTTTCGATGACAACGTCGGCGTCCGCGACCAGACGACGGACCAATGCCCTGCCCTTCTCGACCTTGAGATCGACACCGAAACTTTGCTTCGTACGACTCGAAGAAGCGAAGGAGGGATTCATATAACTGCTCATGATGACCCGAATAAAATCCGGCGCGGAGCTGCTTTCGATTTTTATAACTTCGGCTCCGTACTCGGCGAGCAGGCGCGCCGCCTCGACGCCCACCGCACCAACCCCAAAATCAATGACTCGCAGTCCTCGCAGGGGGTAGACGTCTGCGGACTCCGGAGCGTTCGGAACGAGAAGCGCCTCGAATTCGGATCGACCCGCGTTCGAGGAAAAACCGTTCTCTCCGGCTTCGCCTAGGACCGGAGCCCCCTTCCGGGGGCCAAGTCTCGCACCCTCGCAGGTGAGGAAACCCGAGGGCATCGCCGCTTCCAACCCGCCGCCCCCGAGCCCGATCTTTGCAAAAGTTCCTCGGCCCAGGGCGTGCTCGTTCTCCATCACTTCTCCAGGGCGAAAGAGAGGAGTCGCGGGAATCCCTCGTCGCTGGGCCTCGCACGCGATATCGATCTTCTTTTTGTCCAGGAAAAAGCCCTCAAGAACGGGGACGATCTTGTCCATGGACATCAGCCGGTTGATGAACTGGTCGTACTCGGGATCCATCAATTCTTCGGGTTCGCCGACCCATTCGAGCAACGCCCGCCAATGCCGGGCGACCAATACGATCATCCGCACATAACCATCGGCGCAACGATAAAGGGTGTAGATCCCCGAACCGGCCCGGGTCCCGATGGTCGGATTCAGTGAGAAATTGGGCAGCGACCAATCCGCCAGATTGGCCACCGCCTCCATGGCCGAGACATCCACGTGTTGGCCGCGCCCCGTACTCAGACGCTTCCAGAACGCCAACAAAGTGCCATACGCCGCAGAACCAGCCGCCACGTCATAGGCGAAGCTACCGGGCACGACTACGGGCGGTTTTTCGGCGCGCCCGGCCCGGTACATCATGCCTCCCATGGCGACCGCGATCATATTGGTCGACTGGTAGTCCGCGTATGGGCCTTCCTGGCCAAAATCGCTGATCGACGTAATCACCAGGTGGGGGTGACGCTTGAGCAAATCCCCCGGCGCCAAGCCCAGCGCCGCCAAACGGCCGGGATGCTCGGACTCGATCAGGATGTCCGCATCGGCCAGGAGCGCTTCCAAATTTGCATGGCTGGCCCGGTCATCGAGATCCAGGATCCGACTGCGCTTGCCCGCGTTGCGAAAACCAAAATAGAGACTGGTTTCGCCATCGGGGGCAAAAGGGGGCAGCCGGCGCGAGAGAGCGCCTCCGGGCGGCTCGACTCGAATCACCTCCGCGCCGAGATCGGCCAACAGTCGACCGCAGAGTTCGCCTTTTTCATCCGCCAGGTCCACAACTCGAAGCCCGGAAAGCGGCTGCATAATTCCTCCTCGTTTCTGGCTCGATCACTATCCAAAAGTTTCCCGACCGCATCATTGGGGTCGTCGGTTGCGCTCCAGAAGACCGCGCTCGATCGGCTCCCCACTATAGCGACGATAGAACGAGATCTCGTTGGGTTTCCCGGGCTTCTGTGCGTCCAGCCGGGTCCTCCCCCCTCGGAGATGGTGTAGGATTCGCTTCTTCAGTTTTCAAATCTGGATATCAACGAGGAGAGTTTCCATGCCCATCAGCGAAGGCGAAAAAATTCCCGCCGTCACTGTCAAGACCAGCGACATGAAGAACATCACTACGGAACAGCTTTTTGGAGGCAAGAAGGTCGTCATTTTTGCCGTGCCCGGCGCATTTACACCCACCTGCTCGGAACAGCACCTTCCGGGTTATATCGACCAAGCCGAAGCCATTCGGGCCAAGGGCGTCGACGATATTCTCTGCGTCTCGGTCAACGACGCCTTCGTGATGGGTGCCTGGGGCAAAGACCGCGGCGCGGGGGATGCCGTGACGATGATCGCCGATGGCAATGGGGATTTCTCCAAGGCCCTTGGCCTGGACTTCGACGGTTCGGGGATCGGCTTCGGAATCCGCTCTCAGCGCTATGCGGCCATCGTCGAAGACGGCGTTGTCACGAAGTTGGCCGTAGAGGAGCCCATGAAGTTCGAAGTCAGCAGCGCCGAAGCGATTCTCGCCGCCCTTTGATCGCTCCCGTGCTCGAACCCGGTTTTGCGCCCGGTTCGAGCGCGGGGCACTCGGCGGATCCAAAACATCGCCTCCCCTCTCGACGGCTACCGCTCGGCAATGGGCAGTCATTCGGAGCACTTGGCATCAGGAAATGGTCCGCCTTGTCGCTCGGCGACGCCTAGCCCGGCTATCCGGCGGGTTCCAGCAAGGAACGCCCGTTCTCCCCCATGACTCGCCGAATTTCATCCGCAGAGAAATTTGCGAGTTCGTCGACGAACGTGAGCGGCTCGGCGAGCCCCTCGGCGTGCGGATAGTCGGATCCGAAGAGTATTCGGTCTGTACCGATCAAGTCACGAAGACCATCGATATCGTCCTCGTAATACGGAGCCACCCAACAGTGCTCCCGTAGAGTTTCAACCGGATCCTGCCGAAACGACCCGGGCAGTTGTCCGTAGGCCTTCTTTAGTTTTCGAACCAGAGACTGCACCCAAGTGCTCCCGCACTCAATGCTCGCAACTCGCAGTCGAGGGTGACGATCGAAGAGCCCATGGCAAATCAAAGCCGCAAACGTGTCGTGAATCGGCTCCGGCGAGAGACAGCCCACCAGGGAATCGTAATCAAACGCCCGAAATTCCCGCTGTCCGCCCCAAGCTTCGGCGGTGAACGCCCGGTAGCCCGCATCCCCCGAGTGGAATGCGACAGCGATCCCGGCTTCATTAATTTTCGACCACACAGCGTCGTAGCTGGGGTCCGCGATTGACCGGCTCCGGTCTCCAATGGGCACGGGCCCAGGAACCATGGAGATCAACCGAGCCCCGCGGTCGATCAGGGAAGCGACTTCCGACGCCGCCCACTCCGGGTCCATCATGCTGAGATAAGGCGCGGCGAAGAGACGGTCCCGGTAGGCAAAGCCCCAGTCCTCTTCGAGCCAACGATTGAAGCCCGAGAAGGCTGCGCAAGCGGCCTCGGGATCGTGGCGAAGGCTTTCCTGCATCCCAACTCCGAGTGTCGGGAAGAGGAATGCACCGCCTATCCCCTGGGTGTCCAGGTTTTCGAGCCTCGCGTCTCGATCGCGATAAGCCGGACGGATGGGCTCCAGGCGTCCGAAGAGTTCCCGCATGCTCTTGCCTTCGGGGTTTCGGCCCCGAAAAAACTGGTCGAGGCAGCCGGGCTGGGCGACCGGGTCGAAGGTGGGATTGGGGATAAAGCGGTTGATCTTGCCCCCGACCATCAGCCGTTTTCGTCCATCGACCTCGGCCCACTGCATACAGCGCCTGCGCATCCGGGGATCCACGTGGCGAATGAAGGCGTCTTCGGCCTCGTAGTAGTGGTGATCGGCATCGAAAGTCGGATATCCAAGTCCGCTCAAGGTTTTGCTCCTTCCCCGCAATGGGCCTCGGTTCTCCCCTTCACAGGGTGGGGATTTTCGGGGTGAAGTTCAATGAATATCTGATATAAAATGTTCAACAACCAATGAATCTCGATCATTCTGAATCCACAGCGGAAGACCCCCAGGCCGCCCTCCCCGGCAGGCAAGATCAGAGCCAACAACGACGCGCCCGAATCTTGGACGCGGCCCGAGAATGCTTTGGCCAGGACGGCTACGCGGGCGCGACGGTGGCGCGCATCGCCCAGGAGGCCGGAGTTTCCAATGGTTTGCTCTACCAGTTCTTCCGCAACAAGGAACGGCTCTTCGCCGTCGTCCTGAAGGATGTGGTCCGCGACTGGGTACGGGCCATGGTTCCGCGAAGCCGCGAATCTGAAACCCCCGCCCAGGCCCTCGAAGGCATGTTTCGGCGCTCGGTAGATTTCTGCCGTAGCACGCCGCTGCTCCCGGCTCTGCTCTCCCGAGACCCGGCGCTCCAACTTCAGCGGATCCAGATGGCCAGCGCCGATCGGATCGAACCCCATCGCAGGCTCGTTGCATCCATCCTCCAGGCGGGCGTGACCAGCGGCGAGTTCCGCGGGGATCTTGATGTGCGCTCGGCAGCAGACCTGATCTGTCAGCTTCAATCCGACTATTCGCGCCGTGCCTACGCGGATGACCCCCGCTTCCCCTTGACCCCGGCCATCATCGAGACCGCCGTCCGCTTCATTCACGATGCGGTGAGAGCGCGCTGACTCATCCCGTCCAATACCCAGGAGATTGTCGAGCCATGTCCGAAAACAAGACTGAGACCAACAGCCCGATGGGCGATATCCCCGTCATAGATCTGATGCTCGGCATCCCCAGCGAGCATGCCAAGCGGAGCTACGACTTCATGCGCCCGCTCTTTCGCGACAAGCAGAGCCTGGAAAGTTTTGACTTTCCCGTGGAATATATGTTCAAGGATGTCCCGACTTTTTCGAGCCTCGGAGATCGCATCAAGTACACCCTCGAAGAGATGGACAAATACAATATCGAACGCGCCCTGATCGGGGTTTCCCTCAGCGACGAAGTGGCCAAGAACGCTCTGCGGGAACATCCGGACCGATTTATCGCGTCCTGTGGAACCGAACCCAATAACGGGATGGAGGACGTTCGAAACATCGTACGGCTCCACGAGGAATTCGACATCAAGGCCGTAGGCGCCTTTCCGGCCGGATGCGTCCCGCAGGTCCCCATCAACGACAAGCGCTTCTACCCCGTGTACGCGAAGTGCTGCGAGCTCGATATTCCGATTTTCTGCTGCGTCGGAGTACCGGGACCTCGCATCCCGATGGCGTGTCAACACGTCGAACTGATCGACGAAGTCATGTGGTTCTTCCCCGATCTGAAATTCGTCATGCGACACGGCGCGGAGCCATGGACCGAACTCGCCGTAAAACTGATGCTCAAGTGGCCCAACCTCTACTACTCCACTAGCGCGTTCGCTCCGCGCTACTACCCCAAGGCCATCGTCGACTACGCGAACACCCGGGGCGCCGACAAGATTCTCTATGCCGGTTATTTCCCCATGGGTCTGTCCCTTGAGCGAATTTTTTCCGACATGCCGGGCGTCCCTTTCCGCGACCACGTCTGGCCGAAATTCTTGCGTGAAAATGCCATGCGGGTCCTGGGGCTCTAGTCGCCGCCGAAGATCTTCGACTTTGTCGAGTTGAAGTACACGGTGAAAGCGAGCGAATAGAAGAGAAAAAGAGAAAAAAGAGGAGAGAAATGACCGACCAACGTGGGGTCACCCACTACGACCAAATGCCGATTCCTCCGGTGGAGGCCCATACGAAATATTTTGATGTCGGCGTGCTCCGGATCGGCGTCGAGTACCGACTGCTGAACGATGCCATCGCGGCAGCCAGTGCCGTGGAGAAAGCCCGGGGCGATTCGCGCGGAGCCGACTCCTTCGATGACTGCGGGGTTTCCCTCCACGTGTTCGGACACTGCGAAGGAGAAGCCCACGAATATCTCCGTTTTGACTGTTTCGACGAGGATCCCCACTACCACTACGTCGATTGGAAGAGCCACACGAACCAGATGGTTCATATCGACTCCGAGGCCCAGGGCGATGCTCTGGCGTGGTCGATCGAGCGCCTCCGAACCCGGCTGGCACAAATGCTCGAGCGGGCCGGCGCCCACGAGGTGGCTTCGGCCCTGGATACGGCACTGGTGGAAAGCGCTCTCCCGGCCATCGAACGCGAAGCCCAGCGTGCCCGAATTCATCACGACAAGGATGCGATTCAGCGAGCTGCCCTCGGAGGCGATCAGCGATGAAACAAGGCGCCCTGGGCAGTCGATCAACCCGGTCGGCAAAAATCCGCTCAGACCTCGGCCACCCGGTCGTCGACGCCGACGGACACTGGATCGAAACCGCACCGGTGATGAAGGATTTTTTTCTCGACTACGTCAAGAACTTGGGCGGCGGAGAACTGGCGGCTCGCTTCGAAGCCGCGGGTGGGCTGGATTACGACGATACCGTGCTACGACCCTGGGGAGCCCTCAGCGACGACCAACGCCGGGCCAACTGGGCGACGCGGCCACCCTGGTGGACACTGCCCGCCGCGAACACCCTCGACCGTGCCACGGCGCACTTGCCCGGGCTGCTCGCCGAAAGGTTGGACGATTTCGGAATCGACTTCGCCGTCCTCTATCCCAGCCGAACCCTCACCACCCCAGCCATTCGCGAGGACGAACTCCGGCAGATCGCCTGCCGGGCGCTCAACGTCTACCACGCCGAACTCTACGGCGGCCATCCCGATCGCATGACACCCGTTGCCATGATTCCCATGCACAGCCCCGAGGAGGGCATCGCGGAAATCGAATATGCGGTGGAGGAACTCGGCCTCAAGGCCATCATGATCAACGGCTTGATCCACCGACCGATCGGTGAAACAACCAACAGTGGCGAGAAGGGCATGCCCAATTGGGGATCGGGCTCGGGAGAACGTATCGACACTCTCGGCCTGGACAGCGCCTTCGACTACGATCCTTTCTGGCGTCGATGTGCCGAGCTTCGAGTGGCCCCGGCCTCGCATACTCCCGGCATGGGTTGGGGAAGCCGTCGCTCGATTTCGAACTACGTGGCCAATCACATCGGCTCCTTTGGTGCCAGCATGGAGGCCCTCTGTCGCTCGCTCTTTCTCGGGGGGGTCACGCGGCGCTTTCCCGAGCTCTCCTTCGGAATGCTGGAAGGCGGAGTCGCATGGGCGTGCGAACTCTACGCCGGCCTGGTGTCTCACTGGGAAAAACGGAACGCTGAAAGCATCCACGAACTCGACCCCGCCCGCATCGACAGCCAACTTCTTCTTGAACTCTTTGAAAAATATGGCGACGATCGCATGGCCCGAAACGGCGAGGCCATCGCGGCCTCCTTCAAGAAACTGGAGCCCTCTCCGCCCTTCACCGACGAATACGCGGCCTGTGCGATCACCCAAAAAGAGGATATTCGCGATCTCTTCGTGCCCCGTTTCTATTTCGGATGCGAGGCCGACGATCCCATGGTGGCCTGGGCGTTTGATGGACGTATCAATCCGATGGGAGCCAAGCTTCGAGCGATGTTCAGTTCCGATATGGGCCATTGGGACGTCCCCGAAATGTCGGGAATTCTGGAAGAGGCTCATGAACTCGTCGAAAAAAACTTGATCGACGAAGAAAGCTTTCGAGATTTCGTCTTCACCAACCCTGTCCGTTTCTACACCAGCGTCAACCCGGATTTCTTCGAGGGCACCCGGGTGGCCGAAACCGCGGCCCAGGTAGTCGCCGAGGAGAGCTGATCGGATGGTTGACCTGCACGGGCGAGTCGCTGTGGTCACAGGCGGAAGCCGAGGGATTGGCCGAGGCTGTGCGCTGGAGTTGGGCGCCGCAGGCGCCACGGTCTACGTGACCGGGCGCAGCAAAGAGGGCGGCCGGGGGCGGCTGCCCGGGAGCGTCGAGGCCACCGCGCGTGAAGTGACCGAGGCGGGGGGAACAGGGGTCCCGGCGCTCTGCGATCATCGCGACGACGGAGCCGTGGAAGCTCTCTTTGACCGGGTGCGCGCTGAACACGGCCGCCTCGATGTGCTGGTCAACAACGCATTCCTGATTCCCGCAGAGCTGACCTCAGGGAAAAACTTCTGGCAGCTCCCGATTTCGAATTGGGACGACATGATCGACGTCGGCACCCGCTCCGCCTACGTGGCGAGCCGCTTTGCCGCGCTCCTGATGGTGGATCAGGGCTCGGGCCTGATCGCCAACATCAGCTCATCAGGAGCCAGCGAATACGCCTGGCACGTGGCCTATGGGGTAGGAAAAGCCGCCCTCGACCGCTTTACCCGGGACTCCGCCCGGGAACTCCGTCCCCACGGCGTCGCTGTCGTTTCACTCTGGCCGGGCCTGGTCCTCACCGAAAGGAACCAGGGCGCTCAGGAGGCTATCCCCGGCCTTGATTTCACCGGGGCGGAATCGCTTCGCTTCACCGGCCGCGCTGTGGTCGCCCTCGCCGGGGATGAGCGAGTGCTCGATCGCAGCGGCGACGCCCTCGCGTCGCGAGACTTGGCCGACGAATACGGGTTTACCGATATAGACGGGAGATTGCCCCAGGGGCCGCTCCACCGACGGCCGGGGCCGACCGACTAGAAGCCAAGTCCAGCGTGCGGCACACCCACTGGGAAGGGCTGGGCTGGGAAGGGCTGGGCCGGAGGCGTTCGGAGCTTTCCACTCGGGGGCTTCCCTGTATCCTCTGGCCATGAGCGCGATTTCCGATGACGAAAAACGTCGACTCCTGAAAGCCTCGAGCCTCTTCCACGGACTGAGCGAATCCGAATTGGGGACGATTGCTTCGGTTGTTCGTCTGGTCAGTGTCAACGCCCGCCAGCAGCTTTTCCACCGAGGCGACGCCGCGTCGCAACTCTACATCGTCGTCCGGGGCCGCCTAAAGGCGCTTGCCACCGCGGCAGACGGCCATGAAATCGTGTTCAACATTGTGGGCCCAGGAGAAGTTATCGGCGAACTCGCGACCCTGAACGCAACAGCGCGAACCGCCACCGTTCAGGCGATCGATGTTTGCGAACTGCTTTCACTTCGCCAAAGCGATCTCTTCGAGTTTCTCCGAACGCACCCCGATGCGGCCATCAAGCTCTGCCGGGTACTCGCCGCGCGTGTTTCCAACCTCAGCGAGTTGGTCACCGATATGCAGTTCCTGAAGCTTCCGTTTCGCCTGGCCAAGAAGCTGATCACGATGGGGAACAGCTATGGGCAGGAACAGGACGATGGCCTGCGAATCAAGCTCAAGCTGTCCCAGGAAGAATGGGGCGATCTCGTGGGGGCCACCCGGGAGAGCATCAACAAGCAATTTCGTGCCTGGACAAAAGAAGGTTTGATCCATCTCGATCGGGGCTGCATCGTGCTTGCCCAACGCGAAGCCATCGAACGGCTAGGCAGCTACGACTCGCTCTGAGCCGCGATTTGTCTCCTGAGCGTCGGCCCGGCCGGTCAAATTTCCGGCCTGGGGTGCTGGCTAGTCGGCACCCAGTGTGAGGCCGGCCTGGGTGAGAAGCGAACGCCGACGCGCCTGGGCGTTGAGGTTTTCCGGCTCGGCATCTACGGCGTCGGAGAGCGCCTCCAGAGCATCGTACCAGAGACCTCGAGCGGCGAATTCGTCGGCATTGCTCGGGAGTTTTCCCGACATTTCGGTCCGCTGGAGCAGCCCCAGGGAAATTCGATCCTGGGAACGATCCTCCATGTCCGGCACCAAGGCAACCGACCACGTATAGGCCTGGCCTGGCTCCAACTCGACCCCGTAGTCGGCGAGCCGTACCCGCTGCACCCCCGCCCGCATGGGCGGTTTGAGCCCAGCTTCGACGAGAGGAACCTCACCCTCTTCATCCACGAGGGTAAAAACAATTTCGACGCCATCGGGGGCGGCCGCATCCAGATGCCAGAAGAGCGACGGCGCCGATTTGGAGGTCAGGCCGAGATGGTTCGGAACGAGAGCCATGGGGGTTGCCCGAGCTCTCGAGCCCCGAACCGCCCCGCCCACACGTTCGGCCGGGGCGCCAACCACGCGGGGCTTCCAGACGATGGTAGAGCCTGCCTGTTGCTTCGCCGACGGTTCCGGAGAAAGCTTCGAGCCCCGAGCGTCCTCGCTCGTCCCCTGTACCCCTTCCAGATCCGAGGCATTGAACGCCAAATCACCAGGGGAAGAGAGCGCCAGGGTCGGAGCAAGCAGCAGGCTCAGGACGACCAGCCGATAAAAAATTTTCGCCATTACTTTGTCTCCGTTATGCGTACCTGTATGAGAACCCGTATCGGTTGCTCGCCCCGGGGTTTCTACGGGAACAGAGCATTGAATAGGTCATCGGGGCGCTGTCGGAAGTGATCTAGTTCACAGGTTGAGTTCTTCCCAGCAGACGCCGCAACGCCACCGGTTCCCGGCGACCCTTGAGGGCGACCGGATTCAAGGCTTCCGTCAGAAAATCCGGCGTTAGACGAACACACGTCGCCTCGCTGGCCAATATACGGCACGGCCGGACGCTAAAATCGTGGGCGACCGAATCCGTGGACTCAAGGCGCTGGGCGGTCACAACGACATCCCCCACCACCGTGTATTTGAGTCGCTCGGCAGCGCCCAGGCTCCCCGCCACCACCGAACCCGTATGAATGCCAATTCGCATCCCGCATTCGGGCAGGCCCAGAGCGCGGTAACTGGCGTTCAATTCGTCGAGCGCCTCCGCCATGGCGAGCGCCGCCGTCGCCGCCCGGCGAGCGTCCTCGTCGACTTCGCCCTCATCGCGCCGGGGGACGGGGACGCCAAAATTCGCCTTGATGCCGTCGCCGAAATAGTCATCCACCACGCCTCCGTGACGCGCGACTTCTTCGGCCATTCGCGCCATGAACCGCCCCACCCAATCCATCAAGGCCTCGGGGTCCATGCTCTCCGCTCGGGCCGTATAGCCCCGCATATCGACGAAGAGCACCGTGGCGACCAAGCGCTGGGGTTTGGGCCGCCCCGCGGCGACGAATTCGTCGCGATGCTGCCAGATTTCGTCGGCCACACCGGGCGAGACATGCCGGGC
>DUCH01000415.1 GCA_012959865.1 Myxococcales bacterium | reverse complement strand
TGGGCACTCTCCCGGCTCGAGACCCAGGCGGTCAGCAGACCCGCAGAGCCCAACCACGAAAGCATCGGCGCCGCCATGGGGACCCACACGCCCGCCTGAAAAGCCGCGAAGCCGGCAACCAACAGCAGTCCGAGTCCCGCGAGCACCGCGAGCACCAACGAAGTCGCCCCCAATACCGCACGACGGCGGCTTCCCAGGGCCAGAAACGATCCCAAGAGACTCACCAAGAGGACCAGGCAGGCCTCCTCCCAGCCCCCCAGCACACGCCGGGGCACGCTGACCCCACGGGCAATGCGGAGCAGTTGATCCACCACGTGCGCGTGAATCTTCATGCCCGCCAGGCGCCCTCCCAGGGGCACCGGCAATTCGTCGCGCAGGCTCTTGGCACTGGCGCCCAAAATGGCGATACGGCCTCGCAACTTCGCCACCGGCGGTTCGCCACCGAGCACTTCGCCCAGGGATACGGTTTCGAACGGCCCCGCCGCGTAGTCCATCATGATCTGGTAGCCCCGAGCGTCGAGCTGTCGGTAGCCCCCATGGGTGGAGCTCAGAGGCGGGAGGGAGCCAGCGCCCAGCCGCATCCAATTTTCGTGCTCGCTATCGGGGCCAGGGTGAATTCCCTCAGCCGCCAGAGCGTGCTGGGCGAGCAACATCGCAAAGGAGGTCTGGAGATGCCCTTGATCGGTCATATAAAGCGCGGTGCGCCGGATTGACTCGCCGACACCGTCGGGCAGAAGGTCGTTGAAGCCAAGCCGAGAAGACGCTTCCAGCACCGCGGGGCCGGGAATTCCCTCACGATTGGGATCTCCGAATTTCTTGACCGCGATAATCCGGGATTCGTCCCGCAGAACCCCTTCAAAAAACTCCACCCCCGGAGAGACCGGCAGGTCCCGATACAGATCCAAGCCGATGGTCCTAGCCCCTGAGTCCACCAGCACCTGGAGCGCCTCGGCCAGTCGCCGGTCGCTCAGCGGCCAGTGACCCTCCGCCCGAATGTCGTTCTCGGTCACCTCGATGAGTACGACATCCGAAGCCGTCACGGTCGATCCGCGGCGTAGATATTCGTCGTGAAGGAGAAGATCGGGGCGCTGAAGCCAACCCTCAGCCTCCAGGCCCAGAACCCCCGCCGCCACCGCCAGCGCGGCAAAAATGGACAGAACGATGCGGCGAGAAAAGCCCATGGCGTCTGCTCCGGCCCCTAGTTCCGATCTGGCCCTACCCCAAGCTTACTCCCGCAGGCAGACAAAGGTGAGCCCCTACAGGCAACCCAGATTCCCTCTGTTTTGGGGGATCTGTCGCCCCAGGCGCGTCCAGACCCGCCATGCGGACGCCGCTTTCCCGGCGCGGTCCCGGGGTGTGATTCGGTTCACAGCCGAATGCGGCGTAGTGACCGACTGTAGTGGCCTAGCGACGAACCGATTACCCCTTCGAACCGGGAAACACGACTCAACACCCCAAAAGAGCCAAGCCCGGTCGGAGTTCAAACAACTGAGGAGGTCAACACCAAATGTATCCCTTGAATCGAAAATCCTTGACTCTTTCCATTCCGGCCCTGGCCCTTGCAGGGCTCATCACCGCCGGCACAAATTTCGCGATTGCGGGTGGATCGTTGCCCCCCGTCGAGGCCCCGACAGAACGGGTCTGGATGCCTTCTGAGAGCCCGGCAGCCGTGGCCGCCGAAATGCGCGAAGTCGTTCGCGCCGAAACCCGCGAGAGGATGATGGCGGCTCTGCGTCCGGATTCGCTGGTTTGGAACGGTGCGCTCGACGGTCGAAAACTGGCCATGGAAATGCGCAACGAGGTCAATGCCCAGATTCCAGGCGAGATGGTCTTGGGAATGCAGGCCGCTATGGGTCGAATCCGCATCGATCCCAGTGCCGAGGAAGGGACCAAAAAAGTTGAAGCACCGGGATCCCAGGGCCCACAGCGGATCGCCGCCTGGGCCCCCACCCAGGACCGACTCGCCAAACCCACCCTGCCCTGATCATGGACAGGCCGTTCAGCGCGTTCCCAATCACTCCTGAACCCATCGCGACCGACCCGTGGAGGCGCCACTCCCAGCCCCTAAGGCTTCTCAGCCTCCCGGGTCGGTCTTCCGATTTGCCCCGGTTCCCGACTCGTCTCAGGACGCGTCCGGTTCGGGCGATGTGCGGCCGTATCGAGCTCCCGGGGACCTCCCGCGCCCTTTGAGGGCCCCGAACCGGGTTGGGCACCCGAACCCCAGCCCGGCCCGCGTTCCGACACCCCAGAGGAGAGCCGATGCTCCCGGCGAAGCGCTGGGGGGGCACGCATCAGACGCTCTCAGAGCTTCATTTTTTGCTGCGAAATCCCTTTTCGATCAGGATTGAAGCATGATAGGTTTACGGGCTCACGATACTCACGCCGAGCCGCGACGGACCCCACAATCCGCCCTGCGGCCTCCGGCTGATTCCTCCATTATCTATCTCGTTGATTGGGCCGCTGAGCTGGGCTTGTGGGCAACCCCGGGAGTACCGCA
>DUCH01000414.1 GCA_012959865.1 Myxococcales bacterium | reverse complement strand
GACACAAGCGACACAAGCGACACGACAAGCACAAGCACAAGCGAAACAGACGCCGCCGACAAGGACGCCTGAGGGTCTTCGATTCCTGGTCTCGCCCCCAGAGCTAACGGCCTTGGGCTTATGTGCTTAGACCGACGTGCTTAGACCGACGATCGTCCGTCTGATCCTGCACCGAGTTCGGCAGAGATGGCCGGGCAGAGATTGCCGGGCATGAATGGCCGGGGATAAATGGTCGGGCCGAGATGATCGGGCCGAGTGAAGGCCCCGCTAGGCCTTGCCGGTGGAAAGTTTCTTCTGGATCTGGTGCTTGAGCTTCCGCGCTCCGGGCATCAGCCTGTCGTCTCGAGTCCCGAGCAAGAAGGCATCCAGCCCGCCCTTCTTCTGGACCGTCCGTAGAGTCCGCGCCGCGATCCGAAGCCGAACCAGACGCCCCAGCGCCGCCGAGGGAAAGGTCACCTTCTGAATGTTGGGCTCAAAGCGTCGATTGGTCGCACGCATGGAGTGGGACACGTTGTGGCCGAATTGAACTTCCTTGCCTGTCAGTGCGCAACGGCGGGCCATAGTGACAACGCCTCCTCAATAATTGCTCGGATCGGGTTCCGAAGAGCGGGATAGGTAGCGAGCGCGCCGGGGAGGGTCAAGAAGCGGCCGTGTCTTCTCGGCAATTCGTCACACGACTCGCCGAAAATCCCCCGAGGGGTGTGCGCTCGAGGGCCATCTCGGTATCGGCAGGGACTCGGCTGCGAGTCGATTCGGGCGGAACTTCGCCGGTCGATTCACACGGCAGTTCCCACGGTCATTGCCCGGTCAAAGTCAAAAAGGCGGATCTTCGCTGAAAACGGGAGGCTCCTCGGGCATCGGGGGCTCCTCGTCCCCGGCGCTCGCGTCCGCACTCGCGTCCGCGTGAATCTGCCAGACGTCCAGACTATTGAAATAACGGATATCACCGCTGGGGCTCGTCCACTCACGGCCCCGAAGGCTGAACTCAACCTTGACCTGATCGCCCTTGGAAAAAGCGTCGAGGACCTCGCAGCGATCGCCCGTCAGCTGGAAGAGAACATGCTGCGGAAAGCGAGAATCGGTGACTTCCAGCACGAAGTCGCGCTTTCGGAATCGCTCGGTTTTCTGTTCCGCATCGAAGGTCGCATACAATTTCCCGGTAATCTCGTATCCCATTGGGTCAGCATAGAGCGGATGAACTGGGCCCGCACAAGCTCCGCGTTCGGCTCGGTTTGTTGGGTCCCTCCGCGTATGCGAAGCTCCGCTTCCGGCGCGGCCCGACGGATCCCAGCCATCCGGCGCCCCTCCCCGTGGCCTAGGAGTCTCCCATGGACCTTTGTTTCTCCGACGAACAGCTCCAGTTCCAGCAGGAAGTCCGCGATTGGATCGGCGTCAACCTCGAGCGCTCCTACACGGATGAAGTTCGGGATCTAGCCCATGACGCCCACTCGTTGGTCGAAGTGCGCCGGCGTTGGCAGAAGAAACTCAATGACGCGGGCTACTTGGGAATGCGCTGGGCCACCGAGTGGGGAGGCCGCGGGGCCACCGAGGTCGAGGAGGCCATCCTCCACGCCGAGCTCAATCGCGCCGACGCGCCGGTGATTCCCAATTTCCTCGGTGTCTCGCTGCTGGGGCCGGCCCTGATCCATCACGGAAGCGAAGAACAGCGAAGGCGCTTCATCCCCAAAATGCTCTCCGCCGACGAAATCTGGTGCCAAGGCTTCAGCGAGCCCAGCTCGGGATCGGACCTCGCCTCGCTGCGGACCCGCGCCGAACCCGAAGGCGACGATTTCCGCATCACAGGCCAAAAGGTCTGGACCACGTTTGGCCCCTGGGCGGATTGGATCTTTGTGCTCGCCCGCACGGACCTCGAAGACCGCTACGGCGGCATCAGCTTCTTCCTGGTCCCCATCGACCAGGAGGGCGTTGAAATGCGGCCACTCAAACAAATTACCGGCGAATCCGAGTTCGGCGAAGTCTTCTTCGACGGCGCTCTGGCCAAACGGGAACACCTCGTGGGTCAGGAGGGCGAGGGTTGGCGCATCGCCATGACGGTACTCGGTTACGAAAGAGGCGCCTCGACCCTGGCCAGTCCGGCGGAATACGCGAGCCAGCTGCGAGGACTGGTATCCGCACTCGGCGAACGTGGCACCCTCGAGCAGCCCCTGGTCCGCGAAAAACTGGGACGCCTCGTGGTGGAGAACGAGGTCATGCGCGCCAACGGCCTGCGAACCCTCGCCAATATTGCCGCCGGCATCGCACCCGGGCCCGAGTCCTCCATCGAGAAAATTTTCTGGTCCGAGTACCACCAGCGGATGACCGACACCGCAGTGGAATTGCTGGGGCCCCAGGGTCAACTCCATGCGCGGTCGCCCGAGAGTCGCCCCGAAGTCGACTGGGCCTATCAATATCTGTGGTCCCGGGCCGGCACCATCTACTCGGGCTCTTCGGAAATTCAGCGCAACATCATCGCAAAGCGGGTTCTCCGCATGCCGACGGCACGGTAAGGAGACCCCCATGCGATTTGATCTCAGCGAAGACCAGGCTCTGCTTCGGAACTCCACCCGCGAGTTTCTCGAGAACGAAGCGCCCCTGGCGGAGACGCGTGGCCTGATGGAGGAGAGCGCCGAGGGCTACCCCAAGGATCTCTACGCCCAATTGGGCGAACTGGGCTACGCGGGGCTCCTGCTCGCGGAAGAGGACGGAGGGCTCGGCGCCATCGCGTTTGCGGTGGTCATGGCGGAAATGGGCCGCGTCGCCTTCCCGGGCCCTTTTCTCGACCTGACCCTGGCGGTTCGAATGCTGACAGACTGCGCCGAAGGCCCCGCGCGGGAATGGCAGGACCGGGCCAGCGCGGGGAACGCCCTGGTGGTGATTGCCCAGGGCGAAGACATCGGCTCCAGCGACCCGGCGGATCCCTCGGTGGTCTTCGAGGACAACCGAGTCAAGGGCAGCAAAGTTTTCGTTCCCTTCGGAGCCCAGGCCGACGCCATCGTCGTTTCCACGGCCCAGGGACTGGCTCTTGTGCCGCGCCCGGGTACGGGTTGGAATTCGACGCCCCTCACCACCCTGGATCATGCGCAACGCTTCGTCCGTCTGGATTTCGACGAGGACGCCGCCCTCCTCGCCGATCCTTTGAAGAGCGCCGGGCTTTTGGCCGATAGCCATCGCCTCGGTGCCTTGGGGGCCTCCGCCCAGATGTTCGGCCTCATGGAGCGAAGCCTGGAACTCGCCGTGGCCTACACCTCCGAGCGCGAGGCCTTCGGGGTTCCCATTGGCTCTTTCCAGGCCCTTCAGCATCGCTGTGCCGACATGCTGATCCAAACCGAAAGCACCCGCTCGGCCACGTTCCGCGCGGCCTGGGCCGAAGAGGCCGGGACCGGAGAAGCCGCCTATTTGACTTCCGTCGCCAAGGCCTGGGCGGGGCCGGCCGGACGTTTCGTCTGCGGCCAGGCGATTCAATTGCTCGGCGGCGTGGGCTTCACCTGGGAATACGATCCGCACATCTACTTGAAGCGGCTCAAGACTCTTGAGCAATTCCACGGTTCGACGGCGTGGCATATCGAAAATGCTCTCGCCCACTCCCCTCTCATGGGGGAATAGGCCATGGAGGAATAGGCCGATCGGAAGCGTCCCTCCAAACGGCGCTTGCGTCCTTCAGCCTCCCCCCACACGCGGCAGAAAGTGGACCTCGCTGTCCGGCCCGACGGCTTCGAGCATGGGATCATTGTGAATCTCCCCGTCGATGGCCACCGCCACTCGGCCCTCGAGTTCTTCGGCCAGGCCGGGAAAGCGCGCTTCAAGAGCCGCCAGCAAAGCGCGTACATTCCGCCCTTCGATTTCGTGCTCCAACTGGCCGCCGGCGCGGGCCGCCAGAGCCTGGGGTAGAACAACCCTCGCCATGGGATCGCCTCCTGATACTGCAGAACGGGCGGCCTTCGTCGACCTCGCCACGCGCTCGGGCCCTTGGACCCCTAGCCGGCGGATTCGCCGTCGAGGCCCGCCAGAACCTTGGGCGGCGAGAGCGGAAGATCGCGATAACGCACCCCGGTGGCGGCGTACACCGCGTTCACCACTGCGGGGATCGGTGGCACGATGGGCACTTCGCCAACACCCCTGACCCCGTACGGATGTTTGGGGTTGGGCACCTCGACGATCACCGTATCGATCATCGGAACATCCGAAGCCACCGGGATCCGGTAGTCGAGAAAACCCGGATTCTCGAGCTTGCCGTCGGGGTCGAACACGTACTCCTCGTTGAGCGCCCAACCGATGCCCTGGACCGCCCCACCCTGCATCTGACCCTCCACGTAGCTGGGGTGGATCGCCCGGCCCGCATCTTGGACCGCCGTGTAGCGAA
Source organism: Myxococcales bacterium (assembly GCA_012959865.1). Taxonomy (GTDB): domain Bacteria; phylum Myxococcota_A; class UBA9160; order UBA9160; family UBA4427; genus JAZXM01. The sequence goes on along the minus strand of DUCH01000414.1, from coordinate 10,520 downwards.
TCACTTCGACCCGGCCGGTCTCGGGGTCGACCTCCACATCGCAGATATGCGCACCGAACCCCATTCCCACGCCGCGCGCGGTCAAAGCCGCTCGCCCGGAAATCGGCCCGCCGGTCCGGCCCGCCTGTTTCGCCAGGGTGGCCAGGCTCAGGGGAGCGTGGTCGGTGTTGTCCGGCGGCCGGGCCTCGCCTTGGTCCCAGACCACGCTGTCGGTCTCCACTTCCCACACCGCCGCCGCGCGCCCGCGCAGTTGGCGGATCACATCCGCCGCCGCATCGATCACCGCCATGCCGGTGGCGAAGGTGACTCGACTGCCACCGGTCACATCGTTGTAACCGACGGACTGGGTATCGGCGACCACCACCTCCACCCGCTCGTAGTCAATCCCGAATTCTTCTGCGGTCATGAGAGCCAAGGAGGCTCGAGAGCCTCCGATATCCGGACTCCCCGAAAGCACCGTCAACGTGCCGTCGGGGTTCAAGTTGACACCAGCACTCGATTGCAGGCCCGCGTTGAACCAGAAGCCCACCGCTACGCCACGCCCCTGATTGGGACCCAGTGGCGCCGAATAGTGAGGGTGATCGCGCAGCGCCTCGAGGGTCTCCACACAACCGATCCGGCGGTAGCGCGGACCGAACGATGCCAGAGTTCCCTCCTTGGCGGCGTTGCGAAGGCGCAGGTCAACGGGGTCGATCTTGAGCCGTTCGGCCATTTCGTCGATCACCGTCTCCAGCGCAAAGGCCGCCATGGGCGCTCCGGGGGCCCGGTAGGCGGCCCCTTTGGGCTTGTTGACCATCACGTCGTAGCCCGTACTCCCCACGTGGGGGAACGAGTAGGCGGCAAATATTGTCATGCAGCCCGCCATCACCGATGAGCCGCCAAACGGCCCCGCCTCGTAGTAGAGCGTGGCTTCACCAGCGGTAAATTCGCCGTCGCGGGTCGCGCCGAGTTTGAGTTTGATCCGGGTACCCAAGGTGGGTCCGCTCGCGCGAAAAACTTCCTCTCGGCTCATCACCATCTTCACCGAACGCCCCGATTTTCGCGAGAGCATTACGGCGAGGGGTTCGAGATAAACGGTGGTCTTGCCCCCGAACCCACCACCGATCTCCGCCGGGATTACCTGAATGAGCGAGAGATCGATATCCAGTAACTTCGCCGTATAGTCACGCACCATGAAATGCCCCTGGGAACTGGACCACAGGGTGACCCGTCCATCGGGCGAGGTTCTCGCCAGGCAAGCATGGGGCTCGATATATCCCTGATGAACGGGACGTGTGGTGAACTCGTGCTCGATCACTTCGTCGGCCAAATCGAACCCCTCGGCAGGGTCTCCGTGACCGAGCTGAACCTTCTTAGCGATATTGGACGGCCCTGCATCCTCGATGCCTTGGGTGATGCGGTCTTCGTGAATCAAGAGACCACCCGAAGCGGTGGCACTCAAAATGTCGAGAACAGGGGGAAGCGGTTCGTACTCGATATCGATGAGCTCCAGCGCCTCTGCGGCAATGGCTGAACTCGTTGCCGCCACCGCGGCGACGGCATGTCCGTGATAGAAAACCTTGCCGCGAGCCATCACATTCTGCGCCAAGTCGTTCGAATCGTCGTGCCCTCCGTTCTTCTTCGCCCGCTCGGAAAAGAGATCGGGCATATCCTCGGCGGTGATCACCGCGAGAACGCCCTCGAGCGCCCGGGCGCGCTTGAGATCGATGGACACGATCCGCGCATGGGCATGGGGGCTGCGCAGCACCTTTCCCCAAAGCATGTCGGGCAAAGCAAAGTCCGCGCCGTAATTGGCGCGACCCGTCACCTTGTCGATTCCATCGGGGCGGATCGGCCGGGTTCCCACCCAGCGGAATTTCTTCTCTTCGGTCATCCCGCCTCCCCTCGGAGATCGGCCGCCGCATCCAGAACCGAGCGAATGATTTTGTCGTATCCCGTGCAGCGACAGAGATTTCCCGCCAACCCGAAGCGAACCTCTTTCTCGCTGGGGTCCGGGTTTTTCTCGAGCAACGACTTTGCAGCCACAAGAAACCCCGGCGTGCAGATCCCGCACTGCAGAGCCCCATACTCGAGGAACCGGCGCTGCAACGGATGGAGATCGCCTTGGTCGGCCATCCCTTCCACCGTCTCTACCCGGGCGCCCTCGACTTCCGCCGCCAGCACCAGGCACGCACAGACCAGACGTCCGTTCAGAGTCACGCTGCAGGCCCCGCAATCCCCCGTCCCGCATCCCTCTTTGGTCCCCGTTTTGAGCAGCACATCGCGCAGTGCGTCCAGAAGCGTCTGCTCGTCCTCGCAAAGAAATTCCCGGGCTTCGCCGTCGATGATTGCGGAGACATGTCGTTTCATGATTCGATCATCGCCCCTGCTCGTTCGGCGGCGATGATCGCCGCGCGCTTTGCCAACACCCCTGCAACCCGAATTCGGTAGGCGATCGTCCCGCGCATATCGTCGATCGGTCGGGCGGCCGCACGGATCGCGCCTTCGAGTTCCGCCAAGGCGTCTTCGTTCAGCGAGCGACCCACCAGGGCGGCCGACGCCCCAGGGACGTAAAGGGCGGTGGGAGCCACCGCGCCCAGCCCAACCCGGCACTGAGTACAGAGACCGCCGCCATCGAGGGTCATCGCGACTGCCACCCCCACCACGGCGATATCCATTTCGCTCCGGGGAATCAGGCGCAAGTACGCGTCACCCGAGCGCGGCTTGGGCCGGGGAAGCCGAAAGTGTGCAACGATTTCATCCTTTGCGAGACACGTCTGGCCCGGCCCGGTGACAACGTCTTCAACAGCCATTTCTCGGCGACCCCCAGGGCCCACCAGGCTGCATACCGCTCCCGCGGCGATCAGCGCCGGGACACTATCGGCGGCGGGCGAAGCGTTACAGAGATTGCCCCCAAGACTGGCCCGACCCTGAATTTGCGTGGAGCCAATCAACCCCGCGGCTTCGACCACACCCGGCCAGTGGGCGACGAGCCCGGAGTGCTCGCCGAGTTCGGCGCCACTCACCGCCGCGCCGATTTGGTAGCCGTCCTCACCTTCGACGATTTCCCGGAGTTCGGGAATTCGCTTCAGGTCGACTACCCGAGCGGGAGCGATTCGCCCGGTACGCATCTGGGCGAGCAGATCGGTACCGCCCGCCAGGGGCAGGGCGTCATTCCCCCCTCGGCTCAGCAAATCCACCGCCTCTTCCACCGTTTCCGCCGCTTCGTATTGCATTGGGCCCCTCTCGGCATCCAGCGGATCCGGAGGGGGCTTCCCTCGAGGATCAACCGGCCAAGAATACAAAGATTTTGCGGCCCAGACCCCCTTCTCCCGATCTCATTCGAGCCGGGGCGAATCGCCGAAACGAAGCCGGCAGCCGCCGCTTCGCGGGGTGGCTTGGCAGGTGAGGATCAATCCTCGATCGAGCTGCTTTGGGCTGAGAGCGCGATTGTTTTCCATAGCGACCTCCCCCGAATCCAGCGTGGCGACGCATTCCCCGCAGACGCCCGCTACGCAGGAAAACGGCGGACAGAGACCCTCGCGGTGGAGCGCGGCGAAGATGGTCTCGCCCGAAGCGACGTCCAGGCTATGTACCCCGCCGTCCAGTTCCACCGTGACGGTGAAAGTTTTTGGCTCAGACGGTGCTGGCGAATGTGTCTTCATCTTTGAGATCTCAAGCCCGGGATGCGCTTGGGCAGCGACTGTGTCGCGGGTAGCCCGATCGGAATGGCCGCATCTTTCTTGCACCCAATCGCATCGGACTGTGGCTCTTTGCCCTCGACTTTGAAGATAGCGTAAGTAGCGGAATATGCGTTCCTAATTTGTTTCCACCCCGGAGTCGGGCGGTATACTGCACCCGCATTGGGGTTGGGAGCGGGGGCCGAAATCACGGGTCCTGCCAAGTCTGGAGGAAACGGAATGGAAATTATCAGTTCAATGGCAGGGTGGGAATTTCTTCTTCGCTATATGCACTTCTTGGCCGGCGTCTGCTGGATCGGAGTGCTCTGGTACTTCAATTTTATTCAAACCCCGTTCTTTGGGACAGAACTCGGTGGTCAGGCAAAAAGCGCCGTCACCCGGGGGCTCGTCCCGAATGCGCTCTGGTGGTTTCGCTGGGGGGCGATGTTCACCTTTCTTAGCGGTTGGGCAATGGTCATGATGAAGCTCCACAGCGGTGTGGCTTTGGGCGACCCCTATATGACCAAGGTTCTCACGGGCGGCCTGATGGGCACCTTTATGTGGGCCAATGTCTGGTTTGTGATCTGGCCCGCTCAGCAGGTCGTCATCGCCAACGCCGAGAACGTTGCGAGCGGGGGAGAGCCCAACCCCGAAGCCGCAGCCCGCGCGGGCCGGGCCGGTATGGCGTCCCGGACCAACACCCTTTTCTCGATCCCCATGCTCTTTTTCATGGCAAGCGCCAGCCACCTCCCCACTTTCAACACCGGCAACAACGACGGGATGTATTGGCTGGTGGCGGGCGCCATCATTTTGTTTGCCGAGGCCCAGGCGCTCATCGGTCCGGGTTCAGCCACTCAGAAGCCACTGACCACCGTCTCGGGAACGATTCATGGTGGCTTGGCGCTCACCGTGATTCTCTACCTGGTGGGCGTTCTGATCAACTGACCCTGTTCCAGGCGCATTGGAACAATTGAGAGCCAACGATTGATAGTCAACGTACAAGGGCGGGGCGGCGGCCACGAGGCCGTTACTTCGCCCTTCTCTCGCTCCTCGCTCCTCGGTTCATGGGTCGCCGGCGGGCCGTGCAAACCTTCACCCGACTCCCGTCGCATTGCGGCCGATCTCAGGCCCCGCGACACCCGGTCCGCTAGCTCGAGCCCGGATCCGCTAGATACGCCGCCAGGGGACCGATATCGCCCTTCAAGTACGGCAGGGCCATCATGACCCGACTATCGCGCTTCGGCGTGTACCCTTCGGGATAGCTGTTATGAAGCAGCCGAGCCTCTAGGAGTTCGAGGGAGGAACCCGCGACTTCGGGGCCCAAAGTGCCGGGCAAATTCGGGTCCGGGTTGTGGCAAACGCTGCAATTAACCGCGTAAACGACTCGACCTCGGGCCACAGCCTCCGGTTCGGCAGCAGCAGCGCTCACCTGTAGATCCTCGACCGGACGGGTCACCCCGGCATCGGCTTCTTGACGAGGGGCTATTCGCGATTCCTGGACGCTCGATTCCGAACACCCATGGGCGAAAATCGCGATGACCACCGCCAGCCTTCTATCCATACCCGGGCACTCCATCCAGCTTCGATTCCCCTGTAAGTATTTTACCCTAGCGGGTGCATCGTGCATCGGGCAAGGCGCGAATCGTCCGAATTTTGGCCAGCGGTTGGGGGCCGAGCGTCCCTGGGCAGGAGCCTAACAGGTCGATACGACTGGAAGCCTCTGGAACATCTATACTCACGGAACGGTCGAGCTGACCCTGAGCAACCTAGGGGAGTGTCCCAATGAAACGCTTCATGTCGCCCGAAGAACTCGCGCGGGACCTTCGATTCAAGCGAACCCGCAGTCAGAATACCCTGCTGCGCTCGCTTCCCGACGACGTCGACGAAATCGTTCGAATTTTCGAAGCGATCGCGGACAAGATCCGCGAGCGGGTATCGGGAACCGCCCTGGAGGCGGTGTACGAGGACCTCGGACCCGGGTTCCAGTTTTTGACGGCTTCCGGGGGGCGCCAGTCCAAGGACGAACGCACTCCCCTGCAACTGCGAATGCAGCTTCATGGGATATTCGTGGGTGAGGTCCAGGCCCTGGAAGCGGCTGGGCGCACCCTCTGGGATTTTCCCGAATCGCCTTGGGCCTTCCACAAGGACATGGCGAGACAATGCTGGGACGAGGCACGCCATGTCCAGGCCTACGAGAAGCTGATAGAGCATGCAGGTGGAGAAGTGGGCGAGTTTCCCGAAACGACATTCCTGTTTGAAGCCTCGTGCCACGCCGATCCGGTTCTTCGACTGACCGGTGTCAACCGTTGCCTCGAGGGGCTCGCGTGCGATGCGTTTCGGTCGCTGATCGATTACGGGAAAAATGTTGGAGACGACATCATCGCCCAGGCGGTGGACTTCGTGCTGGCCGATGAACTGACTCATGTCCGTTTCGGGAGCGAGTGGGTAAAGGAAATCACCCGGGGCGACCCCGATCGGGCAAATCGGGCCCGGGAGTTCCAGCGAGAGACCGAACAAGCGTTTTCTTTCGGATCCCAGCGTGAACTGGCGCGCGAGGAGCGGCGAGAAGCTGGCTTTAGCGAAGAAGAAATGGACGAAATCGAGGCGTGGTCCGCGATCGCGCCCCAGCGAGCCACTCTCGTCCGCGCCGCAGAAATCCTCCGCGACCGCCATCGCGCGCGGAAAAAAGAGGTATCGGCCGAACCGCTTGATTCGTTTGAGCCTCGATGAGAACGAGCTAATCAAGCCCCTGGGAGCGCGATACAATAGTCCGGAGGCGAAACCGACGAAACGCGAGCAGCAAGCGGCGAACTCGCCGCTCCAGCCAGGGTAGGCGCCTGCGTTCAACGGATTGGCCTGGTTTTCGGATTTCAGTCCATTCCCCCTGAACCCGATGCTCCTCCCCACCCGGGAGAAGCAGTCGATACGATCGGTCTGGATCCAGCACGTCTCCCACATCGGTAATCCGAACCGGCATGCTGCGCCGATAGGCCTCGGCAATCGACGCCAATCGCGCGAAAGCTTCCACTCGACCCGGTTGACTCTCCCGGATCTCCAATCGCACCACTGGGCCCTCGGCGACAACGTCGAGCACCGCACCCAGGCGATCGGGCCGATCTCCCTCCTCGAGTCCCCCCGAAAGCCAAAGGCAGCGATACGCCCGACATATTTCAGGCCGCTCAGCGTGAATCGAACACCCCTTCTCGCCCACGTCCTGATGAACACAGGGAATGCCGCCCAACTTGTCGAGTTCATCAACTCGCAGCAGCGTGCAGCACAGCGAGCATTCGCCGCACGCCCGAGCGCGCCGGCCGCTTTTACGCGAATCCACTAGAAGCGACGCCTCCCATCGGTTGCTGTAGGCAACCGATCAAGCGATCTCACGGCCCAATAACCAGCCGTATCGACCTCATCCATGCGATGGGGGGGGGACTTCGGACATATGGAGAGCCTGACGACAGTCGGGGGGGAGGGGGAGGGAGGGAGGGCTAAAAAAGGTTTAAAAACAAGGCATGCGGTGCATATTACGGAATTGTAATACCTAACTCCCGATCTCGGAAAACACCTAGTTTGGCCTCGGGAAAAAGACTTCAAAATTACTTAAGGATGGGTGTGGCATGATGAGCAGCGAATCAGAGATTGCAAGGCAATTCTTGCTTCAACTCACCTTCAAGGAAGGGATCTTCGGGCCAGTGACTTTGTGCCTCAGGAAGCGGCCCGCGATCGATCCCGATATAGGATACGTACCATGCGAGTCGATGTGAATGATGTGAATAAAGACGCGAAAAAATAAATGAAGCTAAAGACCGACAATGACCAGAAGCAAGTCGAACACACCCGATTGGCTCGTATGACAAAATTTTTTCTTTCGGTCTCTCTCGTTTATCGCGACCATCCAAGGGAAACCTCGCAAGCCGGGGAGATACCAGTGTCCATTGCAGGCTTCGCTCAAGACTGAACAAGCAGGGGGGGAAACATGACGCAGATAAGCAGGGCGAGCGCCGATCCAAACTTTGAGCAGAAATGTTCCGTGCGGCCCGTCGGCATCCGAATCGGTGCCGAAGTTAGCGGTTTAGACCTTCGCAATGGAATAGGGCCTCGTTTCATTGACCAAATTCAGGAAGCTTTACTGAAGCATCAGGTTCTCAGCTTTCCAGACCAACTTTTGAGTCCACGGGAGATGCTGGAAATCGCGAAAATGTTCGGTAAGCCCGAAGTAAATCCGATCTGGGCGGGTATGCGCGAGATTCCCCAAATCGTTCGCATCTCCAGAAGGGCCGGTGAGAGCGATCCACTATCCAGTAAGCCAAGGACTGCATCGAGCTATTTCTCGCGGCCGAGCAAAATCCTCCTTGCCTACACCGATGACGACGTGGCGCACTCCGATCTCATATTCGCCTCGCTGACCGAAGCCTGGAAAGGGCTCTCGAAACAAATGCAGGAATTCCTTGAGACTCTCACTGCCGTTCACTGCGCCGCCACCGACTACGATCCCGAAAACCATGATGCTGCTCGCCACTTTGAGGGAAGGTCGGACTCGCCACTCGTATACTCGGACGCGATTTACGAACGTACAGAGCACCCGGTTGTTCATACTCATAATGACACCGGGAAGCGAAGTCTTTTTGTCAACCAGACATTCACCGAGAGCATCAAAGGACTCCAAGAAGAAGAGAGCCAGATGCTGTTAAGTTTTCTCTTTCGTCATTCATCGAAGCCCGAATACGGATGCCGCATTGTCGCTCATCCAAAAACGCTGACGATCTGGGACAATCGGGCCACCACTCACATGATCACGGATTACGAGATGGAAAAATCTCGCCTGCTGTACGTCGTCGGTATCGGCAGTGAGGAGGGCTTGAACGCTTCACCGAATTGGCCGCCCAACTCCAAGTTCACCGTCTGACCGGTCAGAAAAAATACCGACTACTTCGAACTCGCCTGGGCCAGCACCGTCGCATAGCCTCGACAAATCAAAGCGCCACTGAGGGCACCTTTTTCGCGAAGAAGCGCATGCATTCGCGGTAAGTTGTAGTGCGGTACACGCATGAGCAGGTGATGTTCCAGATGAAAGTTGACCCGGTTGGGCGCGAGAAAGAGGCGCTCCCACCAGGACGCCAAGGTAGTCCGCGTATTGCCGAATTCGTTCTCAATGCTCTTCGGCATTGAGTGCTCGGCGATCGCCCGAATGCGCATGGCGAGGCTGTAGCTCGTGAACCAGGCGAGGACCCAGAGCAGATACAGGAGCGGCTCTCCTACAGCCAGGAGGATCCCAAAGAGAATTGCGTTGGTGACAACTACGCCCCTGAATCGGCGGATTCCGCCTCCGTCCGTTCGCTGCACTTTTCCATGGCTTCGATCTAGATCGCGCCGCCAGGTCGCCACAGCGCGTTTCCAGCCGGTCTGGCCCGTAAGGTCGCGCCATACCTTCCGCCCAAAGCTTTTCGAAGAGATGGGAAACGGACTTGCGAGCGAACGGTCCGGATCCTTTTCCGTCCACGTATGCGCATGGTGACGAAGATGGTATGGACGGTAGGGGAGCAGATCGCCCCAGATCGGATAAGCGGCGAGCCAATTGCCCGCAAAATCATTCACCTTCGGATTGCTGAAAAGCGCGTGGTGGCTGGCATCGTGCATGAAGACCGCAAGCCCCAACTGCCGACCACCGATCAGAAAGATCGCCAGAATGGCGCTGAAGGGGTTGGTCCAGGCAGCCACCAGCCCAAAGGCAGAGAAGATAATCCCCCAGTTGAAAGCCAGAGAAAGGTAACTTCGCCAGTCGCGCATGGTCTGAAGCTCCCGGATCGCCTCCGCTCCGAGAGCCTCCCTCCACTCCGGCCACTCCGGCACTTTTCTAGTTTCCAAGGTCGCAGATTTCATCTTTTTTCCTCGCTGAACCCTCAATGATTGAGGGCAATTCAATGATTGAGGGCAATTCGATGATTGAGAGCAATTCGACTTGCAAAAGCCCTCACGCACGCGCCGCGGGCGGGGTAAGAGCAACCGACCTCAGTTGCTCGGTTCCTTCCACAACGCGGAGATCGGCGGGTGTTCGGCGGTGCAAGACCCCGTGCCTTCCCAAGAATTCCGCCCAGCAGCCCCGGCCGAACCCATCGTATTCAAGCATCTGCTCCACAAGCGCGCGGCGCCCGGCAGTGGGCGCGATCTCATCCGGGAGCAGGGGATCGAGAACCAGTTGACGAATAACGCGTCCCCCGAGCCCGAACGTCTCCACCATGGCCTCGCTAACGGGCACCTCTTCGAGTCGGAGGCGACTCTCGGCAAGGGTTTCAACAGCCTCCCCATAAGCACGACTCAAGGCCTTGGCGTCCCAGAGTGCCCGCGCCCTAGCCTTCGCCAATGCATCGAACCCTCGCACCTCGAAAACCAGGGCGCGCGGATCTAGACCCAGATCACCGAGCCTCGCTCGGACCGTGCTCACCCCCCCCGCCAAATTGTCGGGACGAAGGAAAAAACCCGACTCAAACTCTCGAAATCCGAGAAACCCGAGAGGTCGATCCCGGCGAAGGCGCGCCGAGCTCGCTTCTCCGCGGCTACGGCTGCGATGAACACCAATCCACCCCCCGACCCACTCCTCGGTCTGCTCGTCCAGGCGACGCCAGTTGCGGATGGCGCGGTTCACGGCCCCCGCCGCTTCGCCTAGCCGATAACGACCCCGCTCATCGCGCGCGACCTGCTCCTGGGCGAGTGATCGCGCCAGTGCCACTCGAATGCTGGAAGCCGCCATTCCGAAGCAGGCCCCCGCTTCCACTAAAGCACGGACAGGCATCGAATAGCCGCCGCCCTGCGGCAGAGTCGACAGCAGGTCCAAGATCAAACTCTTCGGAGTAATGTCCACAC
>DUCH01000413.1 GCA_012959865.1 Myxococcales bacterium | reverse complement strand
TCTTTGCTTTGCTAAGAGTGCCACTCATACCCGGATGTTGTGCCGGCTTCTGGTTCCGACAAGCGTCTCGTGGCCCCGCCCAGAACTCGATGTACAGGACTTGGCTTTTGCTTCCAGAATTTGGAGTGAGTAGAGAATATGAGCAGATTTCCCTTTCCGATACCGCACGGTTGGTTTGGCCTGTGCTTCTCGCACGAAATTGGGCCTGCAGACGTAAAAAAGGTGCGTTTTTGCGGTCGTGATCTGGTGGTTTTTCGTACGGAATCCGGGACGGCGGCGGCCTTGGAGAACTATTGCCCGCACCTGGGCGCGCCGCTGAATCAGGGCCGGGTAGTCGGCGAGGCATTGCGGTGTCCATTCCACCACTGGAAATGGGCGACGGATGGGAAGTGCCTCGAGATTCCCTACGCCAAGAGGATTCCGCCGCGCGCAGTGGCCGAAACCATCCCTGTCCAAGAGATCAACGGCATGCTCATGGGGTGGCACCATCCCGATGGCAAAGAGCCGTACTTTGAGGTGCCGGTGGTTGCGGGCCTGGGAAGTGAACAGGATCAATGGGGCGAAGTGCACTACTTCGAGCACGATCTCCCGACATGCGCGCAGGAGATCTCGGAAAACGACGTCGATGCCGCGCACTTCCGGTTCTTGCACGGCATGCCCGCGATGAGAGACGCGGAAGCCACGACGGACGGCCCGATCAAGCGGACGGTGCAAAATTTTCTTACGAGCGAGGCCATGACGGTCGGCGAAGTCGAGGTAGCGACGGAATTCTTGACGCTTCGCGAGTCGCATGGCCCAGGTGTGACGTCAGTATGGGCGAAGAACGTGGCGGGCGTTGGGCCGGGCGTAGTCGGTGAGTTTCTTCTTTACAACGTCACGACACCCATTGACGACGACCGAACGATTTTGCGCTGGTCGATGCTACTGACTAAGGGCCTTGAGCAGGATGACATGGGAAAGACCCTGCTCTTCAGCTTTGCCGAGGGCGTAAAGGACGATATCCCCATCTGGCGAGACAAGGTCTACCGCGAAAATCCGGTGTTATGCGATGGCGACGGCCCGATCGCGATCCATCGAAAATGGTTTTCCCAGTTCTATGTGTAGAGAGGGTTGGGGCAGGAGAGCACCAGAACGGAATCGGGGACGTCTGCCGCCAAAGTCCTCGAACGAGAGGGCGCTCTCCTCCTGGGGCAGCGTGTGCGCAATTCCGGTCGCCCTAGCTGGGGCCGTTGCGGAGTCCTATTCTTCTCAGCAATGAGCCGCCTACTCCTGGTGAATATATGAAGCTGCTGGTACGTAATTTGGATCGTTCGACCACAGAGAAAGAGCTGGGCGAGCTGTTCCAAGAGTTTGGCGCGGTGCAGTACTGCAGTATCACCATTGATCAAACAACGGGTCTGTCCAAAGGCTTCGGGTTTGTTGAAATGCCAAGAACCGGAGACGCGAAGGCTGCGATGAAGAACCTCAACAATTGCACTGTCGGTGGCAATACAATTCGAGTCAAGAAGGCTGAAGAGAGCAGGGCATAGCGACCACAGGCTATTCGCCCGGCGCGGGGCCTCCTCGTAGCAACTTGGCATAACGTCCATACCCGGCGTTGTGCCAGAACCCAGCTTGAGTGTCCTGACCCTTGCCATCTTGCGGCCGTGGAGGAAAGCACAGGAGACGGAGTTCCTCGGCGTTCACAGGGCAGGCTTCACACGGGGGAGTTTGCCCCTGACTGGGCTCTCGCCCGAGGCCGGGCCGGCTTCGATTTCAAAAGCCGAAGTGGGGGCGTCGTCTACTTCTCCCCAATGGGCCGCTAACTAGTTGGTTCTAAAGCGAAATCTTGGATGATCTCGGTGCGGCTACCCCCCAAAGTGCTCCCAGCGGAACACGGCTAGGCCCCCTAGCCCGTACTCTCTCCAGCACCCTCGTTGCGCTTATGCGCCTAAATTGCCCCGGCCGAGCAATGCATGCCGCCAGTCCCAGGCCACGGGCCTCTCAATAGAAACATGACATAACGCCCAACCGGGGACGCCCCTGCCCGGAACCCCCCTGCCCGGGGACGTTGTGCCAGAAGCCCGCTTGAATGCCCTATCCACAACCAGGGGGGGGGGACGCTCGTTTCGTATGTTAAGCTACCGCCGACGAAATGGGGAGTTTCTCGTTTCGGGCCTCTCGGGTTAGGACTCCAAGGTGGAGTCGAACGATCACGAAGAGCGCCAAGCCCCAGCGCACCCATGGCCGTCTTGAATAGCGTTGTTATGGGTGGTGGGGAGGAGAACTTAAGTGGCACAAGGTACGGTTAAGTGGTTCAGCGACGAAAAGGGTTACGGATTCATCACTCCTGAGGATGGTTCGAAAGACCTTTTCGTTCATCACTCAAATATTCTCGGAGAAGGCTTCAAGTCTCTGAGTGACGGCCAGGCTGTCACGTACGAAGCCGGCCAGGGCCAGAAGGGCCCCGAGGCAACGAGCGTTCAGCCCGCATAATTCGGTTGAATGATGATCATGAAGCGGCGG
>DUCH01000412.1 GCA_012959865.1 Myxococcales bacterium | reverse complement strand
GAGCACGCCGTCAAAACCCGATTCCTCGGCTTGCCGTGCTCGTTCGGAAACTTTGCGCCAATTGTCCAGGGGGATTCCAGTTTCAACTCGCACGGGCGGGTCCTTTCATCGAACGGGGAGAATGGGGGTTGCGTCGAGATATTCGAGCTCAATAAGCTCGGCTTCGGGCGCGACTCGGGCTAACTCCGCATGAATCGGTCGGATATCCGTTTCGATGGAGAAGCCCGGGAGCCAGTTGTCATGGTGACCGAGGACCAACCGGCGGGCGCCGAGGAGTTCGGCCTCGCGCGCCACGAACTGGGCCAGAGAGCCCTGAATGGGTTCTCCATCGATATTGCCTCGCCCCGCAGCGGCGAGAATGGCGACGTCGGGAGCGAGGCCCTCGATGATGCCCGACCAGTGCCCCGATGTGTCCTGATAAAGAATCCGGCCGTCCGGGGTATCGAAGACATAGATGAGGGCGCCGCCGTCGCCTCGGTCTCCCTGTTGGGAGGCCACCAGGTGTTCGATGGAAGCCGGGGGAATCTGGCTGCTCAGATATTTCACCAATTCCTCGAAGCGCGCGCGTTGTTCCTGCCAAGTGACGCCGAGATCGCCGATGCACACCGTATCGGGAGAGTCCATTTGGCCGTGGCTCCAGACGCAGGAGTGTTGGCTCGGATAGACGGAAACCGTGACGCCGCTCCCCAAATCGACAGTCTCGCCCCCGGCGACGCAGATCATTTGGTCCAGGGGTACGCCGGCTTGTTCCATCACTCGGATCGATTCGTAGCTTCCGATGATTTTCGCCCCGGTTTTTTTGGCGATTCGCTCGGCACCATAAATGTGGTCGAAGTGTGAATGCCCGATTACGATCCAATCGCAGGCGTCGATTTCCTCGGTCCGCACACCGGGTCCGTCGGCATTGGAAGCTCGATCGATGTAGGCGTCGAGAAAAATGTCGAGCCCAGCTGTTCGAAGCTTGAAGGTCGCGCATCCGTACCAGTCGAGGGTTGTGGTCATTTCCGCTCCGGCATGTTCGACTTACCTTTCGGCCAGGTCATCCAATCGCGACATGGTGTCCGCGTATTCGCCGACGAGTTCTTCGATGACTGTGCGTACCGATTTGACGTGGTTCATGGATCCGACAATCTGGCCTACAAAGTAGTTGTCCAGGGCTCGGGCGCCGGAAGACTTGTGGGAAGAGCGCGAGATTCGGGCCCGGGCCTCGCGCACGAGTCGGGGCTGCAGGGGCATAGGGAGGGGGTCGGGGTTGGACGGATCGTCCCACGCGTCGGTCCAGGCACTGCGGAGCTGCCGGGCCGGTTTGCCCGTGAGGGAACGGCTGCGGACGGTATCGCTCGAGGTGGCCTCAAGGAATTTCTCCTTGACCACGGGATGGGTTTCCGCCTCCTCGGTGGTTAGCCAGACAGAGCCTGCCCAAACTCCCTGGGCCCCCAAGGCCAGGGCAGCGGTGACCTGGCGGCCGTTGCCGATCCCCCCGGCGGCAAGCACGGGGATCGGGTCGACCGCATCGACGACTTCGGGGACCAATACCATTGTGGAGACATGGCCAGTATGACCTCCAGCCTCGTATCCCTGGGCGATCACAATATCGACCCCGGCCTCGGCGTGGCGTCGGGCGTGCTCCACGGTACCCGCCAGGGCGGCGACCTTGACGCCTTTTTCCCGGCCCATTTCGATCATCCACGCAGGCGGCGGCCCCAGAGCACTCGCGATCAAGCTGATCTTGTGGTCGAAGACGAGTTCGATGACGTCGCGCTGCTTGTCGTAACCCACGGCGAATTCCGGAGCCAACCGCGTGTCCGGGGGCAGGGCGGGTACATCGTGTTGCTCGAGCAGATCATCGAGAAATTTTCGGTGCTCTTCGGGGATGCGCTCATCGAGCTGAGAAGCGTCGAATCCGCCGCGATCGCTGCCCGCGAATTTTGTAGGGAGCAAAAGATCGACCCCGTAAGGCTTGTCGCCGACTTCGTTCTCGATCCACTCGAGTTCCATCTTCAGGTTCTTGAGGGAGTGCCCGGCCACTCCCAAGACCCCGAGACCCCCAGCCTTTGAAACGGCTGCAGCGACATCCCGGCAATGAGTGAAGGCAAAAATCGGAAACTCGAGCCCCATGTCTTCGGCGAGCTTGGATCGCATCGATGGATTTCCCTTCCACAAGCCCAGCCCGCTTGGCTGCGGCGTGGGCCTGGTGCTGGTGCTGGCGCTGGTGAAGTAAGAGGATAGAGCCTGTGGGCTGGGGTGCGCTCGAACCGGCTGCGGGCTCTTACCGCCTCAGGCCTCGTCCTTGTCCTCGGCCCAGGAGGCCTTGCGCCGACCCAGGAATGCAGCCATGCCCTCTTTGGCCTCATCGCCCCCGAAGAGTTTTGCCGAGAGGCGAGTGGTGTACTTGAACGCTTCCTTTTGCTCCATGCCGGGGACTTCGTAGACGAGCCGCTTGGCGAGTCCCACGGCGGTGGGGCCGCCCTTGCGCAGGTCGTCGAGTACTTCCCCCACGGCGGCGTCGAGTTCGTCGGCGGGGACCGCCCGATTGATCAACCCCAATTCCGCGGCTCGTCGGGCGGGGAAGCGATTGCCGCGGAGAAAGGCCTCCATGGCTTCGCCGGCGCGCATCTTCGGCAGGCAGACCACGGAAATGATGGCAGGGATCACGCCGAGTCGAACCTCGGTGAAACCAAATTTGACGTCTTCGTCGGCGATGGAAATGTCGAGGGCTGCCGCCAGGCCGTTGCCACCGCCCACCACGTGGCCGGCAATTTTTCCAATGATGGGGGTCTTAGAACTCTGGATGGCTTCCAAGAGATCGTCGAAACCGACCTTTGAGTCGCCTTGGGTTTTCACCGCGCCGGATCTTTCCTTGAGGTTGGCACCGGCGCAGAACGTCGAACCTTCGTTGGTGACCACCACCGCACGAATCGACGGATCAGAATTGGCCGCAGTGATGGCCCCAAGGAGCCCGTTGAGCAGGGCCGATCCCAGGGCATTGCGATTTTCTACGTCCACCAGGGTGGCTGTCATGATGCCGCGGTCGGTGGTCACTCGTACGGGTTCCATCAAAGCTCCGATTCTCTAGCGCCCCTTAAATTTGGGCGGTCTCTTTTCCACGAAAGCCTTGACGCCTTCGAGGGTGTCTTCGCTCCCGAAGTTTACGGTCTGGGCCCACCCTTCGGCGTCGAGAGCCTGGGAAAAACTCATGGTCAGGGAATTCGAGAGCATGCGCTTGGTCATCTGCAGGGCTAGGGGAGGGCCGTTGGCCAGACGCTGGGCCCAGTCGTCCACGAAAGCATCCAACGCGTTGTCGGGCACAACCCGGTTTACGAGTCCCAGATCCCGGGCTTCATCGGCCGAGAGGATTTCCGCGAGCAGAGACAACTCCTTGGCTTTATGCATACCGATCAAGCGCGGCAGCAACCATGTACCGCCGAAGTCAACCGAGAGTCCTCGGCGCGCGAAGATTTCAGAGAAGCGAGCGCTTTCACCGGCTACCACCAGATCACACCCCAGGGCCAGGTTCATGCCGGCGCCCACTGCGTCCCCACCCACCTTGGCGAGAGTGGGCTTGGTCAGGGTGTGGAGGGCCAGTGCTGCGGCGTTTACCGCGTGCATGGCGTCCAGCGGATGCCCGCCGTTGACCATGTTGCCCCCGAGTTCGGCGCCCGCACAGAAGGCGCCCCCGGCGCCGGTGATCACCAAAACACGATCACTTTCGGTCTCGCGAATGTCCCGAAAAATTTGTTCCAGGGGCTCCCACAGATCGCCCGGTATCGCGTTCTTTACATGGGGGCGATTGAGGGTGAGCGTGACCACGCCGTTTTGCCCGCGGTCGATTCGGAGCGCACTGGCGATTTCCTTTTCACTCGGATTCGTGGCGGCGTTTGCTTGGGGCATGGGCACTCCTGGGATGGTAATATTTATTGCATATTGTTACCATACGGGTTACCCGTGTGTCAACGCGATCCGATCCGATCCTGGGCTCCCCCGATGAGGGATGAAGGTGGAAACGAAATGAACTCCCCCCTGCTTGCTCCTCCTCTGACGTCGAGTCTGAATCCGCGCACCGCCGAGTTCGCCGAGAATCGCGAGGCCATGCGCAAGAAACTGGCGGTGATCGACGAGCTTCTCGATGAAGCCGAGGAGGGTGGCGGTCCGGCCCATCACGAACGCTTGGCCAAGCGCGGAAAATTGCCGGTTCGCCAGCGAATCAACTTGGTACTCGACCCCGACAGCCCCTTTCTCGAAATCAGTTCCTTGGCAGGATACAACTCGGACTATGTCGTGGGTGGGGGAGCGGTACTCGGCATTGGGGTGATCGCCGGGGTGGAGTGCGTGATCTTCGCCAACGACCCCACGGTGCTCGGTGGCGCACTGACCCCCTACGTGGGCAAAAAGTGGATGCGCGCCCTGGAGATCGCCCGGGACAACGGAATCCCCTACGTGAGTTTTGTCGAATCTGCGGGAGCGGATCTGCGGCGCGGTGGGGGCGGGGGCGGGGGCGACAAGGAGAAGAAAAAGAGTCGTCCCGCGAAGATCGATCACTTCGCCGAAACGGGTCGTTTCTTTTACGAGATGATCGAACTTTCCAAGCTCGAGATCCCCACGGTTTGCGTAGTTTTCGGGTCGTCGACGGCGGGCGGCGCCTATCAGCCCGGGATGTCGGACTACAACATCGTGATCAAGAAACAGTCGAAGATCTTTCTCGCGGGGCCGCCGCTGGTCAAGATGGCCACTGGCGAAGAATCCGACGACGAAACCCTGGGCGGCGCCAAGATGCACGCAGAAATTTCGGGCCTGGGCGAATACCTGGCCGAGGATGAGCCGGACGCGTTGCGGCTTTGCCGGGAAGTCGTGTCGCACTTGAATTTCGAGAAGGCCGGCCCCCCTCCCACGCTTCGGGTCGACGAGCCTGTCCTCGACCCCGAGGAACTGCTCGGTCTCATGAGCGAGGATCTTCGGCGCCCGGTGGATGTGCGTGACGTGATTGGCCGGGTGGTTGATGGCTCGCGTTTCGAGGAGTTCAAGCCGCGCTACGGCACGACTTTGATTTGCGGTTGGTCTTCGATTCACGGTTATCCAATTGGGATCATCGGGAACAATGGTGTTCTCAATCCCGAGGCGGCTGAAAAAGCCGCGCATTTCATTCAGCTCTGCAATCAGATCGATGTGCCACTTCTTTTCCTTCAGAACGTCACGGGCTTCGTTGTGGGTCGCGAAGTTGAGCATGCGGGAATCATCAAGAAGGGTTCCCAGATGATCAACGCGGTGACGAACTCGACGGTTCCCCACATCACCGTGATCCTTGGCAACTCCTACGGGGCGGCGACCTACGCCATGTCGGGGCGCGCCTTCAACAACCGATTCACCTTCATTTGGCCCAGCGCAAAAATTGCCGTCATGGGCGGGAAACAGATCGCCGGCGTGATGTCCATGGTTCGCCGGGGTCAGGCGCTTCGCAAGGGTGAAGATTTCGATGAAGAGGCCGACGAAAAAATTCGTGAAGCCGTCGCGGCGGCCCAGGATGCGGGGTCGGTTGCCCTCGAGGCCAGTGGCGCGATTAGCGATGACGGCATCATCGACCCCCGAGACACCCGCACGGTGCTCGGGATCTGCCTCTCGGTGGTTCGCAGCACGCCCATCGAGGGCGCAGATGGATACGGGGTATTCCGACTGTGAGTTTTTCAACTCTTCTTGTCGCCAACCGAGGTGAAATCGCCCGGCGTGTGATCCGGGGCGCCCGCGCCATGGGGATCCGGACGGTGGCCGTATATGTCGATGCTGACGCCGATGCGCCCTTCGTCGTCGACGCGGACGAAGCGGTGCGTCTCTCGGGCTCGTACCTCGACGGCAAGGAAATTCTCGAAGCCGCCCAGGCGACGGGGGCCGGTGCAATTCATCCGGGGTACGGCTTTCTCTCCGAGAATTCCGGTTTTGCCGAGAACGTCACCGCTGCGGGTCTCGCCTGGGTGGGCCCCTCCCCCACAATCATCGAACAGATGGGCGACAAGATCACCGCCAAGGCCTTGGCGGAGAAAGCGGGCGTGCCCATTCTGCCCGGGAGCGACGATCCCGAAGCCGGGGATGCCGTGGGTTACCCCCTGCTCGTCAAAGCGGCGGCGGGCGGTGGGGGCAAAGGAATGCGCATCGTCGAGTCGGCGGCGGACCTCGAAGAGTCCGTGGCTGCGGCTCGGCGCGAAGCTGCCAGTGGCTTCGGGGATGACCGGGTTTTTCTCGAGCGCTACGTGTCTCGCGCCCGGCATATCGAAATTCAGATTCTGGGTGATACCCACGGGAGCGTCGTTCACTTGGGCGAGCGTGAGTGTTCTATCCAGCGTCGTCACCAAAAAATCCTTGAAGAGTCTCCCTCGCCTGGAATCGATCCCGCAACCCGGCAGGCGATGGGGGATGCGGCGCTGCGTCTGGCCCAGGTGCTCGGTTACCAATCTGCGGGCACCGTGGAATTCCTGCTGGACGACGATTCCGGGGAGTTTTTCTTTCTCGAGGTCAATACCCGCCTTCAGGTCGAGCACCCGGTCACCGAAGCGGTAACGGGAATCGATCTGGTTCGGGAGCAACTGCGGATCGCGGCGGGGGAGCCTCTGGGCTACGACCAGTCGTCGATTCAGTTCGAGGGGGCCGCCATCGAGGCGCGCCTTTACGCCGAAGACCCAGAAAACGATTTTCTTCCCGCTACCGGAACTCTCTTGGCCTTCGCGCCGGCGGAGTCGCCCGAGGTACGATGGGATTCGGGAGTCGTCCAAGGCTCGGTGATTGGCGTGGATTTTGACCCCATGCTCGCCAAGGTCATTGCCCACGGGCCGACCCGGGCCGACGCGATTGGGCGCTTGGCGCTGGCCCTTGAGCGCACTCATCTCGGCGGGCTCATTACCAACCGAGATTTTCTGACCGCGACGCTTCGAAACGCCGAGTTCCTGGCTGGCCATACGACCACGGATTTCATCGACCGGGTGGCGCCGCCTCGGGGGCTTGCGCCCAGCGAGGAGGAACTTCTTCGCGCCGCCCAGTTGGCCGCGCTCTGGATCAGCCGGGCAAATCGAGCCGAGGCCCGGGTGCTACGAGAGACGCCTTCGGGCTGGCGCAATGCCCGAATGCCCGATCAGGAAATTGTTTTCGGCTATGGGGAGCGCGAGGTCAAGGTTCACTACCGAACCCTGCGCGATGGTGATTTGCGATTCGCCGACGGAGCCGTGGCACGGATTCACGCTTGGGACGAAGAGGGGCTCGACGCAGCGATTGCTGGGCGACGCAGCCATGCGCGGGTCACTCGGGCCGAGGATCGAATTATTGGCCCTCGGGGCGATCTGGAATTCAAAATTCAACCCCGCTTCGTGCTTCCTGGCGCCGATGATGCGGCCGGCGGATTCGTGGCCCGGATGCCCGGCAAGGTGATCGATCTGCGAGTTCAGGCTGGCGAGCGTGTTGAGGCGGGTCAGACCCTGGTCGTGCTGGAAGCGATGAAGATGGAACACCCCATGAGCGCCGCCGAGGATGGGGTGGTGACCGAAGTGCGGGTTGAATTGGGTGATCAAGTAGAGAGCGGCACGCTATTGCTGGTCTTTGAGCCCGAGTCCGGCGACGAATAGCGCCAGGGCTCAGAAAATTGTTCGAGTGCTCGCAGTGAAGGCGAGCCGTTTTCTATTGGCGAACTCGAAGTTCATTGGCGAACTCGGAGTTGGCCGCGGACCCGAACGCGCTTAAAAAATTGCCCTAAAAATGAATGAGGAGAGAGTCGATGACGGATCCGGTTCGAATCGCGAATTGCTCGGGCTTTTTTGGGGATCGAATGTCCGCTGCCAAGGAAATGGTCGAAGGCGGTCCCATCGACTTCCTCACCGGCGACTGGTTGGCGGAACTCACCATGCTCATTCTGGCTCGAACCCAGGCCAAGAAGCCGGGTGCGGGGTATGCGCGCACGTTTGTGACCCAGATGGAAGAAGTGATGGGGACCTGTCTCGACAAGGGCATCAAGGTGGTGACCAATGCGGGTGGCCTCGACCCGGACAACTGCGCAGAAGCCGTGGCCCAGGTGGCGCAAAAGCTCGGCTTGAACCCGAAGATCGCTTACGTCCAGGGCGATAATCTGATGCCCCGCATGGCTGACCTTTTGGCCTCGGACCAACTGCGCCATTTCGAAACGGGCGAACCCATCAAGGAGGCCTCGTTTCTTACGGCTAATGCCTATTTCGGTTGTTGGGGCATCGTCGATGCCCTCGAACAGGGCGCAGACATTGTGATTACCGGCCGTACCACCGACGCGGCGGTGGTTTGCGGTCCCGCGGCTTGGCATCACAAATGGGCGCGAGACGACTGGAACGCGCTGGCGGGCGCTGTGACGGCGGGGCACGTTATCGAATGCGGGACCCAGGCCACGGGTGGCAATTACTCTTTCTTTACCGAAGTGCCCGGAATGGTTCGGACGGGCTTTCCCTGGGCAGAAGTTGCCGCCGACGGCTCCTCGGTGATCGGCAAGCACGACGGGACGGGAGGCGAGGTTTCTATTGGGACTGTGACCTCGCAGCTTCTCTATGAAATCGGCGGCCCCGAATATTTGGGCCCCGACGTCACCACCCGCTTCGACACCATCGAACTCGAGCAGGTGGGCAAAGATCGGGTTCGTATGCACGGGATTCAGGGTGAGCCCCCGCCGTCGACCCTCAAAGTGTGCATCAATCGCTCCGGCGGTTTCCGGAACGATGTCAATATCTGTCTGACGGGTCTGGATATCGAGGCCAAGGCCGCGCTCATCGAGGAGGCGTTCTGGAGTTCGTCTCGGTACCAGCCCGAGGACTACGCCCAGGCCACAACCCGGCTAATGCGTACGGACTGTGAGGATCCTGCGAGCAATGAAGAAGCCGTAGCGATTCTGAAAATCAGCGTGAAGGATCCCGATCAGGCCAAGGTGGGCCGTGCCTTTTCCAACGGGATTGGCGATTTGGCCCTGGCTACGATCCCGGGTTTCTTCGGCGTGGGCGGCGGGCCGGGAAATGGGCGGCCCTTTGGCGTGTACGAACCCGCGTGTATCTCGGCGGCGACTGTTCCCCAGGAGGTCGTGTTGCTGGGCGGCGATCCCCGAACAGTTTCTTCGGTGATCCCGCCGGCGGAAGTTTCGGTGACTCCAACCCCGGGCCCTCGGGTGGAAGCGCCGGGAGGTCCGACCCGACGAGTGCCCCTGGGTGCCATCTACGGTTCGCGTTCGGGGGACAAGGGAGGCAATGCCAACTTGGGAGTTTTCGCCCGGAGCGATGAGGCTTGGGCTTGGCTCGACGGTTTTCTCTCCACCGAGAAGCTGAAGGAACTTTTGCCCGAGACCGTCGCCATGCAGGTGGATCGCCACCCGCTTCCCGCCCTGCGCTCCGTGAATTTCTTGATCCACGGTCTGCTCGAAGAGGGCGTGGCCGCTTCGACGCGGCAGGACGGTCAGGCCAAGAGCCTCGGTGAGTGGTTGAGGGCACGGGTTGTGGATATCCCCGAGGCGCTGCTGCCTTGAGTTCGCCTGAAGGGGCAGAGGGTACGAAGCCGGGCATTCGCCTGCCCGGGGTGCGCCCCCCCAAGCCGCTGCTCCCTCTGGAGATCGAGCGCCGGCTGACGGATCGCCAACGGGAGTTGCTCGACGAACTCGAGGAGCTTGTCGTGGGGGAGGGTTTGGCGGATGTCACCATGGCGCAGATTGCGGCGCGGGTGAATTGTTCCCTGCGCACCCTCTACGGAATTTCGCCGAGCAAAGATGAACTGGTGCTGACGGTCACCGATCGTCGGCTACACCGGATTGGTCGCGTCGCCATCGCTTCCCTCGACCCGGACCTCCCTCCCCTGGAAGCTCTTCGTGCCTACCTGGCAGCGGCGAACGAGGCGGTCCGAACCGAGCAGGGTGCAATGATCCGAAGTTTCGTGGACCTTCCGGGGGCGAAGCGACTCTTCGACACCCACGAGAATTATCTGACGGGTATCGTTCAAAGCTTGCTTGACCGTGCGGTGGCCCAAGGCGATATCGCTCCCCTGGATACCGCTGCAGTCGCGCATGTGCTGGGTGGCCTCGGTCAGGAATTTTCTCGCTCAAGTGTCCACCCGGTCATCAAAGAATCGCCCAAGCAGACCGCGAATGATCTGACGAAGATCATTCTACGCGGACTCGAGAGGCCCTGATTCGGTCTTGAGGCACGTGCACTGGTGCGGCGGCGCTGGGCTGCGCGACTACCGGATCGCGTCCGGTGCGAGCACACAGTGGGTGCCCTGGTAGATCGTGGGAATGCACTTGTTGCAGTGAATGCAGAGTCCCTCGCCTTCGTTGCCCGCCTGCCAGCGGCGAATCAGGCCGGGCTCGCGCAGGAGTGGGCGACCCAGGGCGACGAATTCGAACCCCTCAGCCAGAGCGTTCTCGACAGTCTCCAGCCGGTTGAGTCCGCCTAACAGGATCAGGGGCATGTCGAGTGCCGCGCGAAATTGCCGGGCGTAGGGGAGGAAGTAGGCCTCCTCGAAAGGGTATTCGCGCAGGAAGCGCCCCGCGCCGAGCTTGAAGCCCAGGCGCAGGGGTTGGGGAAACGCCGAGGCCATTTCGTGGATGGGCGCCTCGCCGCGAAACAAGTACATGGGGTTCTGAAAGGAGCTGCCCCCGCTGAGTTCCAGGGCGTTGAGGTGACCGTCGGCTTCGAGCAGCTGCGCCACCTGGACACTTTCGTCGAGCCAGAAGCCCCCGGCGACGCCGTCGGCCATGTTGAATTTGGCGATCAACGCGACGCCATCGCCCACCGACTCGCGCACCGCTTGGGCGACGACCCGGGCCAATCGGGCCCGGTTTTCGAGAGTCCCTCCCCAGCGGTCCTTGCGCCGGTTCAGGCTGGGGCTGAGAAAAGAGCTGATCAGGTAGCCGTGACCGAAATGCAACTCCAGGGCGTCGAAGCCCGAGTCCGCGGCCACTTTTGCGGCATTTGCAAAGTTTTGAATCGTCCTCTGGAGGTCGTCCTCGCTGGCGGCCCGTGTAAAGCGAAGCGCTTGGGGCGCGAAAACCCGGGAGGGTGAAAGGCCCTTTTGGCCAGCGCCGGCGCCCACAGGCCCCGCGTGCCCGAGTTGGATGGAAGCTGCGGTCCCGCATTCGTGGATGGCGTCGGTGAAGCGGCGAAGGCCCTCGGCGGCGGGCGGGCCAACTACGATTTCGTTGGGTGCGCCCTGTCCATCGGCGGAAACCGCGCAGTATGCAATGGTCGTCATGCCGACGCCGCCTTCGGCAATTCGGCGGTGGAAAGTGATGAGTTCGTCGCTGACCACGTTATCGGGCGCGAGTCCCTCAAAGGTGGCTGCCTTGATGAAGCGGTTCGCAAGCGTGATGGGACCGAGCTGAGCCTCTTGGAAACTTCTCAGCGATTTTCCCTCGGGCTTTGTTTCGGAATTTGTCTCTGGATTTGTCTGAGGGTCCTGGGGAGTGGTTTGCACAGGGCTAGCTGCTCTTTTCAACTGGGCTGCCGTGGGTTCCCAGGTAGTGGGCTGAAAAGGGCGGCGGCTCTTCGAGGGCGCTGCTGAGTTCGTAGATGCGTTCGTAGCGGGTGTCCTTGATGAGCCAGCGGCCGTCTACCTTCAGATAGCGATCCCAATAGACCGCGGTGCCGCTGGTAAAGAAGTTGTAATTCATCACCCACATATTGTCGGCCAGGTACCAAATTCCCGTCGCCTCGGTTTCGCTCAGCATCTGGATCTCGGGATGGTGGCCGTTGTGATGGCCGACGGACTGGTTGGTGAACGAGGTCTTGATGGAACTGAGGTATTCGTCCTTGCCCTGGAGTTTCCATTCGTAATTTCCGCCGACGAAGTGGACCAGGACATCATCGTGAAAGAGAGTGCTCAACTCGTCGAAGTTGGCGGTGTCGATGCAGCGAAAATAGGCGTGCTTGAGCTGACGAATCGACTCCATGTCCATGAGCATTTGCAGACCCTTTCGCAGGTCCTCGACTCCGCCTTCACCGACCTCCAGGGGAAGCCCATCCTCAATTCCGATGCCGGCCTTGGTGAGCAGTCGGCGGGCCTTGGTCTCGCTCGTGGATGATTCGCTCATGCTCCAACTCCCATTCTTGCTGGTCTCGGTTGTATTTTGAGTTCATGCATCGCTGGAATCCAGGGCCAGTGCCGCCTCAAAACCCTCACGGATCGCACCTTCTATGTAGCCGACCCCCGTGCAGTCCCCAACGGAAACGACCCGAGCATTACTGCTCTTCAGCCTAGCAGCCAGATCGGGGTTGGGTTCAAGACCCAGGGTGACAATTACGCTCGCCGCCTCCACGCTGCGAGTCTCGACCTTGTCGTCGTCGGCCGAAACCGAGAAGTCGACACTCCGCTCGGTGATTCGATCCACTCGCGCGCGCCCCACCAATTCGACTCCGGCCTTCCGGACATCGTGGAGCACTCGCCAGCGGCGGGGGTGGGCCATTTGAAGCGCAAATATTTCGCCCTCCTCAAGCACAGTGACCTGTCGATTGCGCGCGGCTAGAAATTCGGCCAACTCGATGCCCACGAGTCCTCCGCCGATGATCACGACTCGCTCGCCAATGGGCATATAGCGATGAGACAAAACCCGCAGTCGCCGGGGGCTACGCATGACTCCGAGCCGCCTTCCCGCCGCAATGACGAAGCGGTCAAAAGCGCCGAGGGATTGACTGCCGGCGCTGGAAGCTTCTCCCGTCAGCAGTGCCCGGAGGGTGTCGCCATCCATGACGTGTGCCAGGTCCGAGCCGGGAATCGAGGGATTCTCGCGTCGTGCTCCGGCGGCGACAATGACATGGTCCGGCTGCTGTTGTCGCACATCTTCGAAACTGAGTTCCCGGCCCAGCAATATTTCGACGCCCAGTTCGCGCACCTGACCCTCCAACCAATTCAGGAGTCGCTCGTTGGGTTCGTAGACCAGCGCGGCAAAGCGGAGGGTTCCTCCCAACTGATCGCCTTTTTCGTAAAGGGTGACCCGATGGCCCCGCATTGCGGCCACCCGTGCAGCCTCGAGGCCAGCCGGACCGCCTCCCGCGATGAGAACCCGTTGGGGGTGAGGAGACTTTTCGCGCATGCGCTGGGCCAGGTCGGCTTCGTGTGCGGTGACCGGGTTCACCGCGCAGCGCACCGAGCGATCAAAGAAGGCCTGAGCCACGCACGTGTAGCAGTAGATGCAGGGCCGGATGGAGTCGCTTCGGTTGTCGCTGAGCTTTTGCGCCGTGGCCGGGTCGGCGAGCATCTGACGCCCCATCGCGATGATATCCGCCTTGCCTTCGCGAATGAGTCGATCGCCGGCCTCGGGCGAGAGGCGGCCCACCGCGATGACAGGAACCGTGACGCGGGTCTTGATCGCTGCGGCGAACCCCGCGAAGCCGCCTTCGGCGTGGACGATGGGCGCCTGGGTGAATCCAGCTCCGAGTGGGTGGGCGTAGGCGCTGACGTGGATTGCATCGGCACCTGCCTTTACGGCGAGTTCCGCGGTGAGCTGAGCATCTTCGAGTCGGATACCGTCGTCTTCGCCGAACTCGGTAGCGTCGATGCGGCACCAGACAGGGAAGGCTCCTCCCGTGGCCGCCTTGCAGGCGGAGATGGTCTCGCAGAGCAGCCGAGCGCGGTTCTCAATAGCGCCGCCAAATTGATCCTGGCGAAAATTCCACGCCGGCGAGAGAAATTCGGAGAAGATGTAGCCGTGGGCGCCGTGAATTTCTACGGCATCGAATCCCGCCCGCTGGGCGCGCTCGGCGGCAGCGGCGAAATCTTCGACGAGTTCGGCGAGGTCCTCTTCGGTGGCCTCTTGAATGGTCGGCCTTCTGTTTCCCGCCGCCGCCGCCATCAATCCCATTTCTTCTCGACTGAGATCGAGGGGGCCTCCGTGCCCGGGCTTTTTCCGCGGAGTCGAGGGCATTAGGAGGGGGCGTCCGTGTTGGGTGTCGAGGCGTCCCACCTTGCCGTGGTGTGCGAGTTGAATGGCGATTCGAGCGCCATGGGCGTGAACCCGCTCGGTCAGTGCCCGGAGACCGGGGAGAAACCCGTCATTTGAGACGCCGAGTTCGTGGGCTGAGTTTGCACCGCGGGGATAACAGGCCGAGGTATTTTCCGTGATGATGAGCCCGGCTCCTCCGCGAGCGCGTTCTTCGTAGTACGCGATGACCGGTTCGCGAACGTGGCCGTCGGCTTCGGCAATTTCGACTCCCATGGGCGCTACCGCGATGCGATTGCGAAGTTTTAGTCCGCCGATTTGGGTCGATGAGAGAAGATGTTTAAGCACTCAAGCCTTTCGTTTTCAATCTTCGCCGCTCGGAGGGAAGCCGCCTCTTTCCGTCGAGCAGAATTTATGACGTCCAGTTGGGGCCGAATTGGCGGGCTACCCCATCCGCGCAAAGCGTTACACTTGTGGACCTGCTGCCTGCAGTCGCTCAGGATAAGAGAATCCGAGCAATCTTTCGAGCAGTGCTCCTGCGACGAATATGGATTCGATATTTTGGCCCGGCGGTACAAATCCGGGCGGCACACGGCAAGCGAAGAGCGGAACAGGGAGAGGAACAGGGAGAGGCAAATGACACCAATGACAGGGAGGCCAAAATGAAGGATTTGAGCGGAAAAGTTGCAGTTGTTACCGGCGGTGCCGGAGGGATCGGAAAGGCGCTGGTGGGCGCGCTACTCGCCGAGGGGGCGCGAGTCGTGGTCGGCGACGTCGAGCAGACCGTACTGGATGAAACCATCGCTGATTTTTCGTCTCAGGGATCCGACGTGGTGGGCGTCGTGACCGACGTCTCCGATCCGGCTTCGGTGACCGCCCTGGCTGATCGTGTTTTCGAGACCCACGGCGCGTGTCATTTACTTTTCAACAACGCGGGAGTCGCCGCACCTTCGGCCAATATCTGGGAGACGACAGTCAACGACTGGCTCTGGGTTCAT
>DUCH01000411.1 GCA_012959865.1 Myxococcales bacterium | reverse complement strand
TCTGGACGCGGCACAGATGACAAGGCTCATGGCTGACGAAAAGGCGGGAAAGAATCGCGTCACTCTCATGGCCTACATCAACAAGCAGATCGCCAAGGTCGTGGAGGGCGGCGCGGCGGGGAACGGGGGGCGGGGAACGGGGGGCGGACAGCCGGGGAAGCGACAGGTCGAATAAGCCAGGAATGACGGAGGCGACGAGGACACGAAAAAAGAACGGTCGTTTAGAACGAGCGTTCGACTATAGGGCAAGCCCGGCGACGTGCAAACCCACGGCGGTGGTCGCCATCCGAGGAAAACGTGCCAAACTCGCCTCATCGGCTCGGCGGGCCAGCCGGGCCAAGCGAACCCAGGAGCCAGGGAGAACCAACCGCATGAAGAAATTTGAAGGGAAAATCGCCGTCGTCACCGGGGGTGGGTCGGGCATGGGGAGAGAACTGTGCTTGCAACTGGCCTCAGAGGGTTGTCATGTCGCGCTCTGCGATGTCTCGCCCGAAGCCCTGGAGCAGACCCAGGCGCTGTGTGTCGAGGCCGCGCCGGCGGGAACCCGCATTACCACTTTTGAGGCCGATGTCTCAGACGAAGCCAAGGTACTCGCATTCCGCGACTCGGTCGTCGAGGCCCACAAGACCGATCACATCCACCTGCTCTTCAACAACGCCGGCATCGGGGCCGGGGGCAGTTTCGTTGTTGACGATCGCGAAGAATGGGAAAAGACCTTCGCGGTTTGCTGGAATGGCGTCTACTACTGCTCGCGCGCATTCGTGCCCCTGCTGGTGGCCAGCCCCGAAGGCCACCTGATCAACACGAGCAGCGTCAATGGATTCTGGGCATCTCTTGGGCCCCAATCCGCCCACAGCGCCTACAGCAGCGCAAAATTCGCCGTCAAGGGATTTACCGAGGCGCTGATCAACGATTTCCGAATCCATGCTCCCCACGTCGGGGTCTCTCTCGTCATGCCGGGCCATATTGGCACCTCGATTGTGATCAACTCGGGCCGATTTTTGGGGCGTGAGCCCAAGCAAATCCCCGACGAAGAGTTGGTCGCAGTTCGCGATCGCATGGAACGAATGGGTTTCGAAGTGGGGGGGGCGACCAACGACGACATCCGAAACGCCCTCCAGGCAAGAGCCGAGAGCTTCCGTGACGAAGCCCCGATGACGGCCTCCGAAGCGGCCACAGTGATTCTCGACGGCGTGCGGAGCCAGACCTGGCGGATTTTGGTGGGCCAAGACGCCGTTGCGCTGGATCGCCTCGTACGAGAGAACCCGGAAGGGGCCTACGAGCCTGCGTTCATGGAGCGCCTTCTCGGCGAAACCGATTGGGTCCTGGGGAGCTGAGCGGTCGAAATCGCTCAGGCGTTTTTTCTCGCAATCCCGAACGAGGGATGGCTAGCGCCCAAACAGCTTCAGCTTCGTATCCCAGTTGATCGGCATGCGAAGCGTCAGGGACACGTCGGGGGCGTCGTCGGTGACGCCAATTGCAACTAGAAAATTGTAGCTCAGGCTCGCATTTCTCCGATTAGTCACACCGATCCCCAACGTGCCAATTTGGAGAGGTACTGCGTCGGACGGAGTCACGCCATTTTGCTTGGTCTTCAAGACGATGGAGTGGTCGTAGCTGAGACTCATCGAAAGATTCTGGTTCAACGACAGACCCATTCCGACACTCCCACCCACCACATCCCCGGGATCAATCTCGCCGTAGGGCTCTTCGGTTCCGGGCTGCAATGTGTGAACCATGCGCTTGATATTCCAGCTGTAGTGGATGTTCCCAAAGATCACGCCAGGCTCAGTGGGATAGACGAATGAAAGGGTCGGGCTGATCGAAAAGAATCCACTCCCGGTGGGAACGCTCGTCTCGATGTAGTTTTCGTCGGCTCCGTGACGGGTGACTTCGTAAGGGCTAGTTCCTGTCGGTATTCTGACCCCGACCCCGGCCACGAAGGTTGCCAGGGATTTGGTTCCCTGGTTGAGTTGCGTGCGAACGCCGAAACGCAAATCCCCGATGCCATAGCCCGAGGCATTCAAAGTTGAACTTCGCTCATCGACCGTATTTTTCGCCGACAAGGCGAAGCTGCTCCAGCTTGATACGAACGTAGCGGCCGCATCCAATTCGATTCGACCAGTGAGGCCGTACCGGAGCGCTAAAGTACCCAGCAAGCTTGTTTTGTTGTGGGTGGTGACGTCGATCAGCCCGAGAGTCAGCGCGGGAAGAATCGTGTAGCCCGAGATAGCGACTCGGTTGACCCCGGTGTACGAATATCGGAAATCGGGTTCGATCATCAACCGTCCCGTGGGCAGCAGAACACCGCCCGAGCGAACCGGAATCGCTTCCGAGAGCTGAGTGCGCACCTCTTCTTCCCGCTCGGTGCGACTGTCGGGACGATCCGCCTGCCGGGTGGCCCGGGGCGGCGCAGGGGGGGCTGTCTGACGGCTCGAGTCCGATGGCGCTGAGCGAGAAGACGACGCCGAGCTACGGGTGGGTGCCGGGGCGGGTGTGGGTGCCGGGGCGGGT
>DUCH01000410.1 GCA_012959865.1 Myxococcales bacterium | reverse complement strand
GGGCCTCACACCCGCGCCTTACACCCAAGCCTTACACCCGCGCCTTACACCCAAGCCCTACACCCGCGCCTTACACCCAAGCCCTACACCCGCGCCTTACACCCAAGCCTTGCACCCGCGCCCTATACCCGCGGCAAACTGGCAATCAACCTCGTGAAGGAGACCCGACCATGCAAGCCACCCACCTCGATGCACCCCACGCACAGCCCGCTCGGCCCTTGGCCCGGCGCCG
Organism: Myxococcales bacterium; assembly: GCA_012959865.1. Classification (GTDB taxonomy): domain Bacteria; phylum Myxococcota_A; class UBA9160; order UBA9160; family UBA4427; genus JAZXM01. The sequence continues at coordinate 14,729 of DUCH01000410.1, read as the reverse complement.
ATTCTCTGCCTTGGCTCTCGGCGCGCTAATTCTTGCGCTCTCTTTCTCGCTGCCCGCCGCCGCTCTTGCAGGGCTTGTGGCCTCGGGAAGCGCCGGCGTCGTGGTGCCCAACCTGGAATCCGGCAGCTTCGAGGGGGCCGGCGATTCGGGCTACATCTTCGGCGGCTCGATTGGCTGGCGCTTTGGGGGCATCGTGCAGTGGGACACCGTGGAGAGTTTCTACATGAGCGCCAACCAAAACGACACCCTGGGCCAGTACACCACCAACAACTATTCCATTGGGTCGGGCCTTCGCATCGGCAGCTTTGGGGGCGAATCGCGCTTTCACCCCTTTTTGAGTTTCGGCGTCGCCGGGAGCCGCACCGATCTCGAGATCAGCGGCCTCACGGAGGTAGCCGAATGGGGCTTCGAATGGAATGCCGGGGCGGGGCTGCTCTTTGATCTCACCGACCAAATGGCCGTGGGCGCGCGCTATCGCTATCGCAGCAGCTCGATCCCCAGCTTCCTGGGCCTGCCGGGCGGCGACGTGAACGTCAACCTGCACACCATCGCGGTGGAATTCGTGTTCGGGGATTGACGCGCCGGGCGCGCGCCGACCGCTTCGTCTACGAGGACGAAGGATCGGCCCCCAGCGGCCATCCATTCCACACCGCTCCACTCCACACCCCTCCATTCCACACCGCTCCACTCCACACCGCTCCAGCCCACACCGCTCCAATCCACACGGGCCCAGTCCACACTCATCCATTCCACACCGCTCCAGTCCACACAGATCCCCTCCACACTCATTCATTCAACACCCGTCCACTCCACACGGCTTAGCCGAAGGAGAAAACCATGCCCCGCACCGCAGCGACGCTGATCGCCGTGCTTCTCGTCATGGCTTCGACGCCCATTGCCGCTTCCCTGGTGGGTACCGTGAGCGGGGGCGTTGCCATGCCTCGCCTGGAAGCCAATGGCACGGAGGCCAGCGGCGAAATCGGTTACGACTTCGGGCTTTCCCTGGGCTGGCAGCTCAACGACTGGGTCCGCTGGGATGCTTTCGAGTTCCACTACCTGAGCACGAACCAAAACAACGTATTCGGCAATTTCACCTCGGATAGCCTGATCCTGGGCTCCGCTGCTCGCGTGGGGATATTTAGGCGCGACTGGCGCATCCATCCCTACCTCAGTGGCGGCGTCGGGGGCAACTGGTTAAGCCACGAGCAGGGGCCATTGGTCCAGCATCAGTGGGCGCTCGAGTGGAGTGCGGGGGCCGGCATCGAGTTCCAGATCGACTACTTCACCGCCGTGGGCGTTCGCTATCGCTACCGGAGCACCCGGCTCGACACCTACCCGCCTATTTCGGCCGGCGAGGTCCGGGCGAACGTGCATACGATCGCCATCGAGCTCGTACTCGGCGGCGAATAGCCGCCAAGCCACTCGCCGCGTGGCGCTCCCCGTTGAAGCTCGCCCACCCAGATCTTGATCTGGGCCCGCAATTCCTGGGCGATGCCGACGATCTCGAGGTTCATCTCGGCGCCGATCTGACAAGCGAAGCTTGAAGCACCGAAGGCCCAGGGGCGGGGTGAGGCGGGCGCGGTGAGAAGGCGCCCGTTGAGAAGGCGCGGCGTAAGAAGGCGCGGCGTAAGAAGGGCGGGGTGAGACGGGCGGGGCGAACAGGGGCGGGGCGAGGCAAGGCGGATCACCCTTCTCTCTTTCCGGGCTTCCGGGCTTCCGGGCTTCCGGGCTTCCGGGCTTCCGGGCTTCCGGGCTTCCGGCGTTTCGGTACCCGGGCCATCCGAGCCGTGCTGAGGATTTTCGGATTTTCCTGCCCGGGTCCGCATTTTGCTCTGGCCTGGTCAGAACGATCGCTTGCCTCGCCGCAGCCGATCTCCGCTGAAGATCCGCCGAACATCCTCCTCTCAGTGCCCCTCTGAGTGCTCCTCTGAGTGCCCCTCTGAGTGCTCCTCTCAGTGCCCCTCTGAGTGCTCCTACATGAGCGTGCTCCTCTATGAGTGCTCCCAGCCCGGGCGGCGATGTTTCCTGTCCCATGCCTCTGTCATGCACATGTGCTGCGATCGTACGTCCGCGTTCTTGCGTTTCCTCTCACTCGCGGCCGAGCGGAAAGAGCTGTCAGGGCTCGTGCAACGCTTAGGCATTGCGTCGGGAACCTGATGGCAAAGCCCCTTGCAAGGCACTCGGGATTCAATGGGGTTCTTCCACATGAAGAGATTCCAAATGAATTTTCTGTTTTTGAATCCGATTGCTGGCACCGCGGCGAATTTTTGACTCGGAAATTTCCAAGTCCCTAATTTTGTTCGAATTTTTTTGACTTTCGAGTACGGAGGCAAAAAACTTTCCTTTCTGTCCCCGCCGCCGCAGTTCGGTAGAAACGAACCTAGGCCCACCAGACCGACTCGGGGCTCCCATCCCTGGGACAAATTGGCCCGGACAAAGGGGCGGAAATTGGGTCTTCAAGAATCCTTAAACGCCGCGTTCATAGAATGCGTTCGCAGTTGAAAAACAAACGAAGGAACAACCGACATACCCAATATTTCCATTGCGCCGAACATGCTCATCATTTTCTGACCGGGCTGCTCCGGTCAAAACGTCAGCGAGCCACTAGAAAAAACAACGAGGACAAAAAAGATGTCATCTTCAGAAGCTACCTGCCCCACACCCCCCAATTCCGTAACCCGCCGGCTCCTTCAGAAGTTGTTTCCGCTGGAGATCGGACGAAAGTACTCACAAACAAGGCTTTTTCAGTCCGCGATGAGCATGCTCATGGTATTCGCCATGACCTTCGCTTCGGCAAGCCCGGCATTCGCACAGGGCAAGCTGATTGGCGAAGGGACGAGGCAGGTCAATCCTCCCATAGGTTCGGCTAACGGAGTTTGGAGTTCTGGCTTGCGCGGCGGGCCCCAGGACGGCGGGGGCTGCAACGTGCCCACCGATGCGTCCCATAGCCCGCTCTTCGACTCCAAACCCTTTACCCAGCACATGCTGCGATTTGAAGAGTTCGGAAGCTCCCCCCTTGTGTCGAACGCCTCCGATACCGGCTATGAAGACCCCTACAATCCATACACCAGCTGCGCCCAGGACTACGACAGCAAACAGCCTGGATATTGCAGCCCTCTCCCCCAGCCCACGTGGTCTGGAGTCTCCAAGGAAGGCAAGTACCACGCCTACGGACAAGTCTCGAACAAGGCGCTCGAGACAGCCCTCGGCCAGCCTCTGCATCCGTACCCCACGGAATACACAAACAAGCACCATCCGAATCCCTGGGAAGCGGCCATCGTTGCCGAGCACACCGGGGCCATGCAGCCCCTGGTCGCCGGCGACGAGTACAACACCCTCGCCGACGGACGACCTCCGGGAGCGCAATTCGGCCATCAGCGCTGGAATGAGTTCTTTCCCCAGGTCTACACCCAGACCGCTCAAGCGGGCGCAAGGACCAACGGTGGCTTTCGTGACAGCTTTCAGATGCATAATTACGGCACCGGTGAGTTCGGTCCGGGCGGCCTTTACCACAACACTGTTCACAGCATCGCCGCCAACGCATGCGGTCAATCGACCAGTTCCGAGGCCACCCCGGCAGACAACCAGGCTTCCTGCGAGAGCGTCGCCAACCCTCTCATTCGAGACGGTCTCGACAAGATGTGCACGTGGAACGCTGAAGATAACAGCTGCAGCGGAACCTTCGCCGGAACCACGGACGGAATTGGGCCCAAGTTTCACCCTCTCTTTCCCCTACAGGATCATCAGGCCCTTCGAACCTTTGACGGCACCTTCCCGCCGAATCTCATGATGACCCGGTACTCGGAGAGCGTTCTCTTTCGCCACCACAATGCGCTTCCGATCAAGTTCGAGGCGAACCGTGGCTTCGGAAATCACTTCATTACCACTCACCATCACAACGGCCACAATCCTGCGGAGAGCGATGGCTTTGCCGAGGCTTTTTTCCTCCCCGGTCAGTTCTACGACTATGCGTGGCCGATGATTCTTGCTGGGCATGACCCCGTGGATGAGGATCACCCGCATTTTCCCGCAACCAATCCACTCGCTCTTCAAAAGCGGGCTTCAACGCCCTGCGATGAAAGCGGCGAAGAAATCACCGTTAGCTTCCCGTCTCCCACCAAAGACACTTTGGGGAACGTATGTAGCCGTGCCGACCGACTTGCGGAGAGTACGAAAACCGCGGGCGTTTACCCGGAAGAAGCGACCTGTGGTTGGCGCTCCGTCAAAAAGCAGTGCGACGAGACCGGCCGAGTTCAGATCCCTGGCGACTGGAAAGAAACCATGAGTACGCATTGGTTTCACGACCATATGCTCGACTACACCGCCCAGAACGTTTACAAGGGTAACGCTGCGATGATGAACATCTACAGCGGCGTCGATCCCGGCCGTGAGGGACACTTATGCCATCAGGATGACCCCGAGAATAACGTCAACCTTTGCCTACCCAGTGGGTCTGCCCTCAAATGGGGCAACCGAGACTACGACATCAACCTGGAACTCGCAGGTAAGGCTTGGGGCCAGGATACGCGCGTCTACGAAGGCACCGACCCGAGCTCCAACGTCGGTACTCCTGCGGGAAAGACCCGATCGCCTGACGTCGTGGAAGGACAGCTCTGGTACAACCCCTTCAACACCGATGGGTTTCTCGGCGACCGGATGACGGTCAACTGGCTGAGTGATCCCTTCTTGAATGTTCGCGCTCGGCGCTATCGGTTCCGCATGTTGAACGCTCACGTTTCGCGTTTCCTTCGGACTGCACTGGTCGTTCAGCGGGATCACGCCGACGGAGATGAGCCGGGCGAATTCCCCGGCAAGACCCAAGGGGTCTCGTACGACCGGGTTCCCTTCTATATGGTCGGAAATGACGGCAATATCATGGAGCACTCACTGGCCCTGGATGGCTCGCGGGATCTTGACGCCGACGGCGACTTGCAGGAACACCATGGCATCTTGCCCACCCAGGCGATCGCCGAGCGCTGGGACGTTGTTGTGGACTTCAGTGAGAACAACGGTGCCGGCTTGAAGCCCGGCGACAAGCTTTACATGGTCAACTTGCTTGAGCACAAAAACGGCAAGCGACCCCAACGGTCTGTCCCGCTCGCGGACGTCCTCTCGGGTGAATACAGCGGCGTTGGCATCGATGCAGCTTGCGACACAGTGGTCGAGAAGTTCTTGGAGCTTCGCATAGAGGCATGTACCAAGAGTGATGGGACTCCGGCCAACAGTTGCCAGGTCGGCGACGGTGCCATCGCGTCCCAACAGGATCGGAGCATGGATCCGGGCCTCTACGTCGAAGGCAACACGAATGGCCCAGGCGGAAGTGCGCTCACCATGATCCCGATGCCGACGATCACTCCCCAGGAACTCGAACAGGCTCACCACAGAACCTTCGTCTTCGGACGCGGTGCAGCCACAGACAGCGAGCCCAAAACCATTACTGAGGCCCAGGGAACGAACAGTGCCGCCCCAAGTCATGTCCCCTCCGGTACCGATGATTTCGTCTACGAAGTCAATGGCGAGAGCATCAACCTCGATGAATTCAACAAGCTGCCTTCGCACGCTCCACTGCCCTGGGGCATCAAGGTGGACGACGGAAGCAAGGGCATGCTTAACGCGGACATGCACCGACTATCGGCGGCTCCAAAACTCGGGGATCTCGAGATCTGGCACATTCAAAATGGAGGGGGCGGCTGGTCACACAACGTCCACATTCACTTTGAGGAAGGACGAATTCTCACCCGGGATGGAGAGACTCCGCCCGATTGGGAGAGGTTCGGCCGAAAGGACGTCTACCGGGTAGGCCGCATGGACGACAGCGGCAGCGAAATCACACTGGCCATGCGGTTCAGGGACTTCGGCGGCGCCTACATGGAGCACTGTCACAACACCCAGCATGAGGACCACTCGATGCTCCTGCGCTGGGACATCGAGAACCCTGGTCAGCTTCGCCCCTTCCTGACACCGGAACCCCAATGGAATGGTTGCACGTACACGGAAAGTTTCACTCTCCCGACTGCACGCACCCAAGAAAACGGGCACGACCGTCCCGATGAACTCGTTGGGGACTTTAAGGCCAAGCAAGATTTTCAGAAGGACGACAATGCGGCGGAATTGCTCTGTGCGGCCGGTGCCAAGGATGCATGCTCCGGGGGCTCGACAACAGCACCAACAGCAGGAACCGGAGGGGGCGGAACGACAACCGATTCGACCACCGGCACTGCTACGCCGGATGTAACCCCAGGCGTTTCGTCTGGGGCGGCTGACACAACCGTAACTTCCGACGACGGCAAGTCTAAGAAGAAACGAGGCAAGAAGCGCGGTGGTCGAGGTCGTGGAGGCCGAGGCAAGAATCGAAGCGCGAACTTGCAACAGTAATGGGACCGAAACAGAACAACTAAGGAAAAGAAAATTGTTCGGCGGGGGGTAAACAGGATATGAAAGATTCGAGGAGCGAGGGCATCAGCGATAGGCTTGCGGTTGGAATTTTCGTGAGTCTGGCCGTGGCGCTTTCCCTGACCCTGGGAAGCAGAATTTATGCTTCCCAGGGGTTCCAGGGGATGGGATCCGGGCATTTTCCCAATGTTGCCCTGGTAACCCACGAGGGTGAAGAAGTTCGGTTCTACGACGATCTCGTGGCGGGAAAGGTGGTCGCGATCAACTTCATCTTCACCAGTTGCCCCGATTCATGTCCTGCCGAAACTGCGAAGCTTGTTCGCGTTCAGGAGGAACTCGGTGACCGGGTGGGGAAAGATATATTCATGTACTCCATCAGCATCGACCCGGAATACGACACGCCGGAAGTCTTGAAGAAATACCGCGAAAAGTTCTCGATCAAGCCAGGGTGGACCTTTCTCACGGGAAACGAGGACGACATCATCCTGATTCGAAAGAGCCTGGGCCTCTACATGGAGGAAATCCAGAACGATGACGGCGATCACAATCTGACCTTCATTGTGGGCAATGATCGAACTGGGAAGTGGATCAAGCGCTCTCCCTTTGACAATCCAAGGATGCTCGCGAACCTCATTGGATACAACCTTTTCGATGGAACGATTCCACGCATGAACGCTAAGAGCTATGCAACGGTTCCGGATGCTCCGGAATTTACCAAGGGTGATTACCTTTTCCGGACGCGTTGCGAGTCTTGCCACACCATCGGTGGAGGAAAGACTCGCCTGGGCCCGGACCTCGCCGGTGTCACCGAAAGGCGTGATCGGTCCTGGCTGGCACGATGGCTCAAGGAGCCCGACAAGATGCTCAAAGAAGGCGATCCCACGGCGACAGAACTGTTCCTTCAGTATCAGGAAATCGCCATGCCCAACCTCCGTCTTGTCGATGAGGAGGTAGACGCGCTCATCGAGCACATGAGGTTGGAGAGTTTGCGCTTGGTCGATCTCGCGAAAAACTCAGAACCTCTCCCGTCAGTTTCGCTCAGTCCTCTGGCTGATAAAGGGCAGCGCTGAATTTGCCCGGGCTCTGAGTAGGAAAGGAGTCAAACGTTAGAAGTATCCAGAATCGTCAGTAGGCGATCCCAAAAACGAAGGTCAACGGTTGAAGGCCGGAGAGGTCTCGTGTCATGAGCACCCTAGACGACAGAGAAGCAGATGGGACACGACTTTCGATCAAACCATTGGGCATAAAACTTGGCCTTGAAATCCAAGGCTTGAACTTTTCGAATCCATTGAAACCAACAACAGTCGACCGAATCCAGAGTCTCCTGCTTGAAAAGCAATTCCTCAGTTTTCCGAACCAGGATTTGACGCCCGAACGGCTCTTCGAAATTTCCGAACTATTTGGCATGCCCGAGGTAAGCCCGATCTGGTCCGGAATGCCGGAGAATCCAGCAATCATTAGAGCCGCCAAGAAGGCGGGAGAAGTCGACCCCCTTCTCTGTGACCCGCAAACTTTCGGAAGTTTTTACAAACGGCCCAGTAAATTCGTCTTCGCCTACTTCGATGACGAATCGATCAACGCCGACATCATTTGCGGCTCGATGACCGAAGCGTGGAAGGCGCTTTCAAAACCGCTACAGGATTTCCTCGCTCCTCTCACCGCGATTCACACCGCTTCCTCGGTTTATGCGCCCAGTCGGAAAAATGCCGGCCTTTACGTCGGGGGGAACTGCTCGCAACTCGTCTACTCGGACGCGGTCTATCAGTCCTCGGAGCACCCGATCGTGCATACCCATCCCGACACCGGCCTGAGAAGCCTCTTCATCAACCAGGCCCACACCCAGTCTATCAAGGGGCTTGGTAAGATTGAAAGCCGAACCATTCTGAATTTTCTCTGGGCTCACTGTGCGAGGCCAGAATTTGGATGCCGTATCGTCTGCTACGCGAAAAACTTCGTAATTTGGGACAACCGGGTGACCACGATCATGCTCACCGAATACGAAAAGATGAAGGATCGCCTGCTCTACTTGATCGCCACAAGGAACGAAGAAAGGCTCAACCCTTCGCCGATTTGGCCGACCACAGCCAAAGCCTTTACCTGATCGGCGAACACAGCCAAAGCGCTGTTACGCCGGCCTCTTTGCAGTTCGCTTGGCGGGCTTCGCTCGCTTTCCGATCTCGCCCACCCAGGTCTTGATCTGGATTCGTAATTCCTCGGCAATGTCGACGATCTCGAGGTTCATCTCTTCGGCTACCTGCCGAGCAAAGCTGGAAGCTCCAAAGGCTCGAACCATCACATAGGCTTCGGGGCTCCGATCGCGTACTCGCATGGCCGCCTTCAGATTCGAGGGATCGTCGTTGGTCCCAAGCAGAATCACCAAATTGCTTGGGGGCCGGTCGCTTCCCTCGGCTCCCGAAAGAATAGGGGCCCAGACTCTCGGATCCTCTTGCAAGCCACTCCGCCGGCGAACGGGGATATCGGCGATTTGGCTTCGCTGAGCGCTGGACAGACTGTCAAAAAAACGCTGCCAAGCCAGTTCTGCATCCTTGTCGATGATCGCGATGGAATCGATGTGTTCGGTGCCACGAACTTCCATGAACTGCCTCAGGTAGGTCTGGCAGAAACGCCCAAAGCCCGTAAAAACCAGGGCCTCACGCCCCTTGTTCTCCCTCATGTAGTCGATGCTGTCCCGGCAGATCTTCTCGGCCACCGCCTTGTGAATATTCACGCAGGGCTGCCGGCCCCCGCGTGCAAGAATTCTGTTGGCGCGATCCGTCAAATCGAGATCGGCGACGCGGACCAACATGGGCAGCCCATTCTCCCCACCGAAGTGAGCTTCGGATTGCACGGCCAGTTCGACATTGGCGAGTTCATCGTTGGTGAGGAGCATCAAGGCTCGGGCATGACCGATTCTCAATGCGTCGACTGTGCTCCGTTCGGTGATATCGCCGCCGATCAGGTAGACCCGCTTGAGCGGGCCGAAATGGCTGATCATGGAATCGGTTACTCGCTTTTCCACCACGAGGATTCGTGTGCCCGGAAAAGATCTGAGGCATTCATCCACCACCGCACGCGCAACCCGGCCGCCACCGGCGAGCACGATATGGTCTCGCCAGGGCCACTTGTCCACCAGTCTGAGCCAGATGGCGCGCCACAGGCCCTCGATGACCGCGGCCGCCGCCAACACTGGGGCCAGAAAGTAGGTGGCGAGCAGAGCCATCTGCCAGAGGCGCGGGCCTCCGGTGGGCATGCCGAGATCCATTCCGCCCAGAGCGAAGAGCCCAATGGCGTAGTAGAGCTGAATCAGGAAAGCATCGTCGGGAATATCGCCACGGTCACTGACGTTGACGCCACTGCGAAACGCCAAAACGGCCACGACCAGAACGAGAAGGACGAGAAATACCTGACGAAAAAAGGTTCGGAGAAAATTCCGCCGCGTCGGCATATAAAGTGGCCACCTGGCTGGCTGTCCACATGGCGCGCCCGGCAGGATTCGAACCTGCGACCCCCGGCTCCGCAAGCCGATGCTCTATCCAACTGAGCTACGGGCGCACTGTTGTTATGGACTGTAGTTGTCTCTGGTGGTTGTGATCTGGTGGTTGTGATCTGGTGGTTTGGTGGTGGTGGTCGTCGTTTCGTTGGGATCTCGTGTTGCCCGAAGAAACTCAACCGAGGAGGCTAAGTCCCTTCGAGGGCGGCTCACTCTAGCGAAGAATGCCGTGGGCTGAGAGTCCTCGGGGCGCTGTGCCGGAAGCCGGGGTGGTCACTGACGGAAAGCAAGTGGCGGAGAGAGTGGGATTCGAACCCACGGTAGGTTTCCCTACACACGCTTTCCAAGCGTGCGCCTTCAGCCACTCGGCCATCTCTCCGAAAATTCTCGGGTTGACTCCTCGCTCTTTCCATCCCGTGCTAGGCCCAATCGGCCCCTACCTGAACCGAACGGCCCCTTGGCCGACAAATATCCCGTGCGAGGTCGCTGGCGGAGAGGGAGGGATTCGAACCCTCGAACGGTTGCCCGTTACACCCTTAGCAGGGGCGCGCCTTCAGCCACTCGGCCACCTCTCCGCGGGGGCGGAACATACGATTTAACGGGCGGATTCCCCACCCCGTAGCCGTTGCCCCATGGGGAATCCATCACCGGGGGGCGGCGTCTTCTTCTTCCTTCTCTCTTCTCGATTGGGTCCACCTGGCCGATCCATGGGCATCGGCCAGGACCCTGGGTCCGGGTCCCATCCAGGACCCGGGTATCGGAACAGGAAGTGGCGGAGAGGGTGGGATTCGAACCCACGAGAGCTTTCACTCTGGCGGTTTTCAAGACCGCTGCCGTCAGCCGCTTGGCTACCTCTCCGTGCTGAAACCTGGAAACGGCCGGCAGGACCCCGTGGGTTCCCCGCTCGGCATTTCGCGGCAGAGAGTACCCGAGATTTCCCGGACGAGCAGCGCCGAAACTAGCCGAGCGCGCGGCATTGCCCGTCCGGCCCTTAGGCAGTCCAATCTTAGGCAGTCCAATCTTAGGCAGTCCAATCTTGGGCAGCCAAAGAGTGGCTTGCCTATTCTCCCTTCAATCGGCCCTCTCCTCGAATGCATACGGATTTCTCCCATGCACAAACTTTTCTCATGGATGGCAGGGCCCTGGCAGCAACGATGGCGCTCGGCCCAACGCCGGGCGGGTCTGCCCAGCGGCTGGGCACCCCTGATCGCCAGCGGGCTCGGCTTTGCCGGGCTTGCCGGGCTTGCCGGGGGATGCGACCGCCCGCCGGTCCCTTCGGCCGGTACCCAGGCCAGTACCCAGGCTAGTACCCAGGGCATGGTCTGGATTGCGGGCGGCGAATTCAGCATGGGGAGCGACGCCCGGCTGGCCCAGGCCGACGAACGCCCGGCCCACCCGGTGCGCGTCGACGGTTTCTGGATGGACTCCACCGAGGTCACCAACGCACAGTTTCGAAAATTCGTGGAGGCCACGGGATTCGTCACCGACGCCGAGCGCCCGCCGGACCTCGCCGCGCTCATGGCCCAGGTTCCCCCCGGCACCCCACCGCCACCCGCCGAACTTCTGGTGCCCGGTTCGCTGGTTTTCACTCCGCCCCAGGCCCCGGGCCAACCCTGGTGGGAATGGCGAGCCGCTGCCAACTGGCGCCGGCCCGAGGGGCCCGCGAGCGATCTCAGCGGTAAGGACGATCACCCAGTCGTACACGTCTCATGGCGAGACGCGAGCGCGTATGCGGGTTGGGCGGGCAAACGCTTACCCACCGAAGCCGAGTGGGAGTTCGCCGCCCGGGGCGGCCTGCACGCGGCCCCCTTCGTCTGGGGAGACCAAAAAGACGACCTGGGCACACGAATGAATACCTGGCAGGGCCAGTTCCCCACCGTGCGCGAAAGGGGCGACGGCTACGCGGACACGAGTCCGGTGGGCAGCTTTCCGCCCAACGGGTACGGGCTCTACGACGTGGCGGGCAATGTTTGGGAATGGGTCGCCGATTGGTATCGGCCCGATACCTACCCCCGACGCGCCGGGGGTGGCGTCGTCGTCAATCCCACTGGACCCACAAGCAGCTTCGACCCCGATGAACCCTATTCCCCCAAGAGGGTCTGTCGCGGCGGCTCCTACCTGTGCTCGGACAACTACTGCACCGGCTACCGACCCAGTGCACGCATGAAGAGCAGCCCCGACACCAGCCTTGCCCATACGGGATTCCGCTGTGTGAGGGACCAAGGGTAGAGAGCAGCAGCTCGGGTTAGGCGAATTCCGAAACCGGAACACGCGGCAGCGAAAGCCTGAAACGAGCCCCGCCGAGGGGAGAGTCCTCCACCTTGACCTCGCCGCCATGGGCCAAAACCGCATCCCGGGTCAGGGCCAACCCGAGTCCGTAGCCGATTCGATGTTCCCGGGATTTCGCCGCACCCTGAAAGAAAGCCTCGAAGATCTTCTCGCGCTCGGAGTGTGGAACGCCGGGGCCTGAATCGTCCACCGTTAACTCCACGGTATTGCCCCTCCCATCCAGGTTGACCACTACTTTGTCCCCGGGCAAGGACCAATAGACTGCGTTTTCCACCAGGTTTCCCAGGGCCAACATGAGTGCTTCCCGGTCGCCTTCAATTTCAAGATCTCCCGATTCTAGCAACTCGACTTCAATCGAGTCCCGGGCCCCCCGCCTGCGCTCGCGTTCAATGCGAATCCGCGCTTCCCGCGCGACATCAAAACACTCGTGGGACTCGACGGTTGCCTTTCGGGTGCAGAGAACCACCAAGTTATCCACAACCCGGGCCAAGCTGCGGAGTTCGTCGATCTGATCGGTCAATACTTCGCGATAGCGGTCTCCATCGCGATCTCGGAGCAAGGCCACTTCCGTACTCCCCAACATGTTCTGGATCGGGGATCGAAGCTCGTGGGCGAGACCTGCGGTCATCACCATGACCCGATCCCGTTCACCCCGAATATTCCCGAGCATGTCCCTCAGCGCTTCGACGACAGCACTGATTTCTACCGGAAGGTTGGGCACCACCAAATCCTGGGTGCTGTCGAGCGCATCGATGGACCGTACGTTGGCCGCTACTTTGGAAAGGTGATGGCCTGCCTGTCGGCCGATCATCAGCCCGCCCAGCGCGGACAAAATCAGGGCCACTGAGGCAAAAGTCGATGTGTTCAGCCAGAACTGGTCGACCACCAAAGCCGCCTCCGAGTTATTGAAGAGCAAACCCATCACCAGTTCGTCGCTCAGTTCCGAGGTAAACCACGAAAATCCACCGCCCAGCTCTTCTTCCAAGCCGGCTTCATTCCTCAGCGGATCGACTCTTTCGAGTTGGGACAGCTCGCCAAAATCTCCCCAATGCTCCCCGTTATTCTTCCAGACTCTCCACGAAAAACGAGTCGCCGGATGGTTCTCCTGAAGGGCTACAGCAATGCTCTCAAAACTGGAGGGGACCTGTTCGGTCGCGGAAAAATACGCCCGCATTTCGGCCACTTCTTCCCGGCCGTGGGCAAGTTCTTCGTCGCGCACGGCGGAACGAAGGGAAATGCTCGATGTCCAGATCACGGAAACCGAAACAACACCCGCGGTTAATGCGCCCAGCATTGCCACCCGCGTCGTTAATCGCCATTTCCGTTCGCCGGCACTCACTTGGCCGGTTTTTCCCCTATCCGGTAGCCGCGTCCCGTCACGGTTTGGATGAGGGGCGGATCAAAGCAGTCGATCTTTCGTCTCAATCGAGCGATCTGCACTTCAAGAACATTGGTGCCTGGATCAAAGTCCAGATCCCAGACCTTTTTGAGGAGCTTCGATCGCTCGATAACCTCCCCTCCAGCCTCCACGAGAAGCCTCAAAAGGCGAAATTCCTGATCCGTGGTCGCGATGGACTCCCCGCCACGCTGAACAATACGTTCGGCGATATCAATCTTGAGATCGGAAACTACCAACTGGGCGGGATTCGCCTGCCTACGCGTAACCGCTTCGATTCTGGCCAAGAGCTCCTGAAATTCGAACGGTTTGATCATGTAGTCATCGGCGCCAATCTTCAGGCCCTTCACCCGCTCGCCGACTTCCTGGCGAGCCGTCAGGAAGATGACCGGAACCTTGTTTCCGGAAGCTCTCACCTGCTCAAGAAATTCCCAGCCGTTTCGACCGGGCATCATGACATCGAGGAGCATCAGGTTAATGGAGGGATTGGATTCGAGAATCACCTCAGCCTCATCCGCGTTCGCCGCCGCAACGGTCGAGATTCCCAGATCCTCTAGGCCTGCCTTTACAAACTTACGGAGGCTCGTGTCATCATCCACAACGAGTACCTGAAGCTTTTCCATTTCTTTCGTCTCCAAATTGAATTTCAAGGAAATCGGCAACCCAACGGTCGTTCACTATTTACGAGAACTCCGTTTTAATCTAGTTCTCTTCTTATCGAGTTCTCTTCTTCGCAAGAGCGCACTCTTGAACACGACATTGGCAGTTTGCGGACGCGCTTGGGTCAGTTGAGGTAGAGGGCCTTGGATACTCTTTCACATTCGTCGGATAAACACTCGCACTAAAGCTTTCCGGTCGTTCAGTCAAAATTAGAAACTCGCGCGCAAAAGAGTCTAAAGAGGCGGGGCGCAACAGCCATGTTCCTGTCCTATTTCTTTAAGAGACGAGCCCGTAACTAACACGAATGTAATGCGCAGCGAGGGGTTTGGCGGGATTGGAATTCACCACGATACCTCTAACTCAGCACTTGGATGGAGTGAAGTACCAACAGTATGAATTTTGAGCTGGGTTTGTCCGATTAGGAATGCATCAGAGAGACCTGTCCTTAAGGACTTTTTTTCGGCTGACCCAACTTGTGTTTTCCTCTCTATCAACTTGAAC
>DUCH01000409.1 GCA_012959865.1 Myxococcales bacterium | reverse complement strand
ATTCGGGTTTCTACAGACTTTCCGGCGCGGGCAGAGAAAAGTTCTGCCGCAACCGCGGCGCTTTCAATCTCTGCAGAGCTGGCTTCCTCGACCTCTGCAGGGCCGGCTTCCTCGACAGAGACCTCTTCGGCGAAGACACCGGGAACAGACCCCTGCGGAGCTTCACCACTGATCTCCACCGCCCATATATCGACTTCTGATACTGCGACAGTGGCATTTTCTGCAGCTGCATCCATGATTGCGTTCGCCTCAGCCCCTTCAATACCTCCACTAACGGCCACGGAAGCTTCGGCGGCTTGGGAGCCGGGCTGGCGAAGCCGAGCGACTTCGATGCTTTCTTGCCCGATATCACTCCCAGACGCATCCAAGCGATTCGCTTGCTGGCTCCGAAGCGGCTCAAATGTATTTCCTGACGACGCGCCCAGGCCCTCCTCCTTGGCCAAGTACGGGTCAGCAATCCTCGCGAGTATCGCGGCGTCATCGGTCGCATCCAAGGCTTCATCCCAAGGATTGACCAACGGGGCGTCCCCACCCGCGCCCCGCATGGCGACCAGAACCGGCTCTGGGCCAGACCCGAGTGACCCACCCGTTGCTTCGAGTGCCCTCCCAGTGCGCACCATCGAGCCGCCCGTGTTCAGACGAGATTCCAGTTCCAGTTCAAACTCGGGGCTCTCACCGATGAGCAGATAGAGGCCATCGCTCGAGGGGAAAGCCTTGTAGTTGGCGAACGCATTGGCGTCATCGCCACCGTCGATCACCACTCGCAACTTGTCGGGATGAACACCGACTCGCACGCCAACCACGATATCTCCGCCCAGAACTAGCTCGTTGGTCGGCAAATCACCCCGAATTCCGGGCAGGTCGACCACCAAGCGAACCGGCTCTTTCAATATGAAAGTTCGAGCCAAGGCCAACTCACCATCGGCGTGAAAATGGAGCAGCGCACTCTCGCTTCCGGATTCGACATCGACGGCCATCAGAACTGTCCCGGACTGCAGGGAGGTAGGCATTCCCTCGATGCCAAAGTCGATACTTCCGGTCTGAACGGCAGCAATCTGAAGCATCGACGGAACCGCCCAAGGATCCGAAACCGCGACTCCTTCATCCGGAGCCGACGTTGTCACCTGGTCGGTTGCCGCGAAAGCCAAAGTAAAGCTTCCACAGATCGCAAGCAGAATTCCCGCAGCAGCGAGCCTTCCAACGATTCTTCCGCACATAACTCTCATCCCCCCTGGCTCTTCGCAATACGCATCTCGACGTCCTTCGTGGTCACGGTGCCCTCGAAGTCGACAAATTTCTCTTCGACGAGAATCAAATCGTCCTCGATCCGAATCACTCGACCACGATTTTTTCCAATCGCGGACCCTTCCTTCAGCACAAAAGAATGTCCTGCCGGATCCGCCACGAGTGCCCTCGGGTTCGTGGTATTCCAGACAACACCGACGACTGAGAGCTGAGTGAGATCAAAGTCGGCTAGCGGACCCATCGCCACGACCGGCTCTCCAACTTTCTTAAAATGAAACGATCGGAACGGATCGCGCTTACCCTCGGCGACATAGCGGCTCTCGCCTTCGACGTCTCCCGTCACCATGGCCGAAACCTCTTCTGCTGCAGGCTCTTCCGCCAGTACCGCCGTCTCGGCCGGTGCCTTTCCGCGCACCGGCGGAATGGGTGCACTGTGTGTAGCCACGGTTCCGGAGTCGCCTCCGCCCATATCATCGCCACAGGCGATCAGTCCCGTGGCCAGAACCACTGCGAGCAGCGCTTCTAAAAATTTCGAGGCCATCAGGATGCGCCCTCCGGCTTGGCGGCCGCAGACAGAAACCGAAAAGTCGTGGCCGTTCCCTGCACCCTTAGACTCGTATTCTGTCGGTATTCCTTGTCCACACGCATATCGAGTTCACCCACGTTCACGATTCGCGGAAACTTCCCGACTCGCTCGAAGAATCGAGCGAGATCGTGGTAGCTCCCGTCAAGTTCAATTCTGAACGGAACCTCCGCGTAGAAGTCATGCGGAATTTCCGATTGTCTTTCGATGGACTTGATACGAACGCCGACCTTCTTGCCAGCGGTCGTGATGTCGCTCAAGAGGTCTTCGAACTGTTTGCCTTCCGGAAGTCGGCGACGGGCCCGTTTAAACTCGGCCTCAAGGACTGCGACCTCTTTTTCAAAAGCCTCAAGGTTGCTCGCAACCGCGCGAATATTAAAAAGTTGTCTCTCGAGCTTCTGGACTTTCACTTGAAGCAGATCGACTTCCTCGGCCTTCGGCTGGTACGAGAAAAACCAATAACCCGCCGCAATCGAAACGAGCAGAGCCACCGCCACCGCCAGACGAATCGGCTTTGGAATCGCCGCGAGCCTCTCAAACTGCTCATCGAAATCGATGTTCAATTCAATCGCCATATTATGCTCCCGCCGGAATATCTGGATCCGAGGGCTTCGTATCGGCAGGCGGCGCAAAATCTGCCGTAATCTCAAATTTTACGAGTCGGACGCCATTCACGGGCTTCTCTCGATCGGTTCGAATCAGGTCAACGTTGTCGAAGTAATCGGAACCATTCAGAGAACGGAGAAAGTCAGCCACCACAACATTGTCCAGGCTGGCGCCCTCCAGGCGAACTTTCCCGTTCATCGTCGACAGATTGGTCATCCAGAGCCTCTCGGGCGTTTGCTCTGCCAACTCGTCAAACATCATCACCGGGCCCGTCCGGGCTCGATCCAACTCCTTGATGACTTCAAGCTTGCCCTCGAGATCGGCCTTCCGCTTTTTGAAGGCTGCGACCTTCTCTTCCTGGGGGCGATACCGTTCAATTTCGGCTTCCAACTGCCGCGCGGCTGCCTGAGCACCGGCAATCTGGCTTTCGACTCGGCCGTCGACAAAAATCACACCCAGGCCTACCGCAACCAGTCCCAGAAGGAGGACGACCACGCTCTCCCTGATCTGTGCGAGCCGCTTCGCTTCACGGTGAGCGAGCAGATTGATTTCGAGCATCAGAATCCGCTCCTTCTTGCGGCCAGCCCAATTCCCACGGCCAGGGAGGGGGCGGTTTCCTGGAGAAAGGAAGCTTCATACGTCTTGCCCGGAAGGGCGCGGGACAGCGGATTCAGCATTTCGACCTCAAAGCCACTGCGCTCCTGAAAAGCTCGGGACAGACCCACTACCCGGGAACCTCCTCCACTGAGCATTACCCTCTCGATTCGACCCGACTCGGTTGTGGCCGCGAAGAAATCCAACGACCGCGAAATCTCACCGACGACGGTATCCGTCACTGCCCGCATCGCGTTTTCTACTTCCTGCGGCACCATTGCCTGGTTCTGGTCTGCTGAGCCGTCACCCAGCTTGACTCGCTCGGCTTCTTCAAACCCGACCGAAAGCGCCTTTTGAATTTCCTGGGTGTACTGGTTTCCGCCGGTAGTGATATCGCGAGTGAAGGCCGGCACGCCATTTTGCAGGACATTGATGTTCGCCACATGGGCACCAATATTGACCAATGCCACCACACCTTGCGGATCCGGGGCTTGGTTGATTTCGAAGGCGTTTGCCAGAGCGAACGAGGCAACGTCCACTGCGACTGGATTTAACCCCGCCTCGACCATGACTTGAACATAGTCGTCGATCAGATCCTTTTTTGCAGCCACAAGGAGCACATCCATCGTGTCCGGATCATCGGAGGTATCAAGGATCTGAAACTCAAGGTTCACCTCGTTCACATCAAACGGAATGTACTGCTCTGCCTCCCACTGGATCTGAGACTCCAACTCCTCCGAACTCATTCTGGACAAACTCACCTTCTTGACGATCACCGAGTGTCCTGAAACCGCGACAACCGCATCCCTTGTCTTGATCCCGCTTGTATCCACGGCTTCTTGAATCGCCCCCACAATCGCGCTGGAGTTCAAAAACGCACCTTGGACGATGGCCTCGTGGGGCATCGGGGCAACACCGAGGCCAAGAAGCTCAAAGCCTTTTTCCTTGCCTTTGATATCGATTTCGACGGCCTTTACAGACCCCGAGCCAATATCCAGACCTAAGACGGACTTTTTGCCGAAACCCGGCAGCGAAAAATTCATCAGTGGGATCCCTTTGCGATCTCTCTCAGGAGGGCCAATTCGCGAATGTTCGGTCGCGGTGAGACCGGTTCCAAGGCAACACTATTGTGTGGAGGCGCATCTGTGTGGAGGCGCATCCGCCCGGTCGACTCCAAGTCGAATTTCCCCTCGCAATCTCGTCTACTCACCGGCAGTCGTTCGGAGCCGGGGCCCAGATTGTCTGCGAACACCTCAAACTTCTGCGGGATCATAGCCGGACCTCGAAAGAATTGACGCCGAACCATAGGATTATCGGCTAAATCTTTCAGGCACTTGAGGCCAGCCGTTAAACCACATTATAACCTCGGAACGTACCCCAGTTCCGCCAGGCTGACGCGTTCTCACCCCGGATAATGTGCGGTGAATTCCGCTCAATCCTATAGACAGAGCGACCGATAATAGACAGAGAGACCGATATAGGGGGCATTGGGAAATTCCCTCATTGCTTTTACGTGTGCCAACGGAATCCCACGCTTCCGCCTCAAGCGGAATTGCAGCGACCATCCTGCAATCTGAAAGGTCAAGGCCACAATGAACCGAATTCTGATCATTGACCCTGATGAAACGATTCGCGAGGAGCTCGATCGCGCCGCCGCGGAGTCGCCCAGCTTGTGCCTGGATCTGACCCGAGTCGACACGGCCGACCAGGCCCTCAAATATCTCGAGGGCGCCGACCTAGACGTCGTACTCTGCGACCACCGGATTGACGGCGGAGCCGGGCGGGACATCGTTCAGAGGATTTCCGACCGGCTCCCGGAGGGAGTTGTGGTTCTGGTCGGGGGCCAGGAGCGCGATCTTCTCGCTCGAGAAGCAAATCAGCGAGGTGCTTTCGACTGCCTGTCTCGACCTCTGCGAGCGGCGGAAATTATTCTGACGCTCAATCGTATCCGCGACCGAGCCGCCATGCTCCGCAGGCAGGAAATCCTCGACCGACAGATTGAGAAAATTCGTGAGGAACGAGCCGTCGTAGCTGCCTCGGAGCCGATGATCGAAGTTCTGGAGTTGCTCGAGCGAGCCTCTGATTTCAATACACCTGCATTCTTGACCGGCGAAGTCGGCACTCGCAAACACTTAATGGCGCAGACCATCCACGCTCAATCGTCGCGCAGGTCCGGGCCGTTCGTCGAAGTGAGATGTGGCCAATACGAAGGCGACGAGATCGACCACCAGCTCTTTGGCGGAAGGACGACCGGCGCCAGCGGCCGGCAAGAACCCTGGTGTGGGCTAATCGAACTCGCAAACCGCGGGACTCTCTTTCTTGGCCAGGTGGACAAACTGTCCATGGAGCTTCAAAGCAAAATCTATCGGCTCATCGAAGAGCACGAAATCTGGAGCGACGGAGACCCTCGGCCTCGCCAAGTCGACATCCGAGTCATCGCGGCCTCTTCGGAAGACCTCTCCGCAGCTGTCGCCGAGGGGCGCTTTGATCAGAAACTCTATGAGCGCCTGAGTTCAATGACGATTCGTCTCCCCGCACTCCGGGAGCGACGGAGAGACATTCCCCTCTTGATCGATCAATTTCTAGCCCACTTCCAGAATGCCTTGGGAAAGGATGTCGGCCCCATCTCCTCCGAGGCCCTTGAGCGCCTGTGCGGCTACGCCTGGCCGGGCAATGTCCGGGAACTTCAGAATGCCATTGAAAGAGCGGTCATTCTGGCCGGAAAAGATGGCATCAGCCTTGCTCATGTCCCCCAAGCAATCGTGGAGGACTACCGAAACCAGCTCTCCGACTGCGGGGAGAATTTTGCACTAAAACCGGCTCGACAAGCCTTTGAAGCCCAGCTTATCCGGCGAGCGCTCAAGTCGGCCAATGGAAATCGGACCCAGGCGGCTTCCCTGCTGGCGATCAGCCATCGAAATCTGCTCTACAAGCTGAAGGCCTATAAAATTCGGGACTGAGTCGCTGTGCCAAAATTTGGGACTGAGCCCCTGTGCCGTTGACCGACCCAGAGACCTGGGTCCGGCCCGAACGCCGAAGCACAAGGGCCGATCGCCCTTGCTCCTCGCTAGCCCACTTCGCCCTCGACTCGAGTGCCCTGCTGGAAACCCGGGCTACGCGCGGAGAAAGTCGTTTCGAACTGTTTTCCAGTTGGTGCCGTCCATCTCAAGCTTCTCCAGGCGATAACGAAAGGACCGAAAGCTGACGCCGAGCAACTTCGCTGCATCCTTTTTCACCCCGCCAGAGAGGCGAAGAGCTTCGCTCAGCAGCGAACGTTCATAATTGTCAAGCAGGGTATCCAGCCGCACTCCTTCCGCTGGAATGACGGGCGCATTTTCTGTCGGTCGCATGTCGAGAACGTTCGGGGGCAGCGCGTCCAATGCAATCTCGTTGGTGCGCGAAAGCGCAACTGCCCGCTCGACAATATTTTCAAGCTCACGAACGTTACCCGGATAGTCATAAGCCATGAGCTTCTTCATCGCTTCTTCGTTCACTGACCGGATCAACCGTCCAGCATCAGCAGAGCTTTTTTTCAAGAAATGGCGCAGCAGCGGTGGAATATCCTCACGCCGTTCGCGCAACGACGGGAGACAGATCTGGATCACGTTGAGCCGGTAGAAAAGATCGTTCCGAAAACGACCGTTGGCCACAGCGGCTTCAAGGTCCTGGTTACTGGCTGAGAGGAGCCTCACGTCGACGGAGATGTCTAACGTCCCGCCAACACGTCGAATCGTCTTCTCTTGAATAGCCCGCAGCAATTTCACCTGCAGGCCAAGCGAAAGCTCAGCAATCTCGTCCAAGAAAAGCGTCCCGTGGTCCGCAACTTCAAAGAGACCCTTCTTCTGGTCTACGGCGCCGGTAAACGAACCCTTCTCATGACCAAAAAGCTCGCTCTCGAGCAGATTTTCAGGAATCGCGCCGCAGTTCAAGGCCACGAACGAATCCGTACTGCGCTCGCTCTGGTCGTGCAGGGCTCGCGCGACCAGTTCCTTGCCGGTCCCGCTCTCGCCGGAAATCAGCACACTTGTGCGAGTCGCCGCGACTTGAGCGATCAGCTCAAAGACCTCTCGGATGCCGCGACTACTTCCGATTATCGTCGGATGACCGGAACGGGACTTCAATTGAGTCTTCAATTGTTCATTTTCGAGCGCCAGTTGTTTTTTCTCAAGGGCCTTCTCGATCACCAGCCGGATTTCGTCGACTTTGAAGGGCTTGGTGATGTAGTCATACGCCCCTTCTCTCATCGCCTCGATTGCGCTGTCGGTGCTTGCATATGCTGTAATCACGACCACCGCGGTATCGGGCGAGAGCTCACGGGCCGCATTGAGGAGTTCAAGGCCCCCACGCTTTGGCATCTGCATATCGGTGATGACGATATCAATTTCATCATTTTCAAGGCAGACTTCGGCCTCATCCACTCCCGGTGCGGTCGTCACCTTATAGCCTTCTCGTACAAAGAAGATCTGAAGAAATTCCCGCATGCTCCGCTCGTCGTCGACGACGAGAATGTGTCCGCAATGACTCATTCTTTCACTCCTGGTCCCGGCAGCTGCAACCGAAAGGTTGTACCGCCCTCCTGGCTCTCTACCCAAATCGACCCCCCGTGTCCCTCAACCACTCTATGCACTGTGGCGAGGCCAAGACCTGTGCCCTCAGCCTTGGTTGTGAAAAAGGGCTCGAATATTTTCTCCTGATCCTCCTGCAGAATGCCCACTCCGGAATCAGAAACTGAAATTTCGACCCCGAGGCAATCGGACCACTGCCGCGATTTGTCACTCCTCTCCCCTTTTCGGCCAGCCATGTGACGATCTTGAGCCTCTTCTGGTGCCACAGCACTCACCGAAAACTTCAGGGACCCGCCCTTGGGCATCGCGTGTATCCCGTTATTCGCCAAATTCCAGAGCACCTGCTTGAGCTGGTCGCGATCGGCCAGCACCCGAATCGCCTCTGGACCCAAGCACTCGATCTCGACGTCCTCGGGCTTGGAGGCCTCTAGGAGCTCCTTCATTTCCTCTAGGAGAGCAAGGACAGGAACGGGCTCCAGGGCAGGAGGTGTTGGACGCGAATACTGGAGAAACTGCCCAATTAGGGTATTTAGGCGCTCGGTTTCGCGCAGGACGATTTCCATCAGACGATCCGAATCGGTCTGATCCGCCTTTGGCGTTTCATGGCTCGCTTTCAGAATCTGGATCGAGCCCGAGATCGACGCGAGCGGGTTGCGGATTTCATGAGCGATCTTTGCCGCCATCTCGCCCACAGCCGCGAGCCGCTCCTTGCTCCTCAGCTCGCGCTCCATGGCCGCCACGGCTGTGACATTCTGGAAAATCACGACATGCCCGCGTTGGCCGCCGTCGTCTCCTTTGAGAATCGAAGCCGCCACACCTAGAAAAAGATCCTCTCCCCTCTTGTTCCCATAGCGGAGCCGCGCACGGGAAACCCGATTCGCGGGCAATGGGCGGCCGGATTCCGCGAGAATTTTGGCCGTACCGGGAATAATCGATTCAAGTAAAGAGCCCAGAACTGCAGCTCTGCCCTGCCCAGTTATCCGCTCGGCTTCGGGGTTGAACGACGTGATTCGCCCATTCTCGTCGGTCGTCAGGAGTCCGCTCATAATGCTGACCACGGTCTGCTCATAGAGTTCTCGCAGTTGCCCGAGGTCAGATGTTTTCTCGTCCAGAGCCCTGCCGGTGCGACTCAGTTCCCTGGACAGGAAGCTGGCGAGCACCGCAACGAGAAAAAACGCTCCGCTTCTCACCCCCCAAGCGGCAGCCAAAACCGAAATCGAGAGACGCTCGTAGTCGCCCCCGTAACCCGTCAGCAAGCCAGCGTGAGTCGCGAATATCAATGCTCCATAAGCGAAGGCGCTCAAACCCGCGGCCACCATCGCGCCGCGACGCTCGTACAGGATCGCTCCGTAGATCGTCACAGTCAGATACAAGAAAGTGAAAAAAGACTCGGGATCACCCGAGAAATGGACCAATGACGTTACGATCGCGACATCGAGAGCGATTTGAGAGAACGTATATGAGCCCGAGTGACGGGCACTCGGCTGCCAAAACGCGGTGAGAAGAAGACTTGCAAAGCCCGCGGCGAGGGTCAGATAGAGCCCTTCCCGCGCGGGCTGGGAAAATTCTTCCCCCGCCCAATCCAAGCCTGCAACGATGGCCAGCCCCAGAGCCCCCAAGCCTATTCGGGCTAAAAGGATTCGTCGAGTATGACCTCGCTCGTTAGTTCGTTCAGAAGCCAAATACACCTCCCCCGGATCACGAGCGCGCCAATCCCGGGTGGGCGACTCGAATGCGCCGAGGCGCTATTGAATTGAATCGGCGATGGTGAAAATGGGGAGATACATAGCGATCAAAATCGTGCCGATCGATCCACCCATAAAAACCATCATCAAGGGCTCAAGCATCGAGGTGAGCGCAGCGACCGCCACATCCACCTCATCATCATAAAAGTCGGCGATCTTGGTCAGCATGATCTCCATGGAACCCGTCTCTTCGCCCACTGCGATCATCTGAACCATCATCCCCGGGAAAACTCGCGAGTCCTGCAACGGCTCCGCAATAGTCTTTCCTTCCGAAATCGAAGCGCGGGTCGCCTGCAGCTCCTCCTCGATGATCAAATTACCCGCTGTGCGAGCCACAATATCGAGACCATCGAGGATTGGGACGCCACTCGAGATCATTGTACCCAGGGTTCGGGTAAACCGAGCAACCGCGACCTTCTTGATGATATTTCCGAAAATCGGAAGCCTTAACGCCAGCTTGTCGGTTTGATAGTGAAAGCTGTGGATCCGCTGCCGGGCCTGGCTGAAGGCCGAGAATGCGACGATCAACCCACCCACAAGATATTGCACGTTGACCTGAAGCCACTCGCTCAGGGCAATCACCATCTGAGTCGGCCCGGGGAGACTGCCGCCAAAGTCTTCGAACATCTTCTGGAAAACCGGAATTACTTTGACGAGTAGGAGAACTATACAGGCGATTGCGATGACCGAGATCGTGGCCGGATACACCATCGCACCCCGCAGCTGATTGGCGAGCTTGTCTTGCTTTTCAAGTTGGATCGCAAGCCGATTCAGAATCGTATCCAGAATTCCGCCGACTTCACCTGCAGCGACGAGGTTCACATAAAGGGAGTCGAAAACCTTGGGGTGCTTCCCCAGAGCCTCGGCAAAGGTGGCGCCAGACTCGACATCACTTCGAACCGCGTTAATCGTTCGCTTAAAGGTCGCGTTTTCCTGCTGCTCCCCAAGGATATTCAGGCACTGAACCAGGGGAAGTCCAGCATCGATCATTACTGAAAACTGGCGGGTAAAAATCACCAGATCCTTGACTGTCACCTTGGGCTGAAGAAACGTAAATATTTCGCTGATGTCTTTAGGCTTTTCCTTGAGCTTGCTCGGTACGATGCCCAAGGATCGCAGCTGTGCCGTGGCGATCTCGGAAGTTTTGGCTTCCATTTCGCCCTTGCGAACGCCCCCATCACGGGTCTTACCCGCCCAGACGTATACTGCCATGATCACCTACCCCCCGGCCGAATCGAAGCGGCCCCCTCTATAATCCTGACTGCTCGCATTCGGCCGCTATCGCGCGCCTCGCCCCGGAGCAGATTTCCGATCTGGGCTCTTTGCAAGGGATTGGCTCGCGATCAATTTCTTCAGCTCTTCCACATCGGGGCTGCGACCGCTGGCATCATCCATCGAGATCGTCCTTGCCCCCACGTGTCCCGCAAGAGATTGGTTCATCGTCTGCATACCGAATTTTCCCTGCCCGAGTTGCATGGATGAATAGAGCTGATGGATTTTATCCTCACGAATCAGGTTTCGGATCGCGGCGTTCGGCACCATGACTTCTAGAGCAAGCGCCCTCCCCTTACCACTCGCCAGGGGAATAAGCGTCTGAGATAGCACTCCTTCGAGAACGAAAGATAGCTGCTGCCGAACCTGCGACTGTTGATAGGGGGGGAAGACGTCAACGATACGATTGATGGACTGAACCGCCGAGTTCGTATGCAGCGTCGCGAACGCGAGGTGCCCGGTTTCCGCCACGGTGAGTGCCGCCTCAATCGTCTCGAGATCTCGTAGCTCGCCAATCAGACATACATCGGGGTCCTGACGCAGAATGTACTTCAGCGCGGCCTTGAAGCTACTCGTGTCTGCCCCAATTTCTCGCTGATTCACGACGCAAGACTTGTGGCCGTGCAGATACTCAATTGGGTCCTCGATGGTTACGATATGCTCGTTTCGGTCCTGATTGATTTGATCGATTATCGTCGCCAGTGTCGTTGACTTGCCTGAACCCGTAGGCCCAGTCACCAGAATCAATCCGCGGGGCTTTCTGGCCAGTTCGGCGACCACCGGAGGTAGGCCCAATTCATCGAAGGTCATGATTTTGAAAGGAATAGCCCTAAATGCGCCGGCCACATTCCCTCGCTGCACAAAGACATTTCCGCGAAAGCGCGAAAGCTTCTGCACACCAAACGAAAGATCGAGCTCGTTTTCCTCTTCAAATTTATGCTTCTGGGAGTCGGTGAGGATCGAGTAGCAAAGTTGCTTGGTCTCCTGAGGGGTCAGCGCAGGCATTTTGAGGGGACGCAGCTTTCCGTCGATTCGTAACTGCGGCGAAGTACCCGTCGTAATATGAAGATCGCTCGCGCCCTGCTCGATCATTGTCTTCAAGAGCTGATGCATATTCGCCATCTGATCACCGTCCCTGGCTTTCAAAAAGGTCCGTCAAAAATTGTCTGCGGTGGATACGCGATGAACTTCGCTCAGCGTCGTAGTACCCTCGAGCAGTTTATTGAGCGCACTGCGGCGCAGCGTAACCATACCGCCTCGAATAGCTTCTCGTTTCAGTTCGGTTGTGGACGCACCGTTGAGGACAAACTCCTTGATCGCTTCGGTGAGGACCATGACTTCATAGATCGCCACCCGGCCCTTGTACCCAGTTTCCGAACAATTCGTGCAGCCAGCCCCCTTCAATGGCTGAAACCCCTCGATCTCATCCTCTCCGAGCCCAGAAGCAACCAGTTCCTCCTTGCCGAGATCAAGATCCTTTTCCGAGCACTCGGGGCAAATTCTACGCGCCAACCGCTGGGCAACGATACAATTCACCGCGGATGAAACCAGGAAAGGCTCGATTCCCATATTAAGAAGACGGTTGATCGTTGAGGGCGCATCGTTCGTATGCAGCGTCGAGAGCACCATATGCCCTGTAAGTGCCGCCTTGACGCCGATTTCTGCGGTTTCGAAGTCACGAATCTCGCCCACCATGATTATGTCAGGGTCTTGACGCAAAAAAGAGCGAAGAGTTGCAGCAAAATTGAGTCCGATGTCCTCATGCATCTGAACCTGATTGATACCGCTGAGATTGAACTCAACTGGGTCCTCGGCCGTGGAGATATTCTCACCTACCCCATTCAGTTCGGACAGCGCGGAGTAGAGGGTCGTGGTCTTACCCGACCCCGTTGGCCCCGTCACCAGCACCATTCCGAAGGGAAGGTGGATGCTCTCCTGGAACTCCTTTAGCTGATCCACCTCGAACCCAAGCTTAGTCATGTCGAGTTGCAGGTTGCTCTTGTCCAACAATCGCAAAACAATTTTCTCTCCGAAAAGCGTCGGGAGCACCGACACACGGAAGTCCATTTCCTTGCCGCGCCCCATCTTCAGCTTGATTCGGCCATCCTGAGGCAGGCGGCGTTCAGCGATATCCAACTCCGACATGATCTTGAGTCGAGAGGTAATGGCGTTTCGCAATTTAATCGGGGGCTTCATTACCTCATAGAGAATTCCGTCAATCCGGTACCGCACTCGAAAGCTTTTCTCGTAGGGCTCGATGTGGATATCCGAAGCTTCCTTCTTGATCGCATCGGTGAGAATGAGATTCACAAGCTTGACGACCGGAGCGTCTTCCGCCTCATTGGTCGCGAGAGTCGGATCAAAATCGTCTTCTTCAGTGACGAAGTCGATTCCAGCGTCGTCGAATCCGGCCATGACTTGATCGAGCAGATCATCCTGTCCGTAGTACGTTTCGATACAGCGCCGGATTCCTTCTTCCGATGCCACTACGGGCTGAATGTTATAACCGGTAAGAAATTTGATATCGTCGAGAGCGAAAATGTTCGATGGGTCAGCCGTCGCGAGGATCAGGGTCGACCCCGCACGGCTAATCGGAAGTACGTTGTGCTTCTCGACAACTTCCTGCGGAATCAGACCGGCAACTTCCGGATCGATCTCAATTTCGTCAAGATCCATCGACGGAACGCCGTATTGTTTGGCCACAAAGTCCGTCAGCTCGCTCTCGTCAAGAAAGCCGAGCTGGGTAATTTGCGCCCCAAGGCGCTGTCCCTTGACGGCTGCCTCGTCGCGAGCTTTCGAAAGCTGATCCGCGGAGAGTAGGTTCTCCTTAACCAGCAACTGGCCGATTCGCTCGTTCAAGAATTACTTCCCTTCCCTCATTCGAAACTCGTCTCTCTCAACCGGGCCACCTCTCCATCCCCGGTTTCCGCATCCTCGAATCGTCTGGACCCTTCGGGGCTCCCACACGGCAATTAAGCCGCCAACCCTGCGAATTGCTATCGGCCTGCAGACCGAGAACTTTACTCTGGACGCCGGAGTAACTCAAAGGGACTCCCCTTGCCCAGGGCCAAATAAACCAGGCCCTGGAGAGTCAAAGTCAGCCAATACACCCACCAGACTACAATCCCCATCGCGAGAGCCGTAGGCTTAGCCACCCCAAAAGGCACCAGCACGGCAGTAAACGCCAACTGGTAGGGGCCAATGGAGCCCGGCGCCGAGGGAATCGCGACCGCTGCCCCCAGTGCACCCAGCAGAATCCAAGCGTGGACTAGGCTCTCCCAAGCTCCCCCGAGATCGACCCCAAATGATACAAATCCTAAGAGAATTGGGGCTGTTCCAGTCACGAGCCAAATCAGAACCGAATGCAGTGCGATCCAGAACAGGTGCGGTCCCCCGCGAAGAGCGCCAAGCCCTCCGACAAAACTCCGGATGCCGCCCTCTACGACCGACCGGAATCGAATGGGCAGCGGACGCAAACACGCGCCCACGAAGGTGATCACCGCTTCGGGCGCAACGCGAAGCGCCGCCAGGATCAGGATCGGCGCCGCAGCTGCCGGCAGTAGGAATTTCGACCCCTGGCCGAGTACTCGGCCCAGTTCCGATGGCCCTTCCGGGCCCGGCGGCGAAGCGCTCACCAGGTAGGCGATCCCCCCGAGGGACATTGCGAGCACCGTGACCACGTCCAGGACCCGCTCCAAGGCCACAGTCCCCACCACCGAGGCCAGTGGGATTCCCGAGTCCCGCGCCATCGTCAGGGCTCGAATCACTTCCCCGATCCGCAACGGCAACAGGTTATTGGCCATAAAGCCCAAGGCGGTTGAACGATAGAGAAGGCTCCTGGGCACATCCCCGAGCGGCTGGACAAGATGCCTCCAGCGGAGTGCTCGGAAGTAGACGCTCATCAGGTAACACGGAGCCGACAGGGCCAGGAGGCTCCAAAAGTTCGATTCGCGAATGGCTTGAACAACTTCTTCGAGTGGGATCCCACGAACCGCAAGCCAAACGCTAATGGCTGTCACCGCCATGCCCAGCCAGACCTTCCAGTCTGACCAGCTCAACACCCAACCCCCGGACCCCGGGCTGGTTTCAGTTGCCAGCCCGAAACCGTTCCGGCGATTCACCACCGGGGCTCGTCGCGAGCCGGGATTTCTTCTGAATGCTCCTGAAGCCAGGAGCGGGCAGTATCAACATCCCGCCCGATCTGGACCTTCAGTTCATCGATCGACTCAAACTTCTGCTCGGGGCGCAGACGCTCAAGAAAATCAAGATCAACCTTTCGACCGTAAAGATCGCCTGAGAAGTCCATCAGATGCGCTTCCGCTACGAGACTCCGCTGATCATCGAATGTCGGTCGATAACCCAGGTTGGTCACCGCCGGAATCACA
>DUCH01000408.1:1209-15069 GCA_012959865.1 Myxococcales bacterium | reverse complement strand
ATCGGCCTTTCCGACAACTCGCCGGATTGGGGGCTGGGTGTTCAGTTTCGCGTTAGCTACGACCGATTCTAAACCGAAGGCCCTGGGTTTGGCGGGTCGGTCCTACCTGCCTAAACCCCGGGGCCAACTGCTGCGCTTTGGGCAGCTTGGAGCCTTTTTGCCTAAACTAGTCCGACTCTCGTGCCCTACGGCTAACCCACCACAAAGCCGTTCGTACCGTCATGGGAGCGAAGTTTCGATCAGGAAGTCTCGCTGCGCAGAATTCCGCGGGAATTTTTTCTGTAAAAGATTTTCTTCGTGCAAGTATTCGACAAAGAGAAGGGGAAGTTCAGAGCGCCGAGCCCGTCATGGCAGGGCCGCCACTCAATTTTTTCGCCTAACCTAGAGGGATCCCGTTGCAGTATTCAAGTCCCCCCAGCCGTCTAGCTGCCACCCATTCGCGACTCAAGGAACTTCCTTCCCTCCTCGAGCTCGCAGGGGTTCTCACCCTGGCTTGCTTTTTTTCTCTGCCGGGAAACGCGTCGGAATCTGCCGGCGATTTGGAAGCTTCACACACTGAAGCCGAAAAAGAACCCTTCGGCGACCTTGAGGTGCCCCTTGGCACTGTTGGCCCCGATGGTCGCTGGAGCTTTCTTACAGACAACTTGAGGTGGGCCGTGGATCTCGCCGGCCGGGTGAATACGACCGAAAATTCCGGATACACCAACCAGGAGTTCTTCGGGATCGATCTGCATAAAGTCGTCAGTACCAAGAAGAGAGACCTTGGAACCCTGCTCATTCAGTTCTATGGAAAGTACGACAGCAGCCCGAATAAAACCAAATGGGCCTACCAAACTCGCTTGGCCTACTTCAACTACCACGTCACAAAACGCCGAGGGGTGAACGTAAAACTCGGGCACTTCTTCATCCCCTACGGACTCAATATTCCCTCTCGTACGCCGGGAACCTTAAGGCAATTCGACACGGGCCCGAATCTCGGCCACAAAATCGACTGGGGAACGAGTCTCAACGGTGTGGCCTCGCACTTCGAATACGAAATTGCCCTTACGCGGGGTTCGGGCTTTGAGTACGAGAGTCAGGACAGTCCGTATATAGCTTCGGGTCGGGTCGGCACACCCAACCACCTGCCCCTCGCCATGGGAGTATCCGGGTTCTACGGAAAGGTGTTGAAGAACGGGAAGACTACCGAAAGAAGTCGGCTGGGAGTCGACTGGCGCTGGACGGGAGGGGTCATCGATGTCCTCGGCGAAATTTCTATCGGCCGGGATTCACACACGAAGGATATCGTGAACGGGTTCATCGACCTGTCTTGGCGTTCCCCAGCGGAAACCCTGCTCCTCTACACCCAGGGGAACATAATGATGAAACGAGACAGCTCAGCACCCAGCAACGTTCCGTGGGACAAGGTGTCTTATCTGACGGTCGGATCCCAACTCGCTCTGGCCACTCACTATTGGATCTCTGCAGATTACCGACATGAATTGACAAGCACCAATAAGCCAGACCGCATCCGAATCCAGTTGCGATACCGATTCTTTTAAACTCCAAAGAGAAGTTGCAAAACATGAAAAACCGCTGCCTGATAGCCATCTTTTTCCTGCTCACTCCTTCCGGCGCGCTGGGACAACAGGCTTACTGTTCTCTCAGGGATCCCGTCCGCGCCATCCAGTCCTCGGTCCCCGACTTCGACCACTACGTCTCCATAGTGCGCCAAATCCACGCCGGACATCGGGAAACGATCCTCGAAACCCTCCCGTTCACGATTCACGCCAACGAACTCGGGACTCATACCGTATACGCCGCTTTCGATTCGAACGATGACCTGGCGGCGATCGTACATGTTCGCACCGAACGAGGTCGCTGGGGCTTGACCGAAATCGCATGGACCTTCGACCCAGAACTGCGAGTCATCGACATGAACTTCCAAAGATCACGGGATAGGTCGCGCAAATACATAGAATCCGAATATTTTCAGCAATCGATCCAGGGAAAAGGCTTCGCAGAATTGAGAGCACTGCTGAACGATGAAGGAACAGCAGTCAATGAAGCATCACTCGCGGTTCCACCCGGCGCACAAGCCATTGCCCTCGACGTCATCAAGTCGGCTCTCAAGACGATCTCGGCGACTCAAACTGTGTGGGGAGAGAGCCTGGAAACTTTTCAACAGAAAGACGGAACTCTTTAGTATGAGCCGTCCCCTCACCCCCAGAGATCACTCCTCGGGCTTTGCCAGCGTGCGCCGAGGATTCAACTTCCGAGGCTCATTTTACCGATGAATCTCCGAACCCATCTCCTGCTTCTCCTCTTTTCAGTGACCATTGGCGGGGCCACGCTCACCTTTGCGAACGATCGCTGGCACGCGAGTCTAGAGAGACGGCACCAAGCGATGGGTAGCGAGTCGCTTTTTCTTGAAAAGCTAAGGAATATCTCATCTTCATTTGGCCGTTTTCTTGTCACCTACGACCTAGTTTTTTTCAGTGGTATCACCTATCTAGGCGAAGACGCGCTGCTACAACTCGACGACTTGAATCGGGCGCTGGACGAACTACCGCCCTCCCAAGGAACCTCTGAAGTCATATCCAAAATCGAGCAAAGCCTCGGGGGGATCTCTGAAAGTCTTCTCGACGTAGCCAAAGGCACGAGCAACCGACCCGCATCAGCACAGGCGGAAAAAACTCTCCTCGGGATGGTCAATGCCTTGAACACCCTGATCGCACGAGTCGAAGTCAAATCCAGCATTGACCGGAAAGAGCTTGACGATCAGCTCAGAATGCATGATGTAGTTTGGGCCGCCAGCCTCCTCACCTACGCTGGCCTTCTCTTTCTTCTCGTCATTTGGTCATCGCGGCGACTTGCCGGTCCAGTAGATGCAATCGCGAAATTGGCGGAATACAAAATTGGGGCGGCCATCCCCATGTTGGAGAAGACCGCGGGCCCAACTGAGTTTGAACGGATCGCCAAAAGCATCCATCGACTAATCGTTTCCCTTGAAGAGACTGTAGAGGAGCGAACGGCAGCTCTTGCCGGCCAAGTGAGCGAGCACAAAAAAACTCAAGACTCGCTCGAATTGAGCCACGCAGAACTTGAAAAAAGTGTGGAAGAGTTGCGAAAGGCCCAGCGTGCCTTGGTGCAGAAGGAACGTCTAACGGCGCTCGGCGAAATGGTCAGCGGTATCTCACACGATTTCAATAATGTTCTTGTTCCGATCATTTCGTACTCCTCCATCCTCCTGGAAGAACCCGATATCGACAGCGCTGAGCGGGAAGAGTTGTTGACTGTCGTCAAAACTGCAGCAGAAGACGCCGCCGGAATCATCAAGCGACTTCGAGAATTCAACCGAACAACCGAATCTCCGAATATTTCAGAAACAGTCAACATTGACGAAGTTGTAGAAGACGCAGTCGCGATGTCCGAGCCTCGGTGGAAGGTTCACGATGATTTGAGCCACGCTCCCATCGAAGTCAGTTGCGAAGCAACTTCACTCGGAAAAATTTCTGGCAGCACAGCAGAATTACGGCAGGCCGTGATCAACCTGATCTTCAATGCGGTCGACGCGTCGCCCGAAGGCGGAGAAATTCGGATTTCGACTCGAAGCGAGGGCGATTTTGTCGTTGTAGAGGTCGCTGACACCGGAACCGGAATGTCTAAAGAGACACTAGACGCCTGCCGGAAACCGTTCTTCTCGACGAAGGAAGAAAGAGGAACCGGTCTAGGCCTCGCGATGGTCAGCAATACCGCGATAAGCCACTCCGGGCGCCTCGACATCGACAGCGTGGCGGGCAGGGGAACCTCCGTTCGCATGCTTCTTCCTCGAATTCTTTCCAAGACTTCAGAGGCCGAGCCAGACGAATCCAACGACTCGCTGGATACCGGTCTGCAAATTCTGATTGTCGACGACGACGAGCTCGTAGTGAATGCCCATGCTGCGGTGCTTCGGCATCTGGGCTTTGTTCCGCAACTCAGCTGTCTTCCTCTAGAAGCGCTCGAGCAGTTGCGGGTGAAATCTTTCGATATCGTGATCACCGACCTTCGCATGCCCGGAATTTCTGGACTGGAATTTGCGCGACAGGCCAAACAGAATTGCCCTGGCGCACGAGTATTTCTCCTCACGGCATTCGAAGGCGGACTTCCTGAAGCTTCTGACCTCTCCTGTATCGACGAAATTCTGCTGAAACCAATCAGCATGGCGAGACTCAAGAAAGCCATTTCTCGGGTTTCCAGCCAGCACCTGCATTAGCGTTGATTGACGGCCTCGCTGTTTCCAAAGCGAGGCTCCACGAACCGCCTAGGGACCCCGTGGCGATTGCCCGCTGAGGTGCGGACGATACGTTCCCCGCGTCGGCACTGGGTCGACCGCACGATCGGCAAGTAGGATGCAGCTTTCGGGCGATTTTCCCTGACGCAACGGAATGGAATACTTCAGACCTTGTTTTTTTGTCTCAT
This sequence comes from Myxococcales bacterium, assembly GCA_012959865.1. Lineage (GTDB taxonomy): Bacteria > Myxococcota_A > UBA9160 > UBA9160 > UBA4427 > JAZXM01. Next base: position 10,626 of record DUCH01000408.1, on the reverse strand, counting down.
TTCGTCGATAAGCAACTTTGAGGTTTGTCCTGCTCAAAGTTCGAATTTTTCGATGGATGCGCCGTGATTTTTTTCGCCGACCTCAAGGCGTGATTCATTGTGAAACCAGAAGATGTAACGTTCGAAATTGGCGGAATGCCGAGACTTGCGGAACGCAATTTTGGTCCGGAAAAAGGAAACTGTGGGAAACTTCCTGGCGCAGAGCCGACACCTTTCGCTTTTGGGCAAGTCAGGTTGGCGTTCTATCCAGAAGCCGATTCTTGTCTTATTTCTGGCGGCGACCTTTTTGGCAGCAGGCCCTGGGCTTTCAAGTGGGCGGCGCGAAGGTTCAGAGAATATTCACCGCGGAAAACGGGCGGAGATCGCGCACGATCATGTTCGCAGGCATCACCGAAAACTGGGCCTTGAGCTCGAGGACGTGGATGAGCTTGAGAGTCGGGAGCATGATTCGAAGCACAACTCGACCACGCATATGAATCTTCAACAGCGAATTGGTGGAATACCCATCAACGGTGCGCAGATGGGGTTGGCTGTGGATCGGCGTGGCTTTGTTTTTGGCCGCTGGAACGATTTTGTCCCTCGAGCCCGAGCTAAGATCAATCGGCGCCGTCCCGTGCTTTCGGCCCTTGAGGCCGTCGAATTCGCCGCTCTGCATCTCGGGCTTCCCGAGCCCGCAGGAATTAGAATTTTGAGCCGATCGCCTGGTGCGCAGTCGGCGGTAACACTTGAGGACCCGAATCTTTCCCGCGACTCTATCCCGGCGAAACTTGTCTACCAGCCAGTAGGGCCCAGACACCCTACGCGCTCTAGCCTTGTTGCAGACGGGAGACTACGACTCGCTTGGGACTTGACTATTCGAACTCGCGATGGGCAACACTGGTGGAGCGTTCAGATCGACGCCGAGAACGGCGACTTGCTCGCTGAATCCGACTGGATTTCCCACGAAACCTATCGGGTCTTCGGCCCTCCTCCTATCCAATCACCGCTGGGCGGACCCAGTGCCCTTGTTGGACCCCCTCTATTTCTCGATTCGCCTGTCCCTTCGCCCCAGGGCTGGCACGACACCGACGGCCTCGCCGGCCCGGAGTTTACGGATACTCGGGGCAACAACGTTCATGCCCAAGAAGACGTCGATGCCAACGACGCGGGGGGGGACCGTCCGGACGGCGGACCCGGTCTCGTTTTCGATTTCGCCATTGATCTGACGCTGGAGCCATCCGAGTATCAATCCGCTTCGGTCACAAGTGTCTTTTATTGGGGCAACCTGGCTCACGACATGTTCTACAAGTACGGATTTGACGAGGCCAGCGGAAATTTTCAGCTCAACAATTTTGGACGGGGCGGTACAGAAGGCGATCCTGTGGTTGCCGACGCGCAAGATGGCGGAGGTATCAACAACGCTCAATTCGGAGCTCCACCCGACGGTTTCGCTGGGACTATGGAGATGTTCCTTTTCTCGGCGCCTGTACGGCTTCAGGTTTTGACGCCCCCCTCACTTGCGGGATTCTACCAAGCCGGAGCTGCCGAGTTCGGACCCGCGCCTCCAGCGAATCCTTTGGAAGCCGAAGTCGTCGAAGCACTGGATGCGGCTGACGGTTTCGGACCCAGCACGAAGGATGGGTGTACTGCTCTCACCAACCCGGAGAGTGTTGATGGAAAAATTGCTTTGGTCGATCGGGGAACCTGCAATTTCGTCGATAAAATCGTCAACGCCCAAGATGCCGGGGCGATCGCGGTCATTGTCGCGAACAACGTCGGTGACGGTCTGCTGACCATGGGGGGCGTGGACCCATCGATATCGATTCCCTCTCTCTTCATCGGCCAGACCGGCGGCGCGACGATTCGGGCTGGACTCGGCTCGTTGATTGCTTCTATCGAGACGTCCCCAATGCGCGATGGCGCCTTGGACGGTGGAATTGTTTTTCACGAATACGGACACGGGGTAACCAGTCGGTTGACGGGTGGCGCAGCCAGTGCCAGTTGCCTTTCTATGGCTCAAAGCGCCGGGATGGGCGAGGGCTGGAGCGACTTTTTCACCCTCTTCGTCGGCGCTGCCCCGGGCGATACCGGCGCGGAACCTTACGGCGTGGGGACCTACGTACTCGGCCAGCCTAAGACTGGAGGGGGTATTCGTACCCAACCCTACAGCACCGACATGACGATCAATTCGCTTACACTGGCAGACATCGAGACCGCGTTTCCTCCCCACGGCATCGGCGAGGTATGGGCGACCAGCCTGTGGGAGATATTCTGGGAACTGGCCAATGCCTACGGCCTAGATACCGACATCTTCGCCGGATACACGGGCTCGGGGGGAAGCAACCTCGCCCTACAATTGGTGATGGATGGTCTGAAACTCCAAGCCTGCAATCCGACGTTCATCGAAGCACGAGATGCGATACTTCTCGCTGAAGCCAATTTGACCAATGAGACCAACCGCTGCCTCTTGTGGCGCGGTTTTGCGAAGCGCGGCCTGGGCGCAGGGGCAAGCGTTTCGAGCGATCCCGGGATCCTCACGACTAGCGAGGACTTTGGTCTTCCCATCGATTGCAGCGAGTTTTGTGCCGATGGAGCAGTCGCAGTCTCTGAGCAATGCGACGACGCCAATTTGCTGGATTTAGATGGATGCTCGAGCACCTGCCGCATTGAAGAGTCGTACCTCTTCCAAGGCGTTGCACAGGGCGGTACCGTCGATTTCGTCGTGGACGGAGAGCAGATTTCCATCGTCACTCTTGCAGGCGAAACTGCCGCCGACATCGCCGCAAAGATGGCCGACGCGATTGGAACCAACCCGATTCTCAGCGGCCTCGGCGTTCTCGGCCACGCAAGCGGAGACAGTGTCATTGTCGCCGGATCGATTATCTCCAGCGTCATTTCCGACCCGGGGCTGGCCTGCGGGGATGGACTGGTCGCTCCCTTTGAGCAGTGCGATGACTCCAACCTGGTTGATCTGGACGGGTGCTCAAGTACCTGCCGCGTCGAGGAGTCGTATCTCTTCCAGGGCGTTGCACAGGGCGGCACCGTCGATTTCGTGGTGGACGGAGAACTCATTTCCATCGTCACTCTTGCCGGCGAAACCGCTGCCGACATCGCCGCGAAAATGGCCGAAGCGATTGGCGCCAACCCGATTCTCAGCGGCCTGGGCGTTCTCGGTCACGCAAGTGGAGACAGTGTCATTGTCGCTGGCTCGATCATTTCCAGCGTCATTTCCGACCCAGGGTTGGCGCCTCAGCTTCCCCTCTCAGATTTGCTGCCTCCCATGGTGGCCCTCTTGTTGCTAGCCTCAGGAACCTTGTGGCTCAACTCCAAGCAACACAGGCATAATGGTCAAGCGATTTCCTAACTACCGAATGCGGCGACTCAGTTGGAGTCCGTTTTCGGCCTTTTGCCTGGCCTTGGTAGCCCTTCTCGCTTTGGCACTCACCTCAGCCACATACGCAGCCCCGGCAAAGCCGTCATTCCAGTCTCCTCCCGGCGCAGAAGCCTTTTCGCCCGCCCTTCAAAAAAAGCTCGCCAAGAGACTGGATGACAGGGGACTCGCATACGAGCCTCGGACACGAAACCGAAATGCCGATGGATCGCCGGTGTACTCCAACCGCCTCCTGCTTGAAGCGAGCCCTTACCTTCAGCAGCATGCCCACAACCCAGTTAACTGGTATCCATGGGGAGACGCTGCCTTCGAAGCTGCCCGCCGTCGAGGAGTGCCCGTGCTCGTCAGCATCGGCTACTCGACATGCCATTGGTGCCACGTCATGGAAGAAGAGTCATTCGATGATCCCGAAACCGCGAAATATCTGAATGAAAATTTCGTCGCGATCAAAGTCGACCGTGAGGCAAGGCCCGACATCGACGCGGTCTACATGCATGCTGTACAGGCCATGGGAATCAACGGCGGTTGGCCCCTGAACGTCTGGGTAACTGCTGACCGAGTCCCTTTTTACGGGGGCACCTACTTCCCCCCCCAAAGTCAACGGGGGCGGCCCAGCTTTAGACAAACACTGACAAGCATCCATCGGGAATACGCCAAAGATCCCGAACGGTTCCATCTTCATGCACAGACGCTCGCCCGTGAACTCTCGATCCGGCTCGCCGGGGGCGGTGCCGCGTCGAGTTTTTCACCCAGCATCTCGGATCTCAAAGCCACAATAGACCGGTATAACGGACTCGCCGACGATGAGTGGGGAGGCTTGCGCCAGCAGGTCAAATTCCCTTCCAGTCTCCCCGTGCCTCTTCTCTTGCGCTGGCACCAGCGAAGCGGCGATGAGCGATCGCTCTCCGTCGCGACGAAATCCCTCGATGCAATGGCTTCGGGGGGGATCCACGACCACCTCGGAGGCGGCTTTCACCGCTATTCAACTGATCAGCGTTGGCTCGTCCCCCACTTCGAAAAAATGCTTTACGACCAAGCCCTGCTCTCGAACGCTTATTTGGAAGGCTGGCAGCAAACCAAAAAAAAGCGCTTCGCCGAAGTGACCCGTTCAATTCTCGACTATGTGCTAACAGAACTCAAGGCACCTGGCGGTGCATTCTATTCGGCAACGGATGCAGACAGCGCACGACCCGACGGCGAAATGGAAGAAGGCTTCTTCTTTACTTGGACGCCCGCCGAGGTCGATGCAGTTCTTGGACCTGCCCTGGGCAAACAAATTGTGTCCTGGTATGGCATCAGCCCTCAAGGCGATGTCGAGAGTCGGAGCGTCCTTCGGACTTGGCAGACTCTCGACGAATCGGCCAAAGAGCTTGGTATCCCGCCCGCTACGCTAAAAGCCAACATTGAAGCTGCTCGAGGCCAACTCCTAGCCGCGCGCAGAAAACGCACTCCGCCACTGCGTGACGAAAAAATCATCGTAGAGTGGAACGGCCTAGCGATTTCGGCTCTCGCAAAGGCAGGGTTTGCGTTCAACGACGACCGCTATCTTTCCGCAGCGCGCGAAGCGGCCGAATTTGTCCTTGACCATATGCTGATCAAGGGCCGACTGCAAAGAATCTGGCTCGAGGGCCAGTCAGCTGGGCCCGCATTTCTCGCCGACTACTCTTTCTTCATCGCGGGTCTGCTGGACCTATACGAAGCCTCTCCGAATACCCGATGGCTCAAAGAGGCCATCGCTCTCCAAGCAGTCCTCGATTCCCACTATGCCGACCCCCTCGGTGGATACTATCGGACCGCGGATGACGCGGAGCTTCTGTTGGCACGGGAGAAGCCCGTCCGCGACGGCGCAGTCCCATCGGGAAACTCTATTGAGGCGCTGAACCTGCTGCGTTTGGCAGCCCTGACAACCAACGAAGAATATCGAAGCCTTGGGCTGCAGGCGCTCTCCTCCCAAGGAAATACAATTCAAAAAAATCCGATGAGTGTTTCTGAACTTCTCTTGGCACTGGACTTCGCGCTTGATACCCCTAAGGAAATTTTCTTGGTCAAAGGGCCCGACGACGACTCTACGCACCTAGTCGACGTCCTTCGAGAATCCTTCGTTCCCAACCGGGTAATTGCCATCGTGGCGGACGGAAGCGAGCGCGAGTCCCACGCGAAGCACGTTCCTTTACTGCGCTACAAAATCGCGCAGGGAGGCCGAACAACGGCGTATGTTTGCCAAAATCAAATTTGCAATTTGCCCACGACCGAATCCGCTATTTTTTCAGCCCAGCTCAAGGCCCGAACCCCTAGTCCTTGAAACTAACGGTTCCGCGCGCAGCACGGAAATTTCGCATGAGAGAACGCTTTATCACACCGGCCCAGCTTATAAAAGCACACTCCCTCTGTGTTGAATAAGATGATGGGCCTGCTCACGATACGATTCGGGATCAACAGAGACCCGAACTCCATCGCCGAACGGAGTTTCGGGAATCTCGAAAGAAAATTGTCAAGGCGCCGGCCGCTCACAATTCCAGTGCTACGTCCTGAGCGGCGGACAACGCAATCGGGCACGACGAAATACGGATCGAGGTCTTGTTCATGATCGAGTCGATCGGCTTGTTTTTTTTCCTCTGTGGCATGGCCTGGTGCTGGGAGAGTCGACGGCGAAAAACTTTCTCGGTGCGGCCGGGGCTGCACGAGGAAATTGATCTGCCCTTCGATCAGGATTTCGAGCTCTACCACAACGATTTCTCGCTTTGCTCGAAGAAAGTTCGAGTTTGCCTGGCCGAACTCAATGTCGACCACGGAAGCCATCATATCGACTTGATCGAGACGCGTTCTTACGAAAACCTTTCGAGAGAATTTTTGAACGTAAACCCGGCAGGCACGGTTCCTGTTCTCGTTCACCGAGGGCATCCCATCTACGAATCCCACGAACAGATTCGATACGCGGCCGATCATTGCGGCGAAGAGGCCCCTCGTCTGGTTCCCGAAAACTCTGATACGGTCGAAGAAATGAATCTCTGGGTCGAGCGGGCTTCCCTGACCGGTGACGATCCCATCGCTGCCATGGCCACCAGCGCGGGCAATTGCATACCTGGCCTGACGCTTCCATTATTCAGCGCCATGGTCGAGAAAATTCCCGTGCACAGAATTTTGACAGGACTTCTTTTTCACCGGCTCCGAGTACGGCCGATTATATTTCTGGCAATGAAGATCGTGGGCATTAGGCGTCTGAGGCACCTGAAACCCGCGGTCGGAGTGATTCGGAATTCGGTTCGGTACATGAAAGTTCACCTCGATGCACTCGAACTGAAACTCGAGGAGAACGGGGGCGTTTGGATCCTCGGTGATATGTTCAGCCTGGCGGATGTCAGCTGGGTAGTGATCTTCGACCGTATGCGCGAAGCCGACTGCGCAGATGTGTTTCTGGGGGGAGACCTGCGCCCCCGGGTAACAGCCTATCGCGATCGTCTCTTTGCCCGGGCGAGCTACGCCAAGGGTATCTGGAATCACGAACACCCGGCTGTTCGCCGGGGTACTGAGCGGCTGCAGGAAGCCAAAAGAATCGACCCCCAACTGCGTGCCCTCCTCGCCGGATAGCCCTTCGCTTCCGGGTGCCGAGAAAAGAGAACCTTCTCGTGACGGCGGGCGCTCACAAGAGGGAAATCGGCTAGAGTTCGGCGCGCCGTGCCCACCGAACCCAGTACCATCGCTTTGATATTTATCCTTGTGGCAATGGGCGCCGCTCTCCAAGGCGCGGCAGGCTTTGGCATGGGACTGGTTGTCGCGCCTCCCCTGATGCTGATCGCGCCCGATCTAATTCCGGGGCCGCTAATCGCGGCGGGAGTCGTTCTAACAGGTGCCGTCGCATACCGAGAGCGCGCCTCGATCGACTATTCGGGAATTCGATTTGCCCTGGCTGGACGCGCGGTGGGCACTGGCCTCGCCGCCGTTTTTCTCGCCCAGGCTACCCCCCGGTCATTCGATCTCGCTTTCGGTTTGCTCGTCGTCTCGGGGGTAGGCCTCAGCGTTGCGGGACTGCGGGTTCGTCTGAATCCCGCTACAGCAGGGTTGGCCGGGTTGCTTTCGGGTCTGATGGGCACGATCTCGTCCGTCGGAGGCCCCCCCATGGCGCTGCTCTACCAGCATTCGGGTGCCGCGAAGCTGCGCGCCACTCTGGCGAGCTATTTCGTTTTCGGTGTGGGCTTCTCCCTGATGGCGCTCTACGCCGTCGGTCGCTTCGGCTGGTTCGAGCTGAAAATGGCTCTCCTACTCACCCCTGGCATGCTGGCGGGCTTGCTCCTCGTCAAGCCCCTGCAGTCTCGACTTCGGGAATCCATGATCCGCCCGACGATCCTCTCACTCTCCCTGGCTTCCGGCGCATGGGTCATCTGGCGCGCACTCTGATGCCCTTTTATCCTCGTCCGGGAGCCGCATTCAAACCGGTGTGACCGATTTATTCGGTCAACAGAAAAGGAGAAAACATGAATTTGGTACTACTCATCGTCGGGCTCGCCTTGATTGAATACTTCGCCTTCAGTGCGCTTGCTGGCAAGGCCCGGGCAACTTATGGCGTCACCGCCCCTGCGACCACCGGCCACCCCGGCTTCGAGCGAAGACTGCGTGTCCAGCAGAATACCCTCGAGCAGCTGATTATTTTCATCCCGTCCATCCTGATTTTTCAACACTACTGGAACGCCAACCTCGCGGCTGTGATGGGCGTGGTATTCATCTTGGGGCGCTTCGTCTACTACCGGGGTTACGTGGAAGAACCTGGAAAGCGCTCCACAGGCTTCGCCATCGGTATGATCGCCCAGATGATCCTACTTATTGGCGCGATCTCCGGGGCCGTGATGCAACTTTTCAAGTAGGGGCGTCGCACCCTGGCCTGGGCGCCTTCCTCAGCGCGCTTCGCCCATCTCAAGGCGCCGGATTCGCTCTTCCAGGGGTGGGTGCGAAGCGAAGAGTTGGCTCATGCCGCCCCGCACGATCTGGGCAAAGATTGTGGCTGCGAAATAGCCCATTCCCCGGCCGTTCTGGCTTCGAAAGACCACGCGGTCAATGAATTCACCAATGATCCGGGAAAAAAACAGTACGAAAGTATTCAGGACACCGGATTCATTTCAAGTGGGTGATCAAATCTTGAGACAGTCTCGGCCCGAGTGAGAATCAAGACCGACGAAGCTATACACATCCTGACCCTGCGCAAGCTGGACGAATCAATTCCGGGAAGTCCCCCAAAGGGAACGGTCGCGGCGGCACAAGCTTGCGCACAGCGCTCCGTCTCGGCGGCAGGCCTGACCTGAGTTAGGCTTGGTCGTTCATCCGGAGGCTTTGCGAATATTTTCCACCGGAAGGAGCAGGACCATGACGGATTCCGACCTTGCCCAACCGGTCGACTACATCGCCGAGACCCGCAAAACCTATGACGCCCTAGGCTACCCCCCCTACCAATGGGTGCGGAACACCGGCCAGCCACCTTGGAGCCCCATCCAAGTCAAGTTGGAAGCAGCATCGGTTGCCTTGATCGCGTCGGGGGGCATCTATCAACGCGGCCAGCGTGCCTTTCACTTCAAGGACGATGCCTCTTACAGAGTCATCGATACCTCGGTGTCCTGCGATGAATTGCGGGTCACCCACTTTGCCTACGACGTGACCGATGCGCGGGCAGACCCCAACGTCGTTTTCCCCCTCGAAACTTTGCGGGCACTGGTCGCAGATGGTTCTGTGGGCGCCATCACCCCCCAGGCCTTCACCTTCATGGGCGGAATTTATTCCGCCCGCAAAGTGCGTGAAGAGCTGGCCCCAGCCTTGGTTGAACGCGTCTCGGACCAGCGACCCGACATCGCGCTCTTGGTCCCCGTCTGACCCGTCTGCCATCAGTCGGTCGGACTGATCTCCAGAGAACTTGAAGCAGCAGGGATCCCCACCCTGTGTATGACCAGCGCGCTTTCCATCACGCGGTCGGTGGCTCCGCCTCGGGCCGCGTTCGTGGACTTCCCTCTGGGTCATACCACGGGCAAAAAGAACCAACCCGAGGCCCAAAAGCAACTGCTCCG
>DUCH01000408.1:0-1142 GCA_012959865.1 Myxococcales bacterium | reverse complement strand
ACGAACGCTGGTCCGAAGACGAGTCTTGGCGCCAAAACCCCATGGCGAATAAAAAGAGCGCTTCGGAAGAGTCGAACAGCGACTTTCGAACACCGCGCCTTGATACCCCGCAATACCAGAACGCCACGGACCAGGAGGAAGCTGAGAAACAGCACCAAAATGGCGGTTGTGGGAGTTGCGTGGGGGCCGAATAGCGCCGTTTTGTTCGCCAAAGCGAAGCGAAAACTCTTGGGTTTCCCCGCTCATCGCCCCTTGAAATCCGGATCTCGGCGGCCGAGAAGCGCAGCGATCCCCTCGCGCGAATCTTCAGTTTCCGCCGTACGCGATTGCACATGAGCTTCATGACGAGCGGCGCTTCGCGGATCCCAGTCGAGCCCATGATAGATGGACGCCTTGGTCCAACGAACCGCCAAGGGAGCGGCGCGCGCGATTTCCCCGGCAATTTCACGAGCCCGGGGAAGAACATCGCCGGGCGCCACAGCGTGGTTTGCTAGACCGCATTCTGCGGCGTCCGCGCCGCTCACGATCCGGCCGGTCAGCAGCAATTCCACGGCTCGGGGCACCCCCAAGAGTCGAGGAAGCAAATAGGTAGTCGCCATCCCCGGGTGCAGGCCGAGTTGAACGAAATTCGCACCGTAACGAGCCTCTCGGTTCGCGACACGGACATCACAAACAACTCCCAGCCCCAGCCCACCCCCGATGGCATGCCCTTGCATGGCCGCGATCACGGGTACCTCGATATCCAGCAAGGACAGAAAGTGCGAGTACATCGCATAAAAGCGATCCTGGGGTGCGGTGAAAATGTCTTCCGACTCCTCCCCTCCGCCAAGGCGACCCGACTTGAAATCAGCGCCGGCGCAAAAGCTCTTGCCCTTTCCGGTCACGATCACACACCGGACCTCCGAATCCGAACGCGCCCGGGAGACCCCGTGGGCCAGTCCCTGCAGGACATCGGGCGTCATGCTGTTGCGATTGTCCGGACGATTGAGAGTCAAGGTCGCGATCCGTTCATTCACCTCGTAAAGCACAGCATCGTCGGTCACAAATTCTCCTTTAGGATTTGCGGGGTCTCGGATTGCGATTTCAATCCCGAGGCAATTGTACGAGTTGACGCGCCATCACCAATCGCTGCACCTGCCCTG
>DUCH01000407.1:1227-15091 GCA_012959865.1 Myxococcales bacterium | reverse complement strand
CATCATCGGCGCCCCGCTCGAGGGAGTCCCCTTCCCTCCCCCGATCGCCGAGAACCAGGGCTCGGGCAACGGTGGCGCCGCCCTGATCTTCCTGGGGAGCGCGTCCGGGATCACGGGCAGCGGCTTCGACGACGCCGATGGCGTCATCTTCTCCTATCCACCTGGCCAGCCGGTAGCCAGCGGGGACCAGGTGGGTGCGGACGTCGCCGCGGCGGGGGACGTGAACAACGACGGCTTCGCCGACGTGCTGGTCGGCGCGGTGGGCTACATCATGGTCTTCCACGGCAGCGGCTCCGGGATCGCCGGGACCGATCCCAGCAATGCCGATACCAAGATCACGTCGAGTGCGTCCATCAGCGTCGGCGCCCTGGTCGCGAGCGCCGGGGACGTAAACGGCGATGGCTTCGACGACATCATGGCCTCGGATACCGGCTACCCCACCGGGGTCACCACCGGTGGCCACGGCGCCTTCATGGTCTTTCACGGCAGCTCTTCGGGCGTCACGGCCACCAGTCCCGCCGACGCAGACACGTTCATCGAGGGCGATCTCCCCATCGTGATTCTGGGCCCCACCCAAAAACTGGGCTGGCGCTTTGCTGGGGTCGGGGACGTCGATGGTGACGGCTTTGGCGACGTCGCTGTCGGGGGACTCGACTACGCGGGCGGCCTCGACAACGAAGGCATCGCGTACATTTTCAAGGGCAGCGGCGCCGGGTTGGTGGGCAGCACCCTCGCGGACGCGTTCGTCGAGCTGAAGACGGGACAGGCGTTGGCCGCCTACCGGAACAACAAGCCGGGCTTCGACCTCGCGGGTGCCGGCGACGTCAATGGCGACGGCTTCTCGGACGTCCTGATGGGTGCCGCCCACTACGACGCCGGCGAAGCCGAAGAGGGCGCGGTCTTCGTCTTCCACGGTGGGCCCGGCTCCGGAGGCCCCGTGAACCAAGCGCCCGTCGCCTACGCGGGCACCGACCAATCGGTCCAGGACGCCGACAAGAATAATTCCGAAGAGGTCACCCTGGACGGCAGCGCCTCCTTCGATCCCGACGGCTCCATCGTGAGCTACGAGTGGTTCAAGGGGTCAACGCTGCTGGGCACGGGCGCGGTGCTGACCACCGTCCTCCCCACCTCGGGCACGCAAAGCGTTTCGCTGGTCGTGACCGACGATGGGGGAAAGACGGGATCGGATGGGCTCACGGTGCGGGTCGAAGCGCCAGCCGACGTCTTTGTCCGCCAGGAAAGTTTCAGCTCCGGGCTGGGCAACTGGGTCGTCGACGGAGACATCACGACCCTCCCCAGTTCGGGCTTCCCGAGTGGAACGTGGGCCCAGATCGGCGCCGCCGGAGCTTTCATGCGCCTCTCGGTCGCGATGCCGGCGGGCAGCACGGGAATGAAGCTGAAATTCTGGGGCAAGGCGAGCCAGTTCGGGGCGTCGGACCAGTTGCTCATCAAGGCCAGCGTCGATGGGGGGCCGTTTGTGACCTTCGACACGCTCAGGCCCCAGGACGAGGGACTCAACAACGATGCGATGAGCTTCTACGGCGGAAGCGTCAGCCATGGCCCGGTCAGCACCACGTGGGTGCCCGCCACCGCCTCGAACGTCGTATTCGAAATTCAATCGGACATGGACACGGGGCTCTTTACCATAGGCGGCTCGATCGAGGTGAGGGCACTGATCGGAAACCCGTCACCCGTCGCCAACGCGGGTCCCGACCAGTCCGCCGCCGACGCGGGCGGCGATGGCGTGGAATCCTTCACCCTCGACGGCTCAGGATCCGCGGATCCGAACGGAAGCATCGTCTCCTACGAATGGCGTGACGGCCCCACCCTGCTCGGGAACGCCGCCTCCATAGGCGCCACTCTGTCCCTCGGCGTCCACACCGTCGTCCTGACCGTGACCGACGATGGCGGCGAGACGGCGAGCGATAGCGCGGTGATTGCGGTGGGCGCTGTCGGATGCGTAACCCAGGCCGACTGCGATGACGGGGTCTTCTGCAATGGCGCCGAGGTCTGCGATCCGGTGCTCGACTGCCAGCCCGGCACGCCCGTCGCGGTGGATGACGGCGTCGGGTGCACCGACGACAGTTGCGACGAAATCGTCAACGCGGTCGTCAACGCGGTCAACGATGCCAGCTGCGACAACGGCCAATTCTGCGATGGCTCGGAGATCTGCAGCGCCACCCTCGACTGCCAGCCCGGAACGCCCGTGGTGGTGGATGACAGCGTGGCCTGCACCGTGGATGCCTGCGACGAAGTCGGCGATGTCTTGACCCACCTTCCGGATGCCGGGACTTGCGACGACGGCGACCCGTGCACGGCGGAATTATGCGACGCAACAACCGGCTGCTCGAACGTCCCCGTGGAGGGCTGCGCGCCCCCCGTGCCCACCGGCGGTTCTGGCGGAATCGCGCTCCTCGGACTTTGCCTGGCTGCCACGGCCTTGCGCCAAATCGCGATCGCGCGTCGGGCTCGGCTCACGGGTGCGGCCTGAGGGCCAAAGCCGGGAGGAGCATCCGCTCCACGAGCGTTCCCCCTTCCAGGCGCTCCTCCACGAGACCGATATGATCCTCGGCACTCCGAGCCAAGCAGGGCAGCTTCGGCTTCAAGGCAGACGAAAAATTCTCGCTTAGCTAATTAGGGCTCTGGGGAATTTCAACCTTCTCGATGATGTCGTAGCGGCGGTCTGCGGCTAAATTGTGAAGCACGGTCCGAGTCCCCGAAGGCCAGTCAATTTCTACCTGATCCACGCGAGCGGAATCCCCAAGCCCAAAGTGCTGGCGGCGACTGCTTGCGGATAGGTAACCACTTCCGATCTTCACCACCCGTGTTTGCCAGTGATCGCCCGTCCGCACCCGTATGCGAGCCCCAACAGCGTCTCGATTGGAGCGAGTGCCCCTAAGTTCGAAGCCTATCCAGTGGCGCAGAGCGCCGCCGTTGCGGAGTAATTCGGCAGGGGCTCTGTAGTCTCGTAGGACAAGGTCGAGGCGGCCATCTTCGTCATAGTCAAAAACTGCGACTCCACGACCGTCTTCAATCCGATCGGCTCCGTTTACCCAGCCGACCTCGGTGAAAGTCTCGTCGCCATTGTTTCTGAACAGGACGTTTCTTTCACGCCCGTTTAGACTGTGAGTGCCAATGTCGAGCAGGTAACCGTTCTTTTCTCCAAGGCGTCGACCGAGGCCTTCCATCATCTCCAGTCAGACGTCATCATCAAGGGGTCCGGTAATAAATCCGTTCACCGCGTAGATATCCAGGTGGCCGTCGTTGTCGTAATCAAAAAACTCGGCGCCCCATCCCCACTGGCCGTCCCTCACTCCAGCCTCATCACTGATATCCGTGAACGTCCCGTCACCGTCATTGCGAAATAACGAACTGCCTCTTGAAAGCCCTTCTGTGATCACATCGGAACGGTCTTGGACGGCATCCGTAAATTTTCCGAGAATTCGGAAGTACCATGGAATCGGCAATGGGAAGTCAGGGTGAAAAAGCGACCAACCTGAGTTTGCATGCATCCCGACTGAGTAAAGATCCGGGTCGCCGTCGCCATCGAAGTCGGCCCACACCGTTCCCATTGTCGCGCCACCCTCGGACACTCCTGCTTGTTTCGTCTGATCGCTGAATGTTCCATCACCGTTATTGTGATAGAGACGGTTGTTTCCAAATTCATTCCCTACGTAAAGGTCCGGCCAGCCGTCAGAGTCATAGTCCGCCCAAGCCGCGGACATATCCCAGCCCGGGCTGTCCACACCGGCAATTTTGGAAACATCGGCGAAATGCCCATCGCCCAGATTTCTCAAAAGAGTGCCACGGACACCATTACTCGCGTCCCAGATCGGGCGGGGAGAGCCGTTCTCGTGGTCTCCCATTCGGGTCACGTACACGTCGAGGAAGCCGTCACGATCGTAATCAGCAACAACTGGCGTGCTGCCCCATCTGCCGGGAGGCACACCTGCCTCGGCTGATACGTCTACGAATCGTCCGTCCTCGTTGTGGAAGAGGCGGTCTCCGCCCTTGACCGCGCTAATGAAGAGGTCGGACTGGCCATCGTTGTCGAAGTCAAAGAAGACAACTCCGCTGGCGGCAGCAGGGTATGGAACGGGAAGTCCAAAAGCGGCCGTCGCGTTCTCGAAAGTCCCATCACAACGACTGCGGAGCAGAGCGAGTCCTGGGCTTCCCGCCAGGACCAAGTCACTGCAACCGTCGCCATCTGCATCGCCCACAGCCACGCCAGAGCCCTGCCGGACGGGGTTTTCGTCGCTCTGGCCGAACAGTCGAAAGGGTGGAGAGACTCTGTTCTCGTGAATCAGGTTGATTCCTGCCTGCGCCCCCATGGACTCAAAACGTGGCGTCTTGAGAGTTACGAGACTTCGGCGGGTGATCTCTTCGCCCGTGATCTCCCAGAAGGGATCGAAGAAGCGGACAGTAAGCGTGGCATGCTGCTCCAACTGGATTCTTTCGCCAGTAGGGCTCGATCCACCGATGAGTGCGTGCACCGTGGCTCGATGTCCGAGAGGTCCTGAACGTCTCCAATCTACACGCTCGATGCGCAGTTGCGTGTATTCGATCTCTCCGAATAAATCCATAAGCCTTTGATAACGCTCGCGGATCGATTCCGTTCCTCGGTTCTGCCAGCGGAGTGTCGGCTCGGCGCCCGGCAGCGAGACCAATTGGGGAGCATCCCAGTTGATGCCAGTCCCCTCGTCGACCGCGTAGAGGCGCAGCAGGACATCGAGGTTGCGGCTCTTGATTTCCGTTGGCCAGTGCTCATGGAGCATAGAGTTGAGGGGGTCGATTTTACGTTTCCGCGTCACTTCCCACTGCTCGGCGAAAGCCAAAGTACTCGACGAGAAAACGGCGATGAGACCGATGAGAATGGCTGTGTTGATGCTGCGTTCCGCTGGATCCTTCAGTACCATCCGCGACTCCATATCCCGATCACGGGGTGAGTGTACGCATTTTGACGGAGACCGGCTTGGAGAATCCTCACGACTTCGGAAGAGCCTTCCGAGCGCTTCAGCTCACCTGTGAGCGCGCCCTTGGGAGTCCCCTTTATCGGGAGCAACCGAGCAATCTGCGCCTGGCGAGCATGGAGGACTTTCAGAAGCTTCCGCTGACGAAGCGTCAGGATCTTCAGCGGGTCGGAATACACGGAACACGCGCTGTCCCTCTTGAAGAAGTTTGCCACTACGGAGAAACATCGGGGACGACCGGTGCGAGTAACTCTACATGGCTGACAGCGGGAGACTTTGCGCGTAACGCGCAAGCGATTGCGGTACGGCATCCAGACATATTTGCACCAGGCCGTATTATTATGAACCGCTTCCCCTTCATGTCTGCTCCGGCGCACCTCATTCAGTTGATCGCGCAGCAGGGGGCCGGAGTGAGCATCCCGGCGGGCAACATCAACTGGGACGTACCGTTTCCGCGCGCGCTGGATCTGGCGCGACGAACGGGGGCGCAGGTACTGGCGGGCTTTCCCTTCGAGCCCATCATTCTGGCGAAGCTCGCTCAAGCACGGGGGCTTGACCCCGCGAAGGATTTGGCTCTAGATACGTTCTTTCTTGGAGGCTCGCCCCTGCCGCCTGTGCTTCAGCGCCGAATCGAGAAAATTTGGAACGCTCGGGTGATCGAGTTGTACGGTTCCACCGAAACGATGCTGCTTGGCACCGGATGCTGTGAACGATCGCTCCATCTCGAGATTGACCATGCTTATTGCGAAATTTTGCGATTGGACTCCGAAGAGTATGCGGATGTTGGAGAAGTAGGGCGTCTAATCGTGACGACTCTGGGTATTGAAGGCAGCCCCCTGATTCGTTTCGATACCGGCGACCGAGTGCGACGCCTCCCCCCTTGTGCATGCGGTGATCCTCGTCCGGCCATCGTCGTGCTGGGCCGCGATGGAGATGAGGTGAAGCTCGGAGGGAGCCAATTTTATTCCTACGAAATCATCGAGGCTGCGGCAGCGGCGGCCGATGCCATTGACAGTTCGGTGTTTTTCACTGTGGTTCTGCCCGATCGATTACTGGTGAGGATCGAAGCGGAGTTCGCGGATCCGGCACCCGCTTACACTGCTTTGCGGCACCATCTGAGGGATGTAAAGGTCGAAATCGAATGCGTGGCGCCGGATATGGTGCTCGATACCGAGACTCTCTCCCGCAGCCCCAGTGTCTATAAACCCGTCCTGATCAGCGATTGGCGAGGTCCAGAGCGCCATATCCTCTCAATCGACCAGGGGATGATCGAATGGCCAGCTCTCGGCTTCGCCGAGGCAGGCCGTTGGCTGAATCGGATCTGGAAGAAGGCTCTGACGCGGCGGCGCTTGAAGCAGAAGATTAGAGTGGCCAAGCGCCGGGGCGAATGATATAGACCAATGATGGAAGCCTTTAGAATCGATCCAAATGCCTTGCAGGGCCTACGCGACATCGCGCTGCAGGAGGCGGCAAAAGGCGGAGGAGCCCAGCGGATCGAGCGATTGCTCGGTGGAGAGACGCTGAGGGATGAGGAGTTGGTCGCGGTTTTCCTTGACCGCGAAGTTGCGACTGAGAGGCTGTTGGAGCTTTCCGAGGAACTCCGCGCCACGGACTCGCTGCAGATCGAAACGTTCTGCCCGCTTTACATCTCGAACGAGTGTGATGCGGAGTGCTTGATGTGCGGCATGCGCCGTTTCAACGAGGCGATGGCCCGGGAGACCGCCGACGACACGGTGGTGAAGCGGCAACTCGATATTCTGAGCAATCGAGGAATACGGGGTGTGGCGCTACTGACTGGTGAATATCGACATGGCTCGATGCGGCGTGAAATGCTTGCGCGGACAGCTTCCGCGACCCGAGGCGCGCTGGAGCGCGGCTTTACCCACGTACTCATCAACGTAGGGTCAATCGAGGATACTGAATACCCAGACCTCCTCGAGGGATTGCCTCTGCGAGGTGACGGCGCGATTTCTCCGCATGTCACCATGTGCACCTTCCAAGAAAGCTACGACCCCACCGTCTATCGGAAATTTATGGGATCGGCTCCCCAGAACCCTCGTGCCGATTTCGAGCGGCGGGTGCAAAATTTCGATCGCGCCGCCCGAGCGGGCATGCTTTCAGCCAATCCGGGCGTGTTGGTCGGTCTCAATCCGGATCTGGCGTATGAGATGTTGGCCCTTCTGAGTCACGTACATCACCTCTCAGGACTCGGCCTGAAAGTCTACGTGAGCCTACCGAGGCTACGAAAGGCAAGCGGCGCGGAACACACGGCTGGGGTCGGAGACGATGATTTCTGTCGTTTGGTTGCTGTTCTGTCGGCGGGCCTCCCCGACGCCAAGATCGTGATATCCACGAGGGAGCGCCCGGAAATTCAGCGCCGATTGCTTCCCGTGATCGGGGTCTTGACTGCTGGTTCTCCGGGAGTTGCTCCCTACAGTCAGGATGGCGCACGCTTCGACGTGGAAGCAAGCCAGTTCGAAGTCGCCGACCTTCGGCCCTTCGAAGAAATCCTAGGAGAATGCATTGCGGCCGGTGCCAGGATCGACGGGTACCAGCCAGCAATATATCCGGCTTCAGCGCCTTAGGTCACCCTCGTGCGGACGGCAACTGTGTTCTTCGTGAACCTTACGCTTGGGCTGCTGCTCCTGGGCTTTGTCGTCTGGCATTATGGTGGGCCAGCTCTTCAGGTCCTTGGTGCCGATCCCTCCGCGCTCATGCTGCTGGCATTCGTAGCAACCGCGGTCGTGACCGTGGTCTGCCTTTCTTGGCGTTGGGGCTACGTACTTGCGGGTCTGAGCCAGAATTTGTCGTTGGTCAAGCTCGCGCTCTTCCGTAGCTGCGCCCATACTCTGGCGGCGCTTATCCCGAGTGGCAAGCTCGGAGGGGATCCGCTGCGAGTCTTCCTCGCTATCCGGTCGGGTGTGCCCGCGGGCGATGGTGTTGCCAGCGTGACAGTAGACCGAACGCAAGAAATAGGCTCCACCGCGCCCTTCAGTCTCATCTTTGCCGCGCTCCTTCTTCAGGCCGACATTCCTCACATCGAACGCGCGCTGATCACCGTTCTAGTCGGCACGTTTGGACTGGTCCTGGGTAGCATCCTGGCCGTGCGGCGACTCCGGCGCGGCGCCGGGCTGGTTTCAGCGCTCGTTCGAGCGACTCGAATGGACAGGCTTGCGTTCATAAAATCGCAGCACGAGGTGATCGGAGCCGCGGAGCGATCCGTATTGGCACTCGCCGACCAGACCCAGCGGATGCTTGTGGCATTTCTCGCGGGACTTGTTGCCAATCTCCTGGTAGTTGCTGAATTCTGGTTTCTACTGGTGGCCTTCGACCTTCCATCGGATACCACCGCAATTGCAGCGGCTCTCTTTGCTACAGGCGCTGCGCATCTACTCCCGGTTCCAGCGGGGATCGGAGTGCTCGAAGGTGCGCAGATGTGGATCTTCGGAATGCTCGGGTATTCCGAGAATGTCGGGTTGGCAGTAGGATTGGCCGTACGCCTACGGGAACTTGTTTGGATACTACCGGGCACGATTTACATGCTGGGCTGGTCGCCCTTGAAAGGGGCCCGCAGCCAGTCAGGAGCCGCTTCGAATTAGCGATTTTCCGCTCGCCACGGTCGACGCCGACTTCAGGCGGAAGCGAGTGGCACGCGCCTCGTCACGGCTTGGAGGCAGCCCGAAGCCTCGGGCAGGGGTACTCCCATGTGAGCCCAGACAGCCAAGTTTCCCATTGGGGCTTGCCGACTCTATTTTCTCGAATGAGCTTCCGGGGAAGACCGCACACGACGGACATTGGTTTTTCCCGGCGAGAGATTGCGTAGGTGCTGCCAGAGTGGGCCGTGATGTCCACGCTTACGAAGGACGTCGAAGAGACTCGCATCGTAGTTGACTCCGATTGAAGGAATACTCCACCAGGAAAACTCCGTACTATGTTCGTCGAGCAGCTTCAGAACTTGCTCGCGCAGGGCCTGTCGCTCCTTCGCTAGAGCAGGATCCAGAGCCTCGTAGTCATCCACCCAAGCCATTAGGATCGCACTGAATGGATCGAGGTCGACGATGAAGTCGAGGGTTTGAAGAACATCGTCGAAGCTCTCTCCCGGGGTTCCTAGCAGGAATGTATGGCAATCGGGAATCCCCGCTCTGTCGGCAAGTTGGTGAAGAGTGCGAATGTCCTGGGTCGTAAAGCCCTTCCGGAGTCGTTTTAGAACTTCTTCTGATCCTGAATCCGCACCCACCTCAATTCCTGCACAGTTGGCCTGAGCCATGAGGTGTGCGAGCTCAGCGTCGAATCCCAGGGGATTCGCGTAGCAAGTCCAGGGGACCGTCAAGCCTCGTTTGATGATCTCCCGACACACCTCTTTGGCATGGGCGCGCGGCAAATTGAAGACCGAGTCAACGACGAAGACATGGCGAACATCGGGGTGTCCGGCGGTTATTTCCACCAGTTCATCAACCACGTCCACTGGAGAGCGTGTGCGCCCCACTCGGCCCTCGATGATCGGATATGTGCAGTAGTCGCATCGAAGCGGGCAGCCTCTCTTCGTCTGCAACGATTCGATTCCGTACTCAGTGTAGTAGCGGGGGTCAGCCAGAGTTCGATCGGGGCGCGGAAGGCTGCCCATGTCCAAAAAACCAGCCGGAGAGGGAGTCGACATTTCTTTGCCTCCCGCGAAGTAATGAAGGTTCGGTATCGCGGAAAAGCTTGTTTTTTGCTCCAGCGCGCTGATTAGAGCCGGAAATGCCATTTCGGCTTCGCCGCTGATACCGTAGTCAGGGCGGAGTCGCCGCATCAACTCTTCAGGCATCACACTGAATCCGGCCCCTCCCATGACGACGGGCGCTGTGGTCGCTCCTCGAATCACTTCGATGAGTTGGGCGTAGTAGTCGATCGTATTCGAAAAACCGCTGTAGTCGGCGTTCTGAATATTTCGCATGCCCAGGGCGACGATGTCAGGCGCGAACTCGGCCAGATGCGCCGCCAAGGCTTCCATGGGTCGCTCTTCGAAACAAAGATCAAGTAGCTGGGAAGTGTGCTCTTTCTGAATGCTGGCAGACACATAGAGCAGCCCAAGCGGGATGACCGCATCCGGGAGCCTCTCCCGATTTCCTGAGATGAGTGAGATACGCACTGCTCTAGAATCTACACCACTTCACGCCCTAAGCGGCACCGAGCGCTATTATCACCGGCGGATAGAAAGTAGAGATGGAGGGCAACTTGGCTGAGCGTGTACTGGTCACCGGGGGGAGCCGCGGAATTGGGCGCGCCATAGCCTTGAAACTCGCCAGCGATGGCTTCGCGACTGTAATCAACTTCCGGAGTCGCTGCGATGAAGCGGAGCAAGTTCAGGCGTCGATCCATGCGGCGGGCGGCGAAGCTACGCTTCTGCCCTTCGATGTCGGTGACCGTGCTACCGCCGCGGCTACTCTCAACGAAGATATTGCTACCAACGGCCCATACTATGGAGTCGTTTGCAATGCAGGCGTCCACTCCGATAGCGCATTCCCTGCAATGAGCCCAGACGTCTGGGACCACGTGCTGAGAACCAACTTAGATGGTTTCTACAATGTTCTTCATCCGATCGTCATGCCGATGGTGCGCGCCAAGGCGGGAGGAAGAATCGTCACGATCTCCTCTGCATCAGGGACAATGGGAAATCGCGGACAAGTGAACTACAGCGCGTCAAAAGCGGGCCTTGTCGGTGCTACCCGATCACTCGCCCTTGAACTTGCGAAACGGCGGATCACGGTAAACAGTGTTGCGCCGGGGCTTATCGATACCGAGATGACGGAGACGGTTCCCAAGGAGGCGATAACTCGGCTGATTCCGATGAAGCGAATGGGTACGCCTGAAGAGGTGGCATCGGTCGTCTCATTCCTTTTCTCGCAGGGTTCCTCATATGTCACCGGTGAGTTGATCGCGGTGAACGGTGGGCTCGGATGAAGATCAAGGGCCACTACGATGTTGTCATAGCCGGAGGCGGGCTAGCAGGGCTGTGCTTGGCGTTGCAGCTCAAACAGCGAATGACGTCCATCGATATCCTTGTTGCCGAAAAACTTACCCTGCCGAATCAGGAGGCGGCCCATAAGGTCGGTGAGTCGTCGGTGGAGGCCGCGAGTCACTATTTCCAAGACGTGCTCGATATCGGAGATCTACTGGCACAGGAACTTCCCAAATTCGGTCTTCGTTTTTTCATGAGCAATGGCGATAATTCGGACATCGCAAGTCGTGTCGAATGCGGCCCGAGCCATTATCTTCACTTTCCGAGTTACCAGATTGATCGTGGTCGATTCGAGAATGGATTGGCTCGCCGAGTACGCGAAGCAGGAGTCGATCTGCTCGACGGATGCCGAGTCGGCAATATCCGTTTAAGAAACGAGGGCCATGCCGTGAGCCTCAGGACGTCAAGTAAATCTGAGGACGTCTCGTGCAGATGGTTTATAGACGCTACTGGCCGCGCATCACTACTCAAGAAAAACCTCGGGCTGGAGCATTCAAACCAACACAATGTCAATGCCGCATGGTTTCGCATCGATCACGCAATCGACCCGGATGACTGGTCGAGTGATCCGGAGTGGCGGGGCCGACTCAAGGAGTCCCGGCGCTTGAGCACCAATCACTTCATGGGCCCCGGATACTGGGTTTGGCTAATCCCTTTGGCCAACGATCGGACCAGCATTGGAATCGTGGCCGATGAGGGTATGCACCATTTTGAAGAAATCTGCAGTTTTCCCAAGGCACTCAAGTGGTTGGATGCTCATGAACCCCAATGCGCTTCCGTGGTCCGAGCTCACTTGGATCACCGGATGGACTTTCGGGCGCTCAAGGACTACTCGCACGACGTCAAGCGGGTGTACAACAGTAGTGATCGCTGGTGTCTCATCGGCGACGCGGGAAACTTCGTCGATCCCCTGTATTCCCCGGGTAGTGATTTTATCGGAATTACCAATGGGTTCGCCTGCGATCTTATCAGCCGAGACCTGGGGGGAGAAGCGATTCATGCTTTGACCGAAGTTTACGACCAGAGCTTTCGATCACTCAGTCGCACTTACCTCGCGACGTATCAACGGCAGTACCCCCTCATGGGCTACGCGCGTATCATGACGGCCAAAATTGTGTGGGACTTCGTGATGTATTGGGGCGGCGTCGCGCTGCTCTTCCGGTGCAGCAAGCTCTGCGATACGGCCTTTATGGAACGCGTGAATCCTCTGCTTCAGGAATTCGCCTATACGAATATCGGCATGCAGGCCTTCTTTAGGAAGTGGGCCCGGGCTTCGGAGGACGCGGATCCCCAACTGGCTTCCTTCGTCGACTATTCAGAGATTGAGTTTCTGGCCGAATTGAATCGGCGGCTGACCATGGAACACGAAGATGAAGCCGTCGTTGCCCAGCTATCCCGGAATCTCGAACTTGCCAATGAACTCAAGCTAGAAATCACGGCAGAGGCTTTGCTCACTTCGAAGCTGGTCCTCAGGAACGAGGTGCCCCCGTCTACCGGACATCTCACAGCGATGTTCGAAACTTTACGAGGGCGCCCGACAACCGTCGAGGCCTGACCTTGACCTTGTGAATTTGTGATTCCGGCGGGCACTTGGCCATCGTAGATTTCACGTCGGAAAGAATCGGTTTCGACAATCATCACAAAACGATGCGCCAAAGATGGCCAGCCATGAAAGCTTCAGCAGGAAGCAAGAGACAGAGTGCCGCTAGAGCGAAATCTAGGCACTCATGGTCATCGCCATCATGACGCGCGGCCGGCCTTATTCACCGCTTGGAGGTATTTGTCGAAATTGCGCTCGCCGTTCAAGACTGCCACTGGCTCACGGGTTTGGCAGTCAAGAATGGCGACGACCCCCGTCTTGCCGCGGTATTCCTGAAAAAAGTCCTCAATGCCAAGTCGGCGCGCCTCAGCTACGGCTTTCTCGTACTCAACTCTATCGGAGACATCGAGCTTGACTACAGTCGCCCGGTCTCCGAGTTCCTTTCGAACACGCTCCCAGACGCTCTCCGTAGCCTTGCAACTGCCGCACCAATCCGCATGGATTTTGACGACGTAGACCTTCTCCTCGCATGCGCGCGCCGGAGTTTCTGACATCGCCGAATGAGATCCGAGAACCACACACCCGATACATCCTATCAAGAAGGCTGCGGCGCTTGTCCGAAGGCTCGCTACTAGGCTGCTCATGCGCCTATTATACTCTTTTCCGGATTGAGTGCGGTTTCGTGGCTTCGTTTTTCGAGCAAAAAAACGAAATCTGGAATCAATTTCCGTCGCTCCGGCCTGTCACTCCGGATCCCTTTCCAATGACCGAGATCCGGATGGTCGCGGTCGGTTTCGCTCAGGACTTCGAGCCTGCCTTGGCGGCCAGCTGCCTTTGGAACCAGGTGACGGTTCGCTCCAGGCCTTCTGATAGCGGCATGGTCTGGCCCAAGTACTGCTGGCAGAGCGTGTTTGACATTGCGGAGCGTTGGATATCCCCAGCGCGGGGGGCCAACTGCTCCACCCCGGTGCGCCAGCCGACGATGCGCTCGATCCGCTCGAGGAGAGTTGCTGTGGTGGTCTCGACGGCACTACATACGTTTATCGCGGCCAGCGGAAGACCGCCGCCGAGAGCTATCATATTGGCTCTCACGACATCGCTGACGTGGATGTAGTCGCGGATGCAGCCGCGGTCTCCCAGGGAGGCTCGCGCGTGGATTTGTATCTTCGCGCGCGAGGCCACCCGGTGGGAAAAAATTGCGACCACTCCGGCCTCTCCGTTCGTGCTCTGCCGTTCGCCGTAAACGTTCGCATAGCGCAGCGCGTGAGTGTTGAGTCCGTACTCTTCGCGGTAGATCCCCATGTAGGACTCCATTGCGACCTTTGCGACCCCGTAGGGGCTGATTGGCCGGGG
>DUCH01000407.1:0-1183 GCA_012959865.1 Myxococcales bacterium | reverse complement strand
TCGCACCGCCGGTGCTGGCGGCTACGAACCGCTCTACTTCGAAATCTCGGGCGGCCTGCAGGACCTGTAGGCCGCCGATCACGTTGACGGACGCGTCGGTGACCGGGTCGCGTCGACTTCTGGGCACACTCGCCTGCGCGGCTTGATGGTTCACGGCGTCTGGGCGGAATTCCTCAAACAGATTGGCTAACCGAACCGAGTCACGAATATCGGCCTCGACCAAAGCAGCTCCCCGGGGCACGTTCTCCCTCAGTCCGGTGCTCAGATCGTCAACGCAGAGAACCTCCCAGTTGAGGCCCAGAGCAGCTTCAGCGATATGGCTTCCGATGAAGCCCGCTCCACCTGTAACGAGTAGGCGCATGGTCTTATCTGCCCTGCTGTGTTTGGTTTTTTCTATCAGTCAGTTACGGACGGGTTGATCGCAATCGAGAGGCGATCCATGCTCGGAACTTCCTTCGCCGAGCACGGCATGGTAATCACCATCAAAGTCACAAATCGATCCCCCGTGGCCATACCGCTACCGTTTTGAGCTGCTGGGCTCGACCCTCTCGGGCCAAACGCGTGAACTGGGCGATGCTGCTTTCCGAAATCCCCGGAAACCCTCCACCACTCCTCCTCTGCGGATAGACCGAACGAACAAGATAATAGTTTTTACCGGACATTGAGCTGTCCATTTGAGGATGTTCGAGACAACGGTCAAGAACGGAGAAGACAATGGCCGAGAAGACAATAGCGGAGAAGAGAATTTCGAAACGTTGCGAGGACCGGCGCCGCCGGAGAATAGAGGATATAGGCTCCATAGCCATCCCGGCTCTTGCTACCCCGGCTCTCTCGCTACGAGTTGAACCCTCTCAATCGCGACATCTTGCTGAGTACCATCGACCATGCAGAGCGGTTTGCCCCCCTCACAGGATTTCTGGGGTGGGTGCCTTTTCGCTAGAATAGGGCGCTCAAAAGGTAGGGATGGAACGGAACTCAATCGGGGCCTTGTCGTCCCCACGTGTTTTGCGAGGCGGGGCAGGGCAGGGCAAAGATTCCGCGACGGTCTGAAAAAGATTCCTCCCCTGCTCTTCAGCGATATTTCCCTAGCCTACAGGTACCTCATGAACATCGATTCGACTTCTACCCAAAGAGGATTCCGTGTGAATCGAGAACCTGAACGCCGACGCATCTCCCTGTCAGG
>DUCH01000406.1:1305-15154 GCA_012959865.1 Myxococcales bacterium | reverse complement strand
GGGTTTCCCAATCCAGCCACTGTTCCGGTGCCGCTGAGCCGGCGTCCGAGGCCACGATCCAATTGGATACCTGGGGCAGGGAATCTCGGATCGCATCAATGACTCCGGTGTATTCCCAGTCCACGAGCACCGTTTCCACGCCGGCGTGGTTCAAGATGTACTCGTGTTCGGCGCCGGCCAGGCGATAGTTCAGGGGCACGAGAATCGCGCCGATCTGGCTGGTGGCGTAAAAGCTTTCGAGGAAAAAATGCGAGTTCGGTGACAGGATGCAGACGCGCTCGCCGGCCTTGACCCCCAGGGCGAGAAGCGCGTTCGAGAGCCGATTGACCCGCTGTCCGAGTTCCGCGTAGGTGAAGCGAAGGTCGCCGTCCACGACCGCAGTTTTTTGGGCGTAGGTCTGAACGCCTCGTCGCAAAAAGTCGTCCACGAGAAGCGGAACTTGCACGGGTTCTCCTCCTGACAGCCCGGTGGGCGGATTGTATCCAGCCCGAAAAAAACGTTCCGGGCGGATGCGCGAGTGTACCGTCTCTCTCGCCCCGCGGAGCAGGGAGCCCGGGCGCCGTCTATGCTCTTGCCCTCTTGCAAGTGGAATGAGAGAGGAGACCCCGATGGAGACTCGGATTGGAAACGTCAGTTACCTGGCCGAGGGTTCGACGGCTGTGGTGACCCTGGAGCGGCCCGAAGTGCGCAATTGCGTCGATCGCGAGACATCGTTCGCTTTGGCCGAGGCCTTCCGCCGTTTCTCGGCCGATGAATCGCTTTCGGTGGCGATCCTGACAGGCGCCGACGGGTGTTTCTGTGCGGGGGCCGATCTGAAAGCAGTCGCGGGGCACGAGGCCTTTCGCAAACGCACGGCAGGTGGCCCCAGCGAACGGTCCCAGGCGAACCCTCTCTCCGTGGACGGAGACGGTCCCATGGGTCCTACCCGGATGCTGCTCGAAAAACCGGTGATCGCGGCGGTGGAGGGGTATGCGGTTGCGGGGGGGCTGGAGTTGGCGCTTTGGTGCGACCTTCGGGTGGCGGCTCGGGATGCGATTTTCGGCGTGTATTGCCGTCGCTGGGGGGTTCCCCTCGTCGACGGCGGGACCGTCCGGTTGCCCCGGGTGGTGGGCCAGGGCGTGGCCATGGATATGATCCTTACCGGCCGAGGTGTTTCTGGCGAAGAAGCCCAGCGGGTAGGTCTGGTCAATCGCCTGGTCGAGCCGGGAAGCGCTCTGGCGGCGGCGCGTACCTTGGCCGAGGAGTTGGCAGCCTTTCCCCAGCGCTGTATGCGGGCCGACCGCCTCTCGGCTCTCAGGCAATGGTCGCTCGATCTCGATGCGGCGCTGGTCGAAGAAACCCTCGGCGGCCTCGAAGTCATCCGTTCGGGCGAGACCGCCGAGGGCGCCGGGCGCTTTGCGGCCGGCTCGGGTCGTCACGGCAGCTTTGGGAGTTGAGGCGCACGGTGGCCGATTAGCTACCGTGCGGGACCACAGATTTCGGGAACGAAGGTATTGGGTCTGGCGAGGGCTGGGCTAGCGCGGGGCTTGCGCCGGGAATGACCACTCGAAATAATGGTTGGAAGGAATGACTGAAGTAATGACTTCGCTCAACGACGATTCAGTTGCACCGGGCAAGGAAGAGAGTCTGGTGGCCCGCATGCTCGAGACGCGCACGGTTCTCATTGCCGGCAAGGTGGATGACAAACTCGCCGAACGCGCCATCAGCCAGTTGCTGATTTTGAACAGTATCAACCACGATCCCATTCGCATGGTGATCACCAGCCAGGGGGGGCACGTCGATTCGGGCTTCGCCATCCATGACATGATGAAATTTATCGACTCGCCGGTGATTACCCTAGGTGCCGGTTGGGTGGCGAGTATCGGGGTTCCGATTTTGCTGGGTGCCGAGAAGGATTGCCGCTACTCGCTCCCGAATACTCGTTTCCTGCTCCACCAGCCCAGCGGCGGCGCCGGAGGTCAGGCCAGCGATATTCGAATTGCAGCGGAGGAGATTCTTAAATTGCGCGAGCGAATCAACCGGCTCATCGCCGGGGAGACAGGCCAGTCGGTCGAGCAAATTGAGAACGACAGCGATCGCAATTTCTGGATGGACGCCCAGGAAGCCCTGGAGTACGGGCTGATCGCGAAGGTCGTCGCCAGCGCCGCAGAAATCGGCTGATCGGCGCGGACCCCACTCGGTTTGGGTCCGGCCGCTATTTTCAAGGTATCTTTCGAGGTCGATGAGTCTAGCCGTTCGGGACAGCCTTGACCGCCCGCTCCGTGATCTACGCATCTCGGTTACAGACCGGTGCAACTTTCGCTGCACGTATTGCATGCCCGCCGAGCTCTTTGGCGAGCGGTACGCCTTTCTTCCGCGCGATGAAATTCTCAGCTTTGAAGAGATCGAGCGACTGGTTGGCCTGATGGCGCCCATGGGAGTTCGCAAAGTTCGTATTACCGGGGGCGAGCCGCTGCTCCGGCACGGATTGCATGAACTCATCCGCGCATTGGGGTCAATCGAAGGCATTGAGGATATTGCGCTCACCACCAATGGCACCTTGCTCGAGCGCATGGCTGGGCAACTGAAACGTGAGGGACTCAGCCGCTTGACGATCAGTCTCGATAGTCTTGACCCTGTCGTCTTTGGCGCGATGAATGGCGACAAGCTTTCGGTTCAGCGAGTACTCCAGGGAATTGCTGCTGCCGAAGAAGCCGGCTTCGCGGGCATGAAGATCAATTGTGTCGTGCAAAAAGGGGTGAACGATCACACCCTCACCGAGTTGGCGCGACACTTCAAGGGGACCGGTCATATCGTCCGCTTTATTGAATTTATGGACGTGGGGACCCGGAACGGCTGGGATCTCAAACAGGTTCTTCCGGCGGCAGAAATCGCGGCCTTGATCGATGCCGAATTGCCCATCGAAACGCTCGCACCCAACTACCCTGGAGAGGTCGCCCGGCGTTGGCGCTATCGCGATGGCGAGGGGGAGATCGGGATTATTACATCGGTGTCGAATCCCTTTTGCGGCGCGTGCTCGCGCGCGCGGTTGACCACCGACGGAAAACTCGTGACCTGCCTTTTTGCGGAAGGGGGAAGCGATCTGCGCGGTCTTTTGCGCAGCGGTGCCAGCGATGACGAGGTGCGCGACCGAATTCAGGGCATTTGGACCCGGCGTTCGGATCGCTACTCCGAGGAGCGTACCGAGCAACTCGGAGTCGAACGTCCCAAGCGCGTGGAGATGTACCAGATCGGTGGCTAGCCCACGGTCCGCGAACGCGTGGCCTTTGTCCTGTTCTGCTCGACGCTCGTCCCCATGGCGTTGGCTAGGTCGTTGGCCCGGCTTGGTTCCGGCTCGTCCCGAACTCGCCTCTGCGGAAGGTCCGGCGCCGGCCAGCGGCCAGGGCCGCGAGTCCAAGGCCGACGAGCAGACCGGTGCCCGGCTCGGGGACAAATTGCAGTCCGCTGATTCCCACCGTGGCGCCGACGACGGTGGGCCGAAACTCAACGACAATATCGTCGCCAGAGAGGGTCTCAAAGAACACCATGTTCTCCCGGGCCGCGTCGGTTCCGCCTGCCGGGGTGAAGGTGCTGTAGAGGGCAAAGCTCAGGCCCCCGTCTTCGCTCACGTAGACTTCGACCGGAGTGTTGTCGGAAGTCTGGTAGTGGTAAGTCTTCACCAAGTACTGGTCGGGGAGGAGCCCCGAGAAGCTCAGCCGCACACCCCCTGCGGCAACGACGCGATCGGCCCGCAGGGCGTCGTCGTAGCCGGGCACCACAAAGGTGTCCTCTACAGGGGTGAGGCTTTCCGCCGCATCGATGGCCTCGAGTGTCAGGGTCGCTAGCGTCGAAGGCTGACTGGGTGCGTAGAGTTGCTGGTCGAAGACCAACGAGAAACTCGTCTCGGGGGTCGCTCCCACGGCCCATTCGTCGAAGGCGGTCTGAACGGTCCCGTTGCCGATATCCAGGCGGGGCGCGCCAAGGAGCTCGGCATCCCGGGCGATTTGAAGATCATCGAAGGCCTTGAAGGTGCCCGCTTGCTGGGTATTGGCCATCATGGTCATGGTGTCGCCGAGGCTGGTGCGACTGGCGCCGCCAGCAAGCGAATCGAGATCCAGTGTGATTTCCAGCGTCGGGTTGATGTTGTTCAAGAAGTCGCTGTAGGTCGGATTCACCCACATCTTGAAGACATCGTCGGTGGTTCCCCCAACATCGAAGCTCAAGGCGCCGTAGACGAAATACGAGGTATCGGGCTGCACCGCGTAGGACGAGACCACTCGGGTATTGCCCAGCGTCGCGAAGAAGTAGTCGTTGTGGTCCACGACGCCGCCCACGATGTTGTCGATGCCGTCGTTCTCGATTCCGAATGCTGCGGTGATCCCGAATGCGTCACTGAACTCGATGGCGGCCTCGTAGGCGAGGTGGTTGTCCACGACCTGGGCGATCTCGGAATAGACGAAAGTGGTCCCCGGACTCGATATAGGGGAACTCGTGCAGGTGGGGTCGCCGTTGGGACAACCCAGATGATGGGCCCCGGACAGATCCACGCCGCGGGAAATCCTGTAATCGACCCCGCCGGTATCCTCCACTTGGACCTGGCCGTTCTGCACGGTAAATCCGGTCGTGGGCGTGCCCGCTTCGGTTGCCCAGTCGGAGGTGAAAATAGCACCGGCACCCTCGTTGCCACCGGATTGGCCGTTCAGGCTGCTGCCGTCCGCGTAGCTGAACGCATCCATGGTCAAGGTGCACGCCTGAACGGGGTGGGTGAGGGTCGCGCCTAACAGGGTGAGGGTCACGTTTAATAAGAAGGAGAGCAGGACGAGGGCACTGGCCGGAATCAAACGCCCGACTCCTACACGCAGCCCTACATGCCGGCCCTACACGCAGCCCTACACGAAGCCCTATACAACTCCCCACACGAAGCCCACGATGGGACGCGTCCCCTGGGCATGGTCGGCGGGTTGAAGCGGTATCTTGATCGATCGGCGTACACCGTACCCTCACTCTCAGCAGTCGGACCGATGTTGTGGGGACCGGGATGATTCTCAGCTGGGAGGCGGCCCGGACGATTGCGGAGCAATCGACGCCGGTCGTCCAATGACCCTTCCCGAGTTTGATCCTCCGCTCATATTCAACGGAATTGAAGGGGTTTTCCCCACGGAATGCGTCTTAATTGCGACCGACTCGGTTTGCTTCTTGTCGAGATTCAGAACTCGCCGAGACATCGACGTTCGCGCCCGGTCACAGGTCGACATTTTGGTATTCGACTGTAGGTTTTTCGCCTCTATAATGGATGAAAGCTCGGCGGGTGGGCCGAGGGGTGGGCCGACTCTCGCCGCTCGCCGGATCCAGGCGAGCGATTTCCTCGATCAGCAGTCGGGTGACATCGATGATGGGCAAGTCGAGGGCCTCCTTGACCGGATACCAAGCCAGATCGAGCAATTCTTCACTGGGGGTGAGGGAGCCTCGGACGTCCGCCGCCGAGGCCACGAAAAATCGCGCGTGGAAGCGGACCGGGCTTGAGCGGGGCGTGATCGCCCGCCCGAGCATTCGCAGCGCGCTGTGGTCTGGGCCCAAGGCTTTGCGCTCGAACTCGCGCCAGGTGCCCGGGCCGGGGGAGCGAAAATCTGCGGGCCGGGCGAGTAGGAGTCCGGTTTCTTCGTAAGTCTCGCGGATCGCCGCGTTGGCGAGCGCCCGGGCGGTGCCGGCAGTGACCGAAGCGCCGCTGCGCAGGCCGCGCAGGGTTTCGGCCTCCAGAGGGAAGGGGCACGCGAGTTGTCGATCCTGGGGATCCACCTTGCCACCGGGGAAGACAAAGGCGTCGGGGATGAAGGACGAGGCCGGTGGGCGGCGTCCCATCAGGATCGCTGTTCCCGTGGTTCCGGGCTTGAGGAGCAGCAGGCTGGCGGCGTCGCGAGGTCTGGCGGACGGGGGCATGGGTCTCCATGGGCGGATGCGCGGCACTCTATCGCCGGCTCGCCGCGATTTCGAGGCTCCATCGCCCGGGGATGAGTCCGAGGGCGGTCCGCTTGCTCGGCCTATGCCGTTCGGCTAATCACCCGAGCATGCCGTATGCCGAAGAGCGCCGGATCGCCATTGAGGCGGTGGAGAAGGCCAGCTTTCTCTGTCGCGCAGTTCAAACCGATCTCGTGGCCGCAGCTTCGATGGACAAGCAGGATAAGTCGCCGGTGACCGTGGCCGATTTCGGCGCCCAGGCCGTGGTGACCCACTTGCTCCGGGGGGCTTTCCCCGATCTTCCCCTGGTGGGTGAAGAGGACGCGGCGGCTCTGCGCGAACCGAGCAACCGGGCACTGGCCGATCAAGTCGTGGCGCATGTAGAAGCCCATGTAGAAGCCCATGCAGTCGGCGAAACGGTTCCGGGGCTCGGATTTGCGGAGGTCCTCGACCTTATCGACTACGGGACGTATGGGGGAGGCGCTTCCGGGCGGCACTGGACTCTGGATCCCATCGACGGCACCAAGGGTTTTTTGCGGATGGATCAATACGCGGTGGCCCTGGCGTTGATCGAAGACGGCGAGGTGGTTCTCGGCGTATTGGGTTGCCCCAACATGCCGGTGGGCGCCGCCTCGGAAGGGGAGCGAGGCTGTCTCTTCGTCGCCGTCAAGGGAGAGGGCGCTTTTCAAAGAGCACTCTCCGGGGGCCCTGAACAACCGGTGCGAGTCACCGACGTGAGCCAGACCGAGAAGGCGAATTTCTGCGAATCGGTGGAGGCCGCGCACTCCTCGCAATCGGATTCAGCCCAGGTGGCCGGTCTCCTGGGGATCACCGCCGATCCTTTTCGGATCGACAGCCAGTGCAAATACGGCGCAGTGAGCCGCGGCGAGGCGTCGATCTATCTGCGCCTGCCTACTCGTAAGGACTACGAGGAAAAGATCTGGGATCACGCGGCGGGCGCCATCGTGGTGCGCGAAGCCGGCGGAAAGGTCACCGACGTCATGGGCCGGGAACTGGACTTTTCCCTGGGTCGCACGCTGCGAAACAATTCTGGAGTGATCGTGACCAATGGGGTGCTGCACGAACCGGTGATCGCCGCGGTTCGCAAGGTTCTGGCGGTTTAACGCTGCGACTCCGCGCGGGAACCCGGCGAGGTTCCCCGACGCTGCCTCGCTTGTCTGCCCGGCTTGAATCCACACAAGCCCGCTGGTGTCTCCATCAGCCCACTTGGGCAAGCAGGTCGGCCACCGCATCGAAGACCTGAAGGGTCTGCTCGATCTCCGCGTCGCCGTGCGCGGTGGAAACGAAAAATTTTTCGTGCGCCTTGAGGACCCCATGGTCCACGAGCAGGCTGCTGAATCGTGCCCCCCGCGCCGGATCGGTGGCGAGGGATTGCCGAAAATTTGTGACGACTTCGGAACCGAACCAGGGCTGGAAGGCGGGGGGCTCGCCGGTAATCTGGTGGGGGACTCCAGCGCGTGCGAGTGATGTGCCCAGCCCGTCCATCAATTTTCTTCCCTGGGCGAAGAGCCGCTCGTAGGTCCCCTCCTTGCGGAGTTCGCCCAAGGTGGCGAGGGCCGCCGTGCACGCAATGGAGTTGCCCGAGAAGGTACCCGTCATGCGCACGTGGTCGCCGTCGGCCAGGCGTCGGGGACTGGCGAGTTCCATCATGTCGCTTCGTCCGCAGAGCACCGAGATTGGGTATCCGCTGGCGATCCCCTTGCAGACCGCCGCCAGATCGGGAACCACACCGTAATACTCCTGGGCGCCGCCCAGGGCGAGCCGAAAACCCGTGACGACTTCGTCGAAGATCAGCGCAATGCCGTGCTGCCGGGTGAGTTCGCGCAGGCCCTCGAGAAAGCCCGGCACCGGGGGCAGGGTCCGCTGCATGGGTTCGACGATCACCGCAGCCAATTCCCCGGCATGGGTTTCGATCAATTTTTGGTTGGTCTCGAGATCATTCCAGGGTCCGATGAGAACCTGGTCTTCGATGGAGCGAGGAATGCCTGCGGAGTTGGGCACGGGTTTGGGGAAGTCCACGGGCGCCTGGGTCCACTGGTTGCCCATCAGCGCGTAGTCGTTCATGCCGTGAAACGCGCCCTCGAATTTGAGGAATTTTTCTCGCCCGGTGAACGCCCGGGCGATGCGCAAAGCGAAGAAAGTGGACTCGGATCCGCTGCTGTTGAAGCAAACCTTTTCCGCGCACGGCACGCAGTCGACGACGGCTTGCGCGAGTTCGATGGCGCTTTCATTGACGACGAGGTAGCTGCTGCCCTTGTCGAGGCGCCGGCCCACGGCTTCCACCACGGCAGGATGGGCATGCCCAAGCAGGAGCGGGCCCGAGCCCATTAAGTAGTCGATGTACTCGTTGCCGCTGGCATCGCGAATCCGGCAGCCGTTCGCGCTCTCGATCACCATCGCATGCTCGGGCGAAAAACTCGAGGCGGTGACCGCCGAGGGGAGCAACCGCGCGCTTGTTGCAAGGAGTTCCTCTTCGCGCTTGCTCCGGGGGTTGCGCGCGAACCTTTTCATTCAGGGTCGCTCCTCGGGCTGCATCCCGAAATGCTCCATATAGGGACCGAAGCGTTCGAGGATTTCGCCCCGCTCGATCCCCATGTCTTCATCGGCGCGGCTGTATTCGTGGCGGCCGTGCTTGTGCTGGGGGTTGCTCGCGTGCCAGGCGCGGAGCTTGGTTTCACCTGCTTCCGAGAACTCCCTGCCAAAATGCGAATGGATGTTCTTCACCGCCTGGATGGGATCGCTCATGAAGTCCGCGAAGTGGAGATCATAGAATTGCTTCGGATCCTTCTTGCGTCGTACCTCGATGGCGTGTTCGGCGCCGCTGGCCCAGAGCTCGACCTGACGGCGAGCAATTTCTCCGGGGTCGATGTCGCGTTCCGCCAAGGCGCGAAAGCCCGTGATGAGGCTGAGGTAGGAGGGAAAGACCGAAAGTGGGTCGCGATGGGTTTGCACGATGCAAGCATCGGGGTAGACCTCGAGGAACGCGTCGAGGTAGCGCATATGAACGGGGTATTTGAGTAGCCAAGACCTCGTCGGGTCCCCCGAACCAATCAACCCCAGCAAATCTCGATGTCTCCGATAGGTGGGCAGCATGTCGGTCTGCTGATACCACGACGAATACGAAGGCATGTGGTTGTTGACTTCGAAACCGTCGTCGGTGAATTGCTGGACCATGAGTTGCCGGCACTCCTCGGGCAGGTCGGGGCGCATGAAATGAACCGCCTTGAGAGAGGGATCGGCTTCGTACATGGCGTTGATCTGGGCTTCGGCGTTCTGGAAGTCGGGATGCGCCTCCCACGCGTCGCGGGGAGGTCGGGGTTGGGGACTGCAACCCAGCCAATACTCCAGAGCTTGGAGGTCGGGATCCTGACCCATCAGGTAGTGGAGCGCGGTGCTCCCCGTGCGGATGAGTCCGCAGATCACGATGGGGCGCTCGATGGGTTGCTCGAGAACCTCGGGCCGGGCGCGGAGCTGCTGCTCCGAGCGAAGCCGGCCGATCAGAATGCCCAGAATCATTTGCCGCGCCATGATGCGGCCCTGGGCGTTGAAGCGGGCCTCCCGATCGTAGCCTTCGAGGAGAACCCGAAGGCCCTCGAGGTAGGTGGTCTCTCCGAAGTCGTCGCAACCCGCGATGCGGGCGGCCTCTTCGTGGAGAGCGTCTTCGGAGTCGGCAAAGCGGGGTTGAGCAGAGGTCGGCATGGCGGAGCAGGATAGAGGGTCGGGCGGGCGGGGCCAAGCGCATCGGCGGGTTTAGCCGCGGCCCCGAGGTGGCTCCGTTTTGCCGAAGACGGGTGATTTTGCTAAGTAAACCGACGTTATGGAGATCAATCGAGTCGGATTTGTCGGGTGGCGCGGGATGGTGGGATCCGTCCTGATGGAACGCATGGTGGCCGAGGGCGACTTTGCGGGCATCGAGCCCGAGTTCTTCACCACCTCGCAGGTGGGTCAGGCCGCCCCCGAAGTGGGCGTGAGCGCGCCGCCTTTGCGGGATGCCTACGAGATCAGTCAGTTGGCCCAGCACGACGCGATCGTGAGTTGCCAGGGGGGCGACTACACCAAGCAGGTTCTCCCCCAATTGCGCGAAGCCGGCTGGCGCGGATATTGGATCGACGCCGCCAGCGCCAAGCGGATGGACGACGACAGCGTCATCGTGCTCGACCCGGTCAACCGGGCGGTGATCGAACGCGGCATCGCCGAGGGCTATCTCAATTATCCCGGCGGCAACTGCACCGTCAGCTTGATGCTCATGGCGCTTCACGGACTCTTCGCCCAGGGCTGGGTGGAGTGGCTCTCGGCCATGACCTACCAGTCGGCCTCGGGGGCCGGCGCGCGCAACATGCGCGAGCTCGTGGCTCAGATGAGAGCGATCGGCGACGATGCGGCCCCGCTCCTCGACAACCCCGCGAGCGCGGCGCTGGAATTCGACGCTCGGGTGCGCCGGAGCCTCGAGAGCGAGGACTTCCCGGTCGAAAATTTTGGTGCCCCCCTGGCGGCGAGCCTGATCCCGTGGGTCGACAGCAAGATGCCGAGCGGCGAAACCCGAGAGGAGTGGAAGGGGTTCGCCGAGTCCAACAAGATCCTCGCGACCGAGGTCGCTATTCCCGTGGATGGGATCTGCGTGCGGGTGAGCGCCATGCGCTGCCACAGCCAGGCGTTCACCGTCAAGCTGAAGCAGGATATTCCCCTGGACGAAATCGAGGAAGTCATGGGCGCCGCCAACGACTGGGTTTCGGTGGTGGAGAACGACCGGGCCAGTACGCTCGCCGAACTTTCGCCGGCGGCGGTGACCGGTACTCTGAACGTTCCCGTCGGACGGATTCGCAAACTCCGCATGGGGCCGGATTACCTGGGCTGTTTCAGCGTGGGCGACCAGTTGCTCTGGGGTGCCGCGGAGCCCCTGCGCCGGGTGCTTCGGATTCTGCGCGAACAGGCCTAGGATCTCTCATTGCGCGCGGGGGACAACTCGCGCACGCCGCCGCCCCAGACCGCGCAGCCTCTGGCGCCGCACCCGGGGATCAGGGGCAGAGTTTGACTTCGCGCAGCAGCGCGTCCACGGCATCCTGAACCCGGGGGTCCATGCGGAAACTCAGATGCCCGCCCGCATACCAGTGGGTCTTCGGGTTTCCCCAATGCGCCGAGAGATCGCGGATATGGTCTGGGGTGACGAGGCGATCCGCCGTGCCGCCGAAAATCAGACGGGCTTCGAAGGGCACACGCGGTTCCAGGGCCAACGGGGAGACGACCGAGAGCAATTCGGTCACTCGGGCCTGGTCGACCCCCAGGTGGGCGAGGTACTCGAGTTGCAGCGGGGGGCCATGGCGCCAGAAAAGCCGCGCTAGATCGGCCACCGGGATGCCTGCGGCCACGCAGGTCAGGCCCGATTCGATGCTCGCGAGCAGGGCCGTGGTGTAGCCGCCCAGTGAGAGTCCGGTGGCCCCCACTGCGGGCGCGCCTTGCTCGCGCAGCCAGCCGATCATGCGCCGAATATCCCAGACCGCCTGGGCTTCGCCGTGCAGGGTGTCCAGGACGTCGCCGCCCAGGAAACCGTCCCCCGAACGCCGCCCGACGCGCCGCGGGCCGTGCAGGGGCAGCACCGGAATCAGCACGTTCAGTCCGAGGTCCGCGTGGTAGTGGCCAAAGGCGCGCAGATCGATGGCCGCCAGGCCCATTCGGTAGCCGTTGGTGCAGACGATCCACGGGCGGTTGCCCGTGGCGTGGCGGAGCAGGTAGGCGTGGGCGGTGCGGGGTGGTTCGAGGGCGAGCCACCGATCGCGTCCGGGTTCATCGTCGTGGGGCGCGTAGCCGCTTTCGAAGGACAGGCGCTCGTAAACGATTTTGCCCGATCGGGCCTTCTCGATTCGCGGCTCCAAGCCGGGGGGCGGGTCCAGGTGATAGGTCTGGGGATCGTCGAGCCACCCCCGGCTGCGGTATAGGCCAAGGGCGGTCTGCACTTCTGCGGCCATTCGCCGCGCCGCGCCGCCGGCGGGCAATCCGATGGAAAATTGCTCGGTGCCGAGCACTATTTCGTCCATGGCCACCGAGGCAAAGAGCCGAAGATTGGGTTCGGGGCGGGGGACGCCTTGGATCTCGCGGGTCTGGCCGAGGGCCACGCGGCCGGCGGCGAGGGCCGAAGCGGCGGCGACCGCGCTCAGCCAAAGCCCGCTCCCGGCGCCCAGCCCCAGCATCAGGACCGGAAACCCTAGGCCGCCGAGCAACCCGGCCAGGGCCATCGTCTGGGTGATGCGGCGGTCTCCCGCCCAGAGCAGGAGCGCGAACCCCGAGGCGAACAGGCCACCGCCGATAGGCAGCATCAGGAGGAAGGCAAGGAGACCCGCCTCGGCGCCGGTCCAGAGCCAACTGCCCCCCGCAAGTAGGGGGAGTCCGGCCAGGAGCGGAAAGCGGGGTTGTTCGTCCATGGGGTTCGCCTTGGTTTTAGGTTTGGTTTTCGGCTTCGTGTTCGCCTTGAGGAGGTGCCGGGGCTCAGCCTCGGAGCCCGGTGACCTCGGGACATCCGAGCATCAGGTTGAGGGATTGGATGGCCACTCCCGAAGCCCCCTTGCCGAGGTTGTCGAGTACGGCCACCAGCAGCACATGGCCCGACGGATGCGGGACGACATGCAATTCGATGCGATTGGTGTCGTTGCACGCCGTGGGGTCGAAGGTGTGCTCATCGCTCGCCCCGGGTTCGGCCAGGGGATGGAGACGCACGAAGGGCTCATCGCGATAGCGCGCCTCCAGGGCCTCCCAGATTTGCTTGCCCTGGGTGCCCGTTTCCAGACAATCGGCGTGGAGAGGGATTTGGACGCGCATGCCGCAGCGAAAGGGGCCTACCGCCGGAAGGAATTGCGGCTCGGTCTGCAGTCCGCTGTAGCGAATCATTTCGGGGACGTGCTTGTGGGCCCGGTCCAGCGCGTAGGTGGCCTCGAAGGCCAGGGCGTTCAGCCCAGCCACTGGGTCCTCCCATTTTTCGATCATCGGCCGTCCGCCCCCGGTGTAGCCCGAGAGGGCATGGAAGGCGATCGGGGTTTTGGGGGCCAGCAGCCCGCTGTCGACAAGGGGCCGGGTGGCCAGGATGAAGCCCGTGGGGTAGCAGCCCGGATTCGAGACCCTCGCCGCTCCCGCGATGGCGTCGCGCTGCCCGGGGGCGAGTTCGGGCAGACCGTAGACCCAGCTTTCGGCGACCCGGTGGGCGCAGCTGGTGTCGAGGACCCGGGTGTCGCTCTCCCGAGCCCAGTCGGCGGCCTCCCGCGCGGCGTCATCGGGCAGGCAGAGGATCGCGAGATCGGCGGCGGCGATTTGCTCGCGTCGCGCTCCGGAATCTTTCCGCTTGGCTTCGTCCAAGGTGGCGACACTGAGGTCGTCGCGCCCGGCCAGCCACTCCCGAATCCGCAGCCCGGTCGTTCCTGCGTGCCCGTCGATGTAGACCCGGTGTGCCATAGAGCGAGGGTAGCGCGGGGTGGCCGGCTAGCCGTCGCTTTCTTCGGAGCTGTTTTCTTCGGCACCGCTTTCTTCGGCACCGCTTTTTTCGGTACTGCTTTTTTCGGCACTGCTTTCTTCGAGGCTGAGCAATGTGATGGCGGATTCCGGGCAGTTGTCCGCGGCCCGGCGAACCCGGGCGGCGAGATCGTCCGGAATGGGCGAGTCGTCGAGAACCGGGTAGCCGTTGTCGTCTTCGGCGAACACCTCGGGACAGAGCGCATAGCAGCGGCCGTGACCGGTGCAGCGTTCAAAATCGATTCGCGCCTTCATGGGGTCGGTCTCCTCGTTCTTGTCCGCGCTTTTGCGCCCACTTTACTGCGGCGGATGCGGTCGTCTCAGGGGCAGACGGGATCCAGGGTGGAGCAACTCGCTCGGGAACGCCGCCCGTTCCCGGGGGACGGAGGGATCCGTGGGA